>JAJZQO010000002.1 GCA_021847575.1 Bacillota bacterium | reverse complement strand
CGTAACTCGTTTGTACCTTGACAGGGTCTCTTGGAGCAAAGTCCGATCCGTGACCGCCGAACGCCGTGTGCTACCATCTAGTTGCTCGGGAACCACCCGGCGAAACGGAGCGAGGTACCATCCATCCCCAGATTGACAGCATAGCGGCTGCGCTGCGCCAGAAGGGCTACGTAGCAGACCGGGCGCTCGCGACATCCCTTCACCTCATGCTCGCCCTTGACCAGCCCCTTCTTGTCGAGGGGCCCGCTGGTGTGGGCAAGACGGAGCTTGCCAAGGTTCTTGCGCAGCATCTTGGCACTCGGCTGATTCGGCTTCAGTGCTACGAGGGGCTCGACTCTGCCGCAGCCCTGTATGAATGGGACTATCCGCGCCAGTTGCTGCGCATCAGGTTGGCGGAGGCCCTCAAGGGGGATCTCGCCGACCTTTCGCACAACCTGTTCGCACGGGAGTTCCTTCTTGAGCGGCCACTCCTGCAGGCGATCACCGCGGGCCCGCCGGCCCCGGTCCTGCTCATCGATGAAGTCGATCGCGCGGACGAGGAGTTCGAGGCATTTCTGCTCGAACTCCTGGGCGAGTTCCAGGTCACAATTCCCGAACTCGGCACCCTGCATGCCGCGGAGCGGCCCAAGGTAATCCTTACCTCAAACCGTACGCGCGAGCTTTCGGACGCCTTGCGGCGGCGTTGCCTCTACCACTGGATCGACTACCCGGAGCCGGCCATGGAAGCTGAAATCCTCGAGGCGAGGCTGCCCGATGTGGATCGCCGCCTGGCCCAGCAGATCGCGCTGTTCATGCAGCGCCTGCGTCAACTTCCGCTCGGCAGGGCGCCGGGCGTCGCGGAGAGCCTCGATTGGGCGAAAGCACTGGTCGCTCTCGGCCACGCTGAGCTCGATCCCGATGCGTGCCAGGAGAGCTTCGCGGCGGTGCTCAAAGACCGCGAGGACCGCGCGCTTGTCATCGCCGAGCTGCCCTCTCTCCTCGGCCGGGACCAGGGTGGTGGAGCCCAATGAACGGCAAAGGGGCGGCGCTGCGCCGACGGGTGACGGAACTCGGCGGCACGTTGCGCAAGCTGGGCCTGCCAGTCGGGGTTGACGCCCAGGCACTGGCTCTCCGTGCGCTGGCTGACGTGGGTGTCACGGACGGCGAAGACGTCCGCCTGAGTCTGCGCTCCATCTACGCCCGTACGCGACGGGCCCAGGCCGTCTTCGACGAGATCTATCCACTCTGGTTGCGCGGCGAGCGGCTTTCGCCCGAGCCGGAGAGTCCGGGGCAGGCGGCAGGCGGCATGGAGATCGGGTCAGCGGAAACCGGAGGGGAAGCGCGGGCGACGTCAACCGCCAGGGAAGCGGGTGGGGAGGAAACGCGGCCCGTCCCTCGTTCGCACTACAGCCCCTTTGCCGCGCAGGGGCCAACGGGAGCGCTGCCGCCAGCACAGCAGGGCATGGCCGAAGCCATGCGCGACGCAGCAGGATTCCTGGCTGCGCTCAGGATGGGCGAGGGTCGACGCAAGCGCCCGGGCCGCCGCGGCGACGTCGATCTTCGGCGCAGCCTGCGCAGGGCACATGCCACAGCGGGCGAGATCGTGCACCTGCGCAGACAGCGGCGCCGGCTGCGGCCGCCGCGCGTGGTGCTGCTCTGCGACCTGAGCCGCTCCATGTCGGGTGACGACCGCAAGGTGCTCCGCCTGGCGCAGGCCATGGTGCGCCAGTCCGGGCGGACTGAGGTCTTCGCCTTCTCAACGGAGATTCGGCGCATCACGGACAGGCTGCGGCGCAGGGAGGGAGCGGCGGCCCTGCGCAACCTTGGGTTTGCCTACGGCGGAGGTACGCGCATCGGCTTTGCCCTGCATCGCTTCACGGCAGATTGGGGCCGGCGCCTACTCGGCGAGCGAAGCATCGTCGTCGTCGTGTCCGACGGACTCGATACCGGCGAGCCGGCCCTGCTGCGGGGCGCCCTGGCGGGCCTCAGAAGCAGCGTCAGGTATCTGTTCTGGCTCAGTCCTCTCGCAGGCACGCCAGGCTTCGAACCGGTGCAGAGCGGTGTGCGACTGGCCTTGCCGTATTGCGACGGCTTCGGGGACGCGCTCGATCCGCGCGCCCTTACGAAGCTCGTGTACTCGTTGAAAGGGAGACGCCCATCATGATGCAGCAACAGGTGATCCGGGCCGCCCTCGACGCTTGGCGCAAGGGGGTTCCGGGAGCGCTCGGCACGATCGTCGCAGTCGAGGGTTCCGCATACCAGCGCGAGGGCGCGAGTGTCTACGTGGCTCCTGGCGGAGGCGTGCTGGGGCTGGTTTCCGGAGGCTGCCTCGAATCCGAGGTTGCGGGCGAGGCGGCAGACCTGCCGATGGCGGAGCCGCGTATCCTCCGCTACGACACGAGCGACGAAAGCATCTTCGGCTACGGCATGGGCTGTCCCGGCATCGTCGACGTGCTGCTGGAGAAACTGCCATCGGGAGACACGCCGCTCGGCCGCTTCCTGAACAGGTTCGCGGACGGCATGCCGGTGGCGCGCGGTGTTCGCCTGGACCTGGCGCGTCAGGGCGTCATGCGCGACATCGTCTACATCCCGGGCCATGCGAACTTTGGCAGCCTTGGCAACGCAGAGATCGACGCCGCTTTCGTCGGCATGGCCGAGGAGCAGTTGCGCGGCGCGCGCGCGCCGCTGGCTGTACGCCTGCAGGACATGCCGCAGGATGCCGAGATCTTCGCCTGGATCGTGCCTGCGGAGGCGGAGTGCGTGATTTTCGGAGCCACGGACGACGCGCAGCCGCTCGCCAGGTTGGCGCTTGAGCTGGGGTTCAAGGTTCAGGTGGTCGACCCAAGGCCGCACCTGGCCTCGCCGGACCGCTTTCCACATGCCGACGTGCGCTGTCTGGCCCTGAAGGACTACTCGGAGCTGTCGGAACTCGGCTCCCAAAGCTACGTCGTCGTGATGGGGCACCAGGTCGAGCGGGACCTTGCAGCCCTGACGGCATCGCTTCGGGCCAAAGTGCCTTACATCGGCCTCCTGAGTTCCGAGGGCAGGCGCCAGAGCATGCTCGGCCACCTCAGGGACCTTGGTGCGATCGGTGACGAGGACCCTGCGGTGCTCCATTCCCCGGCCGGCATCCGCATCGGAGCGCGCACGCCGGAGGAGATCGCGCTCAGCATCGTGGCCGAGATTTGCTCCGTTCGCCGCAGCGCATGATAGCGGTTGCCCTGCTTGCGGCGGGCGGCGGAAGGCGCTTCGGCGCGCCGAAGCTGCTCATGCCGGCGGGGCCGGGTGAAACGCTGCTGAGCAGGGCGTTGCGCCTGGCATTGGCCGTCGGGGACCGCGTGCTCTGCGTTTTGCCCGGCGACGCCGCGCTGCATCGCGCGGCGATCAGTACGCTCGCGCAGCCGCGGATCCTGTTCCTCGAGAACCCCGACGCGGACCGCGGCATGGGGACATCTCTCGCCCTGGCCGCGAGGGCGGCGGTCGCCCTGGGTGAGAGGCTCGAGGCCCTGCTCGTGCTGCCAGCAGACGTCCCAGGCCTCGAGGGCAGGGATCTGACGGGGCTGGTGCACGCGTTCAGGGGCACCGAAGGCGTGGACGCTGCGGCGGCCGTCGACGTCGAGGGACGCCTGGGAGCACCCGCCGTTCTGGCCGGACACCTTATGCCCGACCTCTTCGACCTCGCTTGGGACGCTGGCGCGCGGGCCTTGCTGCGCCGCGACGGCACCCGCGTCGTGCCCGTGCCTCTCGACCGGGTGGAACAGGACATCGACGACTTCGCGGCCTACCGCAGGTTCGCGCTGCGCGAGGGCTGGGACGACGAACAGCCGGGGACCGTTCTCTGGCGCGATGATCTGGCGCGAGAGGCTGAGCAGTCGTGTGCGGGCAAGGCATGGCGGATCGGGGACAGCCTGGCTGCCGGCCCGAGTCAGGAGGGAAGGGGCATCCTAGGCTTCAGGGGCCCCGGCTTGCCAAGAGGAGTCAAGAGGGTTCTCTTCGCGGGGGACACGGTCCCGGAGCGTCTCGCGCTCATCAGGACAGCCGCGCTTCTCGCGCTCCGGGGCGATGATCCCTGAAATCCGCCGCCGCACCTTTTCAGCCTGCAATCCGGCTGTTACTCTGCAAGAAAGGGACTTGCCGGACGGCCGGGCTCCGGTGTTTTTCTTTATGTGTGAGACGGAAGGAGTGATGGGCCGGCCGGGCTCCCCGGCTTGGCGAATATGGACGAAGTCGAGCGGGTGCTTCTCAGGCGCGAGGCGATTGCGAAGCGGGTGCAGGAACTTGGCGCCGAGATCTCCGAGGACTTGAGCGGAGATCAGCCTCTGCTCGCGGTGTCGGTCTTGCGCGGTGCCGTGATCTTTACGGCCGACTTGGTGCGGGAGATCAAGGGCATGGTGGAAATGGACTTCATGGCTGTCTCTTCATACGGCGATGCTTCGGTCTCATCCGGTGCCGTCCGCGTGCTCAAGGATCTCGACGAATCGATCGAGGGTCGGGACGTCCTGATCGTGGAAGACATCATCGACACCGGTCGCACGCTGAACTTCCTGCTGCAGAATCTCATGGCGCGCAAGCCGCGTTCGATCCGCATATGTACACTGCTCGACAAGGCCGAGCGTCGCGAGGTCGCGGTGCAGGCGGACTATGTCGGCTTCCGCATTCCCGATGCCTTCGTCGTCGGATACGGCCTGGACTACGCCGGCCGCTACCGCAACCATCCCGAGCTTCTCGTCCTGCGCAGCGAAGCAGTCGCTCCATGACGGAGCGCGTACTTGTTCTTGACTTCGGTGCCCAGTACGCCCAGCTGATCGCCCGCCGCGTGCGCGAACTGGGCGTCTACGCGGAAATCGTGCCTGCCACGGCTACTTTCGAGCAACTGCTGGCCAAGGAGCCGCAGGCCCTGATCCTGAGCGGAGGTCCCGACAGCGTCTACAGGCCCGGCGCGCCGAGGCTGGACGACCGCATCCTGACGTCAGGCATCCCCCAGCTCGGCATCTGCTACGGCATGCAGTACCTCGCGCACGCCCTCGGCGGACGGGTCGATCCTGGACTCCCCGAGTACGGGCCGGCCGAGGCGCGGCGGACAGGTGTCGAAGACCCGCTGCTCGCCGGTGTGCCGGAACGGTTTCGTGTGTGGATGAGCCATGGCGACCGGGTCGAGAGCCTGCCGCCCGGTTTCTCCCTGCTGCTCGGGAGCGACGGTGCGCCATGTGCAGCCATGGGCGATGCCGCCCGCAAGATCTATGCGGTGCAGTTTCACCCTGAGGTGGTCCACACCGAGCACGGCATGGAACTCCTGCGCAACTTCCTCTACTCCGTCGTGGGGCTGACTGGCGGCTGGGACATGGGTTCCTTCCTCGAACGCGAAGTGCCGCGCATCCAGGCCGAGGTGGGCGACCGCTCGGCGCTCGTCGCACTGTCGGGCGGCGTCGACTCGGCCGTCGCGGCAGCCATTGTGCACAGGGCACTTGGCGACCGTCTGACTGCGGTCTTCGTGGACCATGGCTTCCTGCGCGCGGGCGAGGCCGAGGAGGTGGAACGCGCATTCACCGAGCGCGTTCCACTGCGCTTCATCCACGTTAAGGCCGAGGACCGATTCCTGGCGGCGCTCGCCGGTGTTGTCGACCCTGAGGAGAAGCGCAAGCGCATCGGCAATCTCTTCATCCGTGTCTTTGAAGAGGAAGCGCAGAAGCTCGGGCCGACCGACTTCCTGGTGCAAGGGACCCTCTACCCGGACGTGATCGAGAGCGGCCCGGGACAGGCGGCTGTGATCAAGAGCCATCACAACGTCGGCGGCCTGCCGGAAGACCTCCGGTTCCGCCTGCTCGAGCCGCTGCGCGAACTGTTCAAGGATGAGGTGCGGCGCCTTGGTACCGAACTCGGTCTGCCGCGCTCGCTCGTGCAGCGTCAACCGTTTCCGGGACCGGGACTCGCCATCCGCATGGTCGGCGAAGTGCAGCCGGGACGTCTCGAACTCTTGCGCCGTGCGGACCTTGTGGTGCGCCGCGAGATCGAAGCGGCAGGCATCGCGGACGACCTCTGGCAGTGGTTTGCGGTGCTGCCGGGTGTGCGCACGGTCGGCGTCATGGGGGATCACCGCACCTACGGCGAGGCGCTGGTCGTTCGCGTCGTAACCTCCGACGACGGGATGACAGCGGACTGGGCAAAGCTCGAACCTGCGCTTTTGCAGAGGATTGCCTCGGCCATCGTCAGCGAGGTTCCGGGGATCAACCGCGTTCTTTACGACGTGACCTCGAAGCCGCCTGGCACGATCGAGTGGGAGTGAGATTGCCGCGTCCGGCGGCGAGCGCTGGCCCGTGAAGCCCAAGGACGTCCTGATGCTTGGTGCCCTGGCCGCCATATGGGGTGGCTCGTTCCTCTTTCTCCGCATAGGCGTTCCCGCCCTGGGGCCGGTTGTGCTGATCGAGGTGCGGGTTCTGCTCGCCTCGGCCGCCCTGCTCGGTTTCGCGCTGGTCGCGCGTCAGCCGGTCCGCGTCGCACATAGATGGTGGCAGTATCTGGTGCTGGGCGCTGCGAATGCCGCCGTCCCGTTCACGCTGATCGCCGCGGCGGAACTCCGCATCGACGTGGGGCTGGCGGCAATCCTCAATGCGACGACACCCGTCTTCACGGCCCTGGTCGCGTGGGCGTGGAGCCGGGCCAGGCTCACCCCAATGAAGATTGCCGGCGTCGTGCTCGGGGTCGCCGGCGTCGGCGTGCTGGTAGGCGGTGGCAAGGCCATGCACGGCATCTGGGCTTGGCTGCCGGCAGCCTTCTCCTTGCTTGCGGCACTCTCGTACGGTGTGGCGAACGTCTTCTCCGAGCGCTACTTTCGCGGCGAGAAGCCGCTCGACATCGCCATCGGCCAGCAGCTTGGGGCAACTTTGCTCCTCCTGCCGATCAGCCTGCTGTTTTTGCCGCACGCGCGGCCGGATGGAGTTGTCATCGTGTCGGTACTGATGCTGGCCGTCGTCTGCACGGCAGTCGCCTATCTGCTGTACTTTGCGCTGATTCACAGCGTCGGCGCGCTGCGGACATCGACCGTGACCTTCCTCGTGCCCGTGTTTGCGGTGATCTGGGGAGCGCTTTTCCTGGGCGAGAGCATCTCGCTGCGCATGGCCCTGGGGCTGCTGGTCATCCTGTCGAGCGTCGCGCTCATCGCGGGCGGGGGGAAGATCCGAACGGAAACGCTTCAGACGGATGCCGGGCACAGACCCGAAGGATGAGCCTGCGTCGACCTGATCCGCTCGACCGGGTACCGACGTCCACCAGCCGGAGTCGCCACAAGGTGGGCACGGGGCCCTGCCCGGGACCGACTTGAGGCCAGCTAGGTCGCCGCTTCGACAACTTCAAGGGCGATGCGGCGCACATCGTCGTCCGCGAGGGCGGGATGGATCGGCAGGCTCAACACCTGGTCCATCAGCCTCTGCGTGGCGGGCAGCCGCGGACGCGACCCAGGCAGGAGGCTGTAAGCGGGGTGGGGGTAGTAGACGTCGGCCTGGACGCCCTGGGCGGCGAGAAGTTCCCGGACGACGTCGCGGTGGGGCAAACGGATCGTGTAGAGGTGGAAGACCGACTCCCCGTGCAGATCGTTCCTGAGGCGCAGCGCAGCCGGCAGGATACCGTCGTAGATGGCTGCTAGCTCCCTGCGCCGGCCATTCCATGTTGCCAGGTGGGGCAGCTTCGCGAGCAGCCAGGCCGCCTGCAGCGTATCGAGCCGCTCCGTGAAGCCTGGACGGGTGCTCTCGTTGCGTACGCGCTGGCCGTGGTGGCGCAGCAGACGCACCCTGTCGGCGATCTCTTTGTCGTCGGTCAGGATGGCCCCGCCATCGCCCAAAGCCCCCAGGTTTTTGGTCGGATAGAAGCTGTAGGCCGCCCAGCGTGTGCCCCAGACCGCTGGCATCAGCCCTGCGGGCGTCCGCACCCTGGTGCCGTGCGCCTGGCAGGCGTCCACGACGACCTGGGCTCCGTGGCGGTGCGCGATCTCGACGATGGCGGGCATCGGGGCTGCTGCGCCGTAGAGATGAACCGGCAGCACCGCAGCCACGTGCTCCCGTCTGAG
Source organism: Bacillota bacterium (assembly GCA_021847575.1). Lineage (GTDB taxonomy): Bacteria > Bacillota > Sulfobacillia > JAJZYS01 > JAJYTV01 > JAJZQO01. Next base: position 99,185 of record JAJZQO010000002.1, on the reverse strand, counting down.
GACCTCCTCGAGTGACGAAGGATCCATGAGTCCCGTATCCGGATCGATGTCCACCCATGCGACATCGTAGCCGGCCCAGATGATCGCCTCGACGGTCGCAAGGAATGTGTTGGCCACGGTGGCCACTTTGGCGCCGTTGGGCAAATCAAGGGCCATGAGGCCGAGCAGGAGGGCTGCGGTACCCGAGTTCACTGTGACGCAATACCGAGATCCCACCCAGGCGGCGAACGCCTCCTCGAAGACCTGCACCTCAGGACCGCCGACGAAGTGCTGGTGGCCCAGCACATGGTCGGCGGCCAGATCGAGTTCGGATTGGATCGGCTTGTGCAGCGCCGGCAGGTCCACCATCCGGATCATGCCGTGACCCTCCTTCTCGAGCCGATGACGCGCCCGGGCACCCCAGCGACGACGGCGCCATCCGGCACGTCGTGCGTCACGACGGCCCCGGCGCCGACGAGCGCACCCTGACCGATGGTTACGCCGCCCATGACCACCGCACCGGTTCCTATGGAGGCCATGTCCTTGACGACGGTCGGGACAAGCTGCCAGTCCCCGGGCCCCTGGAGTTCTCCGGCCTCGGTCACGGCAGACGGGTTGAGGTCGTTGATGAACAGCACGCCATGGCCGATGAAGACGCCGTCACCGATCGTGACGCCTGTGCAGATGTAGCTGTGCGACGAGATCTTGCACCTCCGGCCGATGCGCACGCCCGCGGTGATCTCGACAAACGCGCCGATCCGCGTTTCCTCGCCGATCTCGCAACCGTACAGGTTGACGAACGGTGCGAGGTACACGCCAGCGCCGAGCTTGACGTCGTCGGCCACGGCTTGCAGTTCGTGGGCGGTAGCCACCTCGGAATCCCTCCTTCGGGCGTCAGGCCGGCCGGAGGGCGGCTTCGGCGCGGGCCAGCACGGCCGTGACGTTGAGGATGTGCCTCGCACCTAGGACCGGCTGTGTGAAACCGTTCACGACATCGACAAAGTGTTGGCATTCCTTGAGCAGAGGTTCGCCGTGGTCGACGGCAGGCAGGCTGACGCCGGTTACGCGGGCCACCACTTCCGCGTGACCGGTCGAAGGGCTCTCCTGGTGGAATTCGGTGCGGTAGATCCGCAGCGGCCATGCGCCTTCGAGATCGTCCCACAGGACGGTGTGCCGTGTCCCGACAAGGGCGATCCGACGCACCTTCTCCGGCGAGCGCCAACTGAGGGTCCAGGCCACCCCCACCTGGCGATCGGTGCGCATCGTCACGCAGCAGGTTTCGAGACTGCCCTGGTTCGTCGGTGAACCGGTACTCTGGCAGGTTTCGATTTCCGGGTCCAGCAGGTCGACCAGGATGGTGGCGTCGTGGGGCCCGAGGTCCCAGAGGACGCTCACGTCCTGCCGAAAGCGTCCGAGGTTCGCGCGCTCGCTCTGCAGCCAGAGAGGATCTCCCAGCTCGCCGGAACGGACGAAGCTTCTGAGATATTCCTCGGCGCCGTTGAAGTGGTACGTATGGCCCGGCAGGAGCCCGACACCCATGTGTTCCGCCAGGGTTGTGAGTTCCCGCGCCGCGCCGACATCAAGCGCGATGGGTTTTTCGACGAGCACGTGCTTGCCCGCCATGATCCAGCGCTTGGCAAGCGCGTAGTGGCTCGACGCAGGGGTGGCGATGACGACCGCTTTCACTCTGGGATCGTCGATCAGATCGTCCTCCCGATCGAGCACATGGACTGCACCGAAACGCCGCTCCAGTTCCTGGCGCAATTCGGGCCGGGGGTCGACGCAGAACATCCGGCCGACGCCAACTACTTCGCGCATGGCCCTGATCAGCTTCTGGCCCCAGTAACCCGCACCAAGCACCGCGACGTCCGTCACACTCTCACCCCCGCTTCCTCCGCCGCACACTATGTGAAGAACCGGAAAGCGGTGACGGCCCCAGAAGGGCGGAGGTAGCCAAAGTGGAGGTGCTCTTCTACGAGTCGCACGATGTCTACACCCATGGCTTCCCGCAGGCGCTGACCCGACGCGGCCACCATGTGACCGTCTGGCAAGGCGGTCCTTCACTCGAGACGTTGCAGCGTTATCTCGCGTCCATGCGGCCGGAGCTCGTCCTGAGCATGGGCTGGACGCCGATGCACAGCGACAACACTTCGCTTGAGCTGCTGCGGCAGTACTGCAGGAGCCCGGGTGTGCTCCATGTCTACTGGGGCACGGAAGACCCGACCCACACGGACGTCTGGACGCTGCCCTTCCTGGAAAAGGCTTCGCCTGACGCTGTGCTCACGATTTCGCCGACAACGGTGCCCCTGCTGCGTGAACTCGGCTACGCCGCGGAGGAGATGCCGTTCGCCGCCGACCAGGGCTTTCACCGTCCGACGCCTGGTGGTCGGCCGAGCGACGTCGTCCTGGTCGGAACAGCGTACGGAGAGACGAGTGGCGCGTTGCGCGGCCTGGCGCTCAACTGGCTGCTGCAGCCCCTCATCAACTTCCGAGGACGCGTCGACGTGCACGGCAGCTTCTGGGGTATGGCGAAGCGCGACGTCGGCTTCGACTTGCCGGCATCTTGGCTGCACCCCGCCGTCGCGTACGCCGAGGTGCCCAGGCTCTATACGGCGGCGTCCATCGTGCTCTGCCCGCAGAATGAGCCGAACCAGCTCACCGGGAGGACATTCGAGGCCCTGGCATCCGGCGGCGGCATCGTCCTCACCGTGCGCACACCTGGGGTGCAACGCCACTTCGAGGAGGGACGCCACCTCTTGTGCACTTCGTCGGCCGAGGAGACGGCGGGCCAACTCGCGCGCTATATGGCAGATCCCGCGGCGCGCCGGCGCATCGCGAACACGGCGCGCGCGGAGGTGCTCGCGCACCACACGTACGACAGCCGTGCGGAGACGCTGCTGGCATTCGTCGCGACATGGCGGAACGAGAAGCGACGTACGGGCAGGGTGACGCCGGACGGCTCGATGCGGCGGCAGGCCGTATACTCCGACGGGCTGGACAGCGCAGGGGAGCGCCTACGGCTTCGCTTCACGATTCCAGCGTTTCCGCCCGGTCTCCCGTTCGCCCGTGCAAGGCTCCGCTGTTTTGCCAAGCAGGTCCAACATGAGGGCGATGCGCTCTGCATCTCCCGCATGGACGGCACGGTACTGGGCGTCCGTCACGTGACGACGGGGGGCACCGGCCCGTATCCGTACGTCTTCGGATGGCAGCTGTGGGATGTGACCGAAGCGATCCGCCACTTGCGGGGGCCGTCACTGGAACTTGAGATCCAGGCAGTGCACGGTCTTGAGGTGCGGTGGGAACTGCCCGGCGAACGCTCCAACACATGGCTCATACAGTACAACCAATCGGCGTACCTGCCGCGGCTCGAGCTCATTTGGCAACGGTGTCCGTGAGCTTGCCCAGGGGTGGCGCTATGTCGGCCGGCGCGCGAGCAGGCGGTAGGTCGAGCCGGGGTCGTGTACGATCTGCTCGGTCTCGAAGCCACCCGCCTGCAGGATGGCGGAGAGATCCTCCGCAGCGATGCGGATCTCCAGAGGGGGTCCCATTGGTGTCTCCTTCTTCTCCCATTCGATCAGGAGGTAGACGCCGCCCGGCCTGAGCACGCGGTGGACTTCGTCGCGCATCGCGTCCCTCTCAGGAATGTCATGAAACACGTTTGACATCAGAACCGCGTCGAGCGATCCGTCTGCGAACGGCAGGTGCGTCGCTTGGGAGAGCACCGTCTCGACGTTGCCGAGCCTCGCCTCCTGCGCCCTCTCGCGCACGAAGTCGAGCATGTCCTGTTGGTGGTCGATGGCAAGGATGCGGGTCTGGGGATAGAGCCGAGCCGCGGCGACGGTGAAGAACCCGCTGCCGCAGCCGATGTCCGCCAGGGTGCCGAGGTCGGGCGGCATGGACTGACGCAGTATGTCCTCGGGTGCGATCTCGGCTCTGCGGCGGCCTTCGGTTCCGTAGAGGTGCTGCGGGTCGAAGTGCCCGGGTGCGTGCCCTTCATGCGGTGCCATGGCACTCTCCTTTGCGGACGTGATTGTCTCGATTCTACCGCGATTTGGCTGCCGCCGCCTCCGCGTCAGCCGCAGGCGGCTCCGCCGGGGACGTCATCGTCCAAATGCCGATGGCGGCGAAGACCGGCATGGCCAGGAAGACTGCCTGGAAGGCGGCCAGGAAGATGCGGGGGTAGCTGGGGGAGGTGTGGGGCGGATTCAGGGAAAACCCAGCGAGAAGCCAGTACAGCGAAAGTCCCGTCGCCGCGACGGCGACGCCGATGATGCGGCCGATGTTGCGCTGGGTGGCGAGCAGACCGGACGCCGTTCCGGTGTCCTGTGGGCTGACGGAGTTCAGCATGGCCGCATTGTTTGGCGCGTTGAATAGCCCCGCTGCGATGCCGACGAGGGCGGACAGCGTCCAGACGCCCCAGAGGGGTGGGCCACCCGACCAGAGGGCAAAGAAGAGGTCCGCCATGGCGAACACCGCCATGCCCAGGCGGCCGGGCACCAGTACGCCGATGCGGTCGGCCAGGCGCCCGCCGATCGGCGCGAACAGAATCATCATCAAGGCCTGAGGCGCCATGCTCAGTCCGACGACCGCCATCGGCTGCCGCAGCACGACACGCAGATAAAACGGCAGGAGGAATGCTGGCGCCATCATCAGCACCCAATAGCTGAGACCGCTCAAGAGATTGCGCCAGAAGGCGGGAATGCGGTAGAGCCGCAGAGGCATGACGGGCTGACGCGCCCTGGCCTCTCGCTGAATGAACAGCCAAGTCGCCGCAGCGGCCAGGCCGAGGAACCAGACGGCTTGGACCCTGGGCAGCGCGGCAAGGCCGAACTCCAGAAGGGAAGCCGCGGCGAAGAAGAGCAGCGATCCCAGCCAGTCGAAGGCGGCGGGTCGCAGTCCGGCATCCCGGACAAAGCGGGGAAGGTAGCGCCAGGACGCCCAGACGCCCCAGATGCCGACCGGCAGGTTCACCCAGAAGATGCTGCGCCAGCCGAACAGGGCGGTCAGTACGCCGCCGAGAGGCGGACCGAGGAGGTTGCCGACCGCCACCACGGCCGCGATCAGTCCCAGGCCGCGTCCACGTCTATTCTGGGGGAAGGTGAGCGCCACGATCGCCATCACGTTCGCCTGGATGATCGCGCCACCCAGCCCTTGCAGGACGCGTGCCTCGAGCAGTGCGGACAGGTCGGTCGACAGCGCCGCGCCGACCGAGCCGAGGGTGAAGATCAGGAGACCGAGCGAAAAGAGCCGGTTGCGGCCGAACCAACCGGCCACCTGCGCTGTTAGCGGAAGCACCCCGGTGATGACCAGCAGGTACGCCGTGACCACCCACTGTAGTTCGGAAACGGGCAGGCCGAACTCGTGCTGCATGACCGGCAGCGCGACGTTGACCACTGTTGCGTCCAGGTTGACCATCAGCGTGCCGGTGGTCGCGGCGGCGAAACTCAGCCATAGCGCTCTGCCCTGCAATACGTAAGGCGACGGCGGCACCGCCGCACCGCGGGAAGCTGCCAGGTTGCGAACCCCATTTCGGGCTTGTCCTCGGCCACGGTACTACCAAATGCACTATAATGCAATATGCACTACCTTTCACTGGGGGTGACAGGCCTGTCGCCCAATGAAGAAGATGCTCGCCGGTACCAGACAGGACGTCATCTGTCGGCGTTCCTGCTGCTCCTCGTGGCGCAGCAGCCGGACCACGGCGGCTCGCTGATCGAGCGCCTGCGCGGCCTCAATCCACCGGGTTGGACCGTGGACACCGGTCGCGTCTACCGCCTTCTGCGGGATCTCGAGAAGGAGGGGGCTCTTCGCTCGAGCTGGCGCCAGACGATGGCTGGCCAACCGGTCCGGGTCTACGAGATGACGGCAGGAGGCCGGGCGCGGCTGGCGGGCGACGCAGACGAGATCCGGCTGCGCCGCGATACGCTGGATGGCTTCCTGCGGCTGTTCGAGCGCACCGGCCGGAACTGAATCCGCGAAGTGGCCCTGTGAGCATAGTGTTCCTCGAATGGAGGTTTGGCGTTGAAGGCTGTGCGCATGTATGGGCATGGCGGCCCCGAGGTTTTGCGCTTCGAGGAAGCCCCGAACCCTGAGCCGGGACCGGGCGAGGTGCTCTTCCAAGTGCAGGCGGCCTCGCTAAACCACCTCGACATCTTGAACCGCGCGGGCCTGCCTGGTCGCACCTCGCCGCCCATGCCGCATATCCTCGGCAACGACGCGGCAGGAGAGGTGGCCGGGGTTGGGCCGGGCGTGCCATCGGAGCTTGTCGGCCAGTCCGCCATCCTGAACCCGGGTTTCGGATGCGGCCATTGCCAGCATTGCCTCGCGGGGCGCGAGACGCTGTGCCCGCGGTACCGCGTCCTCGGCTACGAGTTGCCGGGCACACATGCCGAGTATGTCGTGGCACCGGCACAGAATCTGGTTCCGCTTCCCCCGCGGCTCGACTACGTCGGCGCGGGCGCGATCGGACTCGTCTTCTTGACCGCGTGGCACATGCTTGTGACGGTGGGCGGGGTCGGGCCCGGCAGCACGGTTCTGGTGCTCGGTGCGGGATCCGGGGTCGGGAGCGCGGGCATCCAGGTGGCCAAGCTTTTCGGGGCCAGGGTGATCGCGACGGCGACGAGCGACGAGAAGGGCCGCAAGGCCCTCGAGCTCGGCGCCGACGACGCGATCAACTCGAGCCGCCAGAACATCCACCTGGAAGTGCGGCGCCTGACGCAGCGTCAAGGCGTCGACATCGTGTTCGAGCATGTCGGTCAGGTGACTTGGCCCGATAGCTTGCGCAGCTTGGCCCCGGGCGGCTGCCTGGTCACGTGCGGCGCCACGACCGGCCCGTTCGGCGAGACGGACATACGCTACATAGTCAGCCGCCAGCTGCAGATCCTCGGATCCTACATGGGCTCGCGCGCCGAACTCCTCGCGATCATGCCGCACTTCGCTTCCGGAAGGCTCAAGCCGGTGGTGGACAAGGTTTTTTCCCTGGCGGAGGCGGCCCAGGCGCACAGGTACCTCGAGGGCCGCCGCCAGTTCGGCAAGGTGGTTCTTGCCCTGCAATAGGCCGGGGTACCGAGAAAAGACAGAGCCCTCAGTGACCATCCTTGGCGTGCCCTGGTTCGCCCGATCCCGGGCGCGGCAAGCCTGCGATCCAGCTGGTAAGGAAACGGCCCCCCTGGCCGACGATCAGGCCAGTCAGCAAGACGCCGACGATCGGGGGCTGGAACGGAAGGCCGAGTTCGGCCAGGATGTCGGCGTCCGCAGCGAAGCCCAGCCCGAGGCCGGCTGCAGTGGAGAGCCATTCGGCAATGCTCGTGCGTACCTTTTGGCTGACCGCCCCGGAGGGAATCAGCCGCTCGCCGATGCGGGCAACTGTCTGCGACATATAGGCCAGCACGAAGAGACGTGTCAGGCTTGTGGCGAGGTCAGGCACCTCGGATCCCTCCCTCGGCGGCTGTCTGCTACGTTTTATGTAACCAGACCGTGCGTGGTGACATCTCTGCGGTGGTCCTTTCGGCCGGTTGCGAAAGTCTGTAAAGAGAACAGCCTGATCATGCGAAAGATGAACGCGTGCGCTATACTCATCGTTGTTGGCCACAAGGGCTTGACTTCCACATCACCTTGGGCCGTAGGCGGCGGTGCTTGTCCGAGGTTGTCGGCCGCATCGGCGCGTCCGTCTAGCTTTCCCAGCGAGGAGGACGATCGGTGGCGCAAACTGCGGAGTCGCTGCAGCCGGCCAAGCGCAAGTCGCACTCTCTGCCCTACTGGGTAGAGCCAACTTTCACGGTCCTGGCCCTTGGTCTCTTTGGCCTCTACACCCTTTGGCTCGTGTTCTTCCAGTCGAGCGGCCAGTTCCACAATTATCTTTCGCCATTTTTCTCGCCCACGGAGTCGTGGGGCATCAAGGTTCTGCCGGCCATCTGGGTCCTCTGGTCGCCGCTTCTCTTCCGTGCGACATGCTATTACTACCGCAAGGAGATCTACCGCGGCTTCCTGCATGACCCCATGTCCTGTGCGGTGCCGGAGAAGCGCAAGCACTATTTCGGCGAAACGCGCTTCCCGTTCAGCTGGACGAACCTGCACCGCTGGTTCTGGTACGTGGCGGTCATCGTCCTGGTCTTCCTGTGGATCGACGCCGTGCAGGCGTTCATCTTCAACGGCCACTTCGGCGTCGGCCTCGGCTCGCTGATCATGCTGGCCAACGTCATCCTGCTCTCCGCCTACACGTTCTCCTGCCACGCGTTCCGCCACCTTATCGGCGGCGGCTCGCAGAAGTTCACCTGCGCCGACGGCCGCCCGACGACGCGCTACAAGCTGTGGAACCGCATCTCCGCCTGGAACGAGAACCATGGCACCTATGCCTGGATCTCGATGTTTTTCGTCTGGTTCACGGATGTGTACATCCGGCTTCTGATGCACGGCGTAATCCACGATGTGAGGTTTTTCTGATGCGCGAGGAGATTGCGTACCACGAGTACGACGTACTGGTGATCGGGGCTGGCGGGGCAGGTCTCAGGGCGGCGATCGAGTCCGCCGAGAACGGCCTCAAGACGGCCGTGCTGGGCAAGTCCCTGCTGGGCAAGGCACACACGGTCATGGCCGAGGGCGGGGTTGCCGCGGCACTCGGCAACCTCGACCCGCAAGACGGCTGGGAGACGCATTTCTACGACACCATGCGTTCGGGGCACTTCATCAATGACTACCGCATGGCGGAGGTGCACGCCAAGGAGTCGCCCGACCGGGTGCTCGAACTCGAGTACTGGGGCGCCGTCTTCGACCGCACGCCCGATGGCAAGATCATGCAGCGTCCGTTCGGCGCGCACACGTTTCGCCGGCTCGCCCACGTCGGCGACCGCACCGGCAAGGAACTCATCCGCACCTTGGAGCAGAAGATCCTGACCGTGAAGGTCGACATCTTCCAGGAGATCACCGCGACGAAACTGTTCAAGGATCAGGACCGCATTGCTGGCTGCATCGCGTACTACCGCGAGGACGGCCGCCTCGCGGTGTTCACCGCCAAGGCCGTCGTCATTGCCACTGGCGGCTGGGGCAAGGCCTACAAGGTGACGTCGAACTCCTGGGAGAGCACTGGGGACGGCGCCGCGCTTGCATTTCGCGCGGGTGCGGAGCTGGCCGACATGGAGATGGTCCAGTTCCACCCGACCGGCATGACCTGGCCACCCGGGGTGCGCGGCATCCTGGTAACCGAGGGCGTTCGCGGCGAGGGCGGCCTGCTCTTCAACTCCGAGGGAGAGCGCTTCATGGAGAAGTACGACCCGGTGCGCAAGGAACTTTCCTCGCGCGACGTCGTCGCCCGCTCGATCTACAAGGAGGTCAGGGCGGGCCGTGGCACCCCGCACGGCGGCGCCTGGCTGGACATCACCCACAAGGGCGCGGCGTTCGTGAAGCGCAAGCTGCCCGGCATGTACGAGCAGTTCATGGCTCTGGCGGACGTCGACATCACGAAGACCCGCTTCGAGGTCGCACCGACCATCCACTACACGATGGGCGGCCTGCGCGTCGACGCCTACACCGCGTCGACCAATGTTCCGGGTCTCTTCGCCGCCGGTGAGTGCGCCGCAGGACTTCACGGCGCGAACCGGCTGGGTGGCAACTCGCTCTCGGACATCCTCGTCTTCGGGCGTCGCGCCGGCGCAGGGGCGACCGAGTATGCGAAGAACTCCGCCATGCCCAAGATCGACAACGCCGAGGTCCAGGCCGAGGTCGAGCGGGTGCTGGCTCCGCTCTCGCGCAGCGAGGGCGAAAACCCGTACCGTCTGCACGAGGACCTGCAGGAGATCATGGCTGCGCACGTCGGCATCGAGCGCAACGGGCCGGAGCTGGAGAAGGGACTCGCGCGGCTGCAGGAACTGCGCGAGCGCACCGCCAACATGCGCGCACCGGGCTCGCGCCAGTTCAACCCGGGCTGGCACAGCGTCTTCGACGTGCAGAACATGTGCCTCCTGGGCGAGGCGATCGTGCGCGGCGCCATCGAGCGCAAGGAGAGCCGCGGCGCCCAGTGGCGCACGGACTTCCCTGACGAGCTCGAGGAGCAGGGCAAGGTCAACTACGTGCAGCAGGTCACCGACAAGGGCATCGTGGTCCGTCCGGAGCCCGTGCCGCCAATGCCCGCGGAGCTGGCCGAGCTGTTCACGCGCGGCGTGGCGCCGGGTCTTGCGAACGCTGCCAGGAAGGAGTGATCGGCCATGCCTGAAGATATCACCCTCAGCGTGTTCCGTGGCGACAAGGGCGGCGGCGACGAAGTCGAGTACAAGGTGCCCATGCAGACCGGCATGGTCGTGCTCGATGCGTTGCACTTCATCCAGGCCCACGACGCCCCGGATCTCGCGGTGCGCTGGAACTGCAAGGCGGCCCATTGCGGCTCGTGCAGCGCCGAGATCAACGGCTCCCTCAAGCTCTTGTGCAAGACTCGCGTCGACGACTACGTGGGCGAGGTCATCCACGTGCGGCCGATGCACACCTTCCCTGTGATTAAGGACCTTGTCACCGATGTCTCGTGGAACTATGACATGCTTAGGCAGGTACCTGCCTTTCAGCCGGCGATCAAGGCGCCGTTCACGCTGCAGCAGCGCGACGTGGACCGCATCCAGGAGTTCCGCAACTGCATCGAGTGCTTCTTGTGCCAGAACGTCTGCCATGTCCTTCGCGATCATTCCGCGCAGGATCGCTACTGGGGCCCGCGCCTCATGATCCGCTTCGCGGAGCTCGAGATGCACCCGCTTGACACCGGTGACCGGATGGAGCTCCTGAAGGGCGCGGCGGGCATCGGCATGTGCAACATCACGAAGTGCTGCACCGTTGTCTGCCCGCAGGGCATCAACATCACGGACAACGGCATCATTCCGCTCAAGGAGCGCGTCGCCGACGTCTACTGGGATCCCCTTGGCGGACTCGTCCGCAAGATGCACAAGTAGACCCAAGGCAGTCGACGCCCCGGGCGGAAGAACCCGGGGCGTCCGCATGCTTGGGGGAGTCCGAATGTCGGATGGCAAGACTCGTGTGGTTGTGGTTGGTGGCGGCTTCGGCGGGCTGTATGCCGCCAAGGCCCTGCGACGCGCACCTGCGCGCGTCACGATTTGCGACAGGAATAACTATCATCTGTTCCAGCCGCTGCTCTATCAGGTCGCGACCGGCGGCCTGTCGCCAGGGGAGATCGCCGCGCCGATCAGGCGCGTGCTGCGTCAGCAGGCAAACACCGAGGTCCTCCTGGCGGATGTCCGGGAGATCGACCTTGCACGCAGGGAGGTCCATCACGCGTCGGGTCATGTCCCGTACGACTACCTCATCGTCGCCACAGGAGCCGGCCACTCGTATCTCGGTCACCTCGAGTGGCAAAGTGTCGCTCCAGGCCTGAAAACGCTTGAGGACGCCCTCAGCATCCGGCGCCGCATCTATATCGCCTACGAGCAGGCCGAGGACTGCGGTGATCCCGTGCTCCGGCGCGCCCTGCTCGACTTCGTGGTGATCGGCGGCGGACCTACGGGCGTGGAGTTGGCGGGGGCGATCGCGGAGATCGCGCGTCGCACCCTAAGGCGAAACTTTCGCCACATCGATCCCGCCGCGTCGCGCATTATCCTGATCGAGGCGGGGCCGCGGATACTGCCGGGCCTGGCGCCGGAACTCGCCGCCTGGGCGACAAAGACGCTTGGCGCGATGGGCGTCGAGGTAAGGACTGGGGTGCCCGTGACCGACGTGACACGGGACGGGGTGCGGCTCGTGGGCGACTATATTCCCGCGCGTACGGTGATTTGGGCTGCCGGTGTCGAGGCATCGCCGCTTGGCGGCGACCTCGCGGCACAGCGCGACCGGCTCGGCAGGGTGCAGGTATCGTCGGATCTCTCGTTGCCGGATCATCCGGAAGTGTTCGTCGTGGGCGACCTCGCACATGTCGTGGCGCCCGACGGGCGGCCACTGCCGGGCGTGGCGCCCGTTGCCATGCAGGAAGGGCGGCACGCAGCCAGAAACATCGCCCGGCGCCTCGCGGGGCTGCCGACAGAGCCCTTCCGCTACAGGGACAGGGGGGCGCTCGCAACCATAGGCCGCAAGGCGGCCGTCGCGGACATCCGCGGCGTCCGCCTTGTGGGTCTCACAGCCTGGCTCGCGTGGCTCTTCGTCCACATCATGTACCTGATCGGTTTCGATAACCGGGTCGCAGTGCTCTGGCACTGGGCGTACGCCTACGCCACGTTCGAGCGGTCGGACCGGCTGATCACCGGCGGTCCCGGCGAGAGCGCAGGGCGGTCCGGCTAGCTGAGCTGTATCCGGCCACGCAGGTCTTCCGGCCGCGCGTAGGGACCCGTGCCGAGCAGTGCCCTGGCGGCGGGCACCTGGTCCCAGACGTTCCAGTTCAGGACGCCGCGCACCTTGCCGTCGGCAAGGTAGTACACAACGCCCTTGCGATATGGCTCCGCCCAGTCCGCGAAGGTGGCGAGCCCCGCGTCGAGATCGCCTACGGCCTCGAAACCCAGGTCGAAAAGGTCCGAGTAGAAGAAGGGAGCGTCCGTCGCGGCCTCGCCGGCGCCGGCCATGTTCCTGCCGGCGATGCGGCCGCGACTGATCGCGTTGTCCTCGTGTTCCACCCTGACGCTCCTGCCGAGCGCAGGTAGGGGGAAACGCGCCACGTCGCCCGCCGCGTAGATGTCGGGGTCGCTGGTCCGGCCGTACTGGTCCACGACGATGCCGTCCTGTACCTGCAGCCCGGCTTCCTCCGCGAGCGTCGTCGACGGCCTGATGCCGAGACCAGCTATGACGGCGTCGATCTCGATCGGTTCGCCGCCGCTCGGCGCGACCAACATCCTGTCGCCTTCTCGCCGCACCTCGTGCACCGAGGTCAGCGGGGAGAGTTGCACGCCCTGGGCGGCGTAGTAGGCGCTGACGGATTGCGCCAGATCCTGCGGCAGGATCCTCGCCAGGATCGTCGGCGCGGGGAAGACCATGCGCACGTCTTTCTGCTGCCGGATCAGGGCGCACGCGAGTTCCGCGCCGATGAAGCCGCCACCGACGATCAGGAAGCTCTGCTGCCTGGCTGCACGGTAGATGCCAAGGTAATCGTCGAGAGTGCGCAGGTAGTGGACCCCTTGGGGATCGCCCGGCAGGCGCCGCGGAGCGCCGCCTGTTGCGATCAGAAGCTTGTCGTATCCGAATGTTCGGCCGTCCTGCAGGCGGATGCGATGGGCGGCCGGCGCGATGTCGGCCACACCCTGCCCGAGGTGTTCGCGGATGCCGAGGGCGGCCGGGTCGGGATAGCGCCAGATGGTCTCCATCCGTTTGCCCTGCCAGAGGCCCTTTGACAGCGGAGGTCGGCTGTAGGGCGGGTAGCGGTCCTGGCTGAAGAGGCCGATGCTGCCATATTGGTCGTGTCGGCGGATGCCCTCGGCCGCGGCGGCGGTGGCCATGCCGCCGCCGACCAGGATGTAGCGGAATGACTCCAACTCTTCTCAGCTCCCCTCCCGGTGTCGGCTACCTCAATAACAACCTGGAACTGCCTGGCTGACAAGATCATCCGGTCACATCGGTGGTCCAAGTGGACGATGACATGGTGGATCATGTGGCCTATCCAGGCCTACGAGGAAGACAGCACGACCACCTGGGGGAGTCTCTTGTCGTCCGTAGATGAGCTCGCGATCATAGGCGGCGGGCCCTGCGGTCTCTTCGGCCTCTACCACGCGAACATGCGGCAGGTCTCGGCGCGGCTGTTCGACAGCATGCCGGGACTGGGTGGACAGGTCACATCGCTTTACCCCGACAAGGAGATCGTCGACATCGGCGGCATGCCGCGCGTCAAGGGCCGGGAGCTCATTGCCCGCCTCGAGGCGCAGTGCCTCAAGGACGGCCAGTCGCTCTGCCTCGGCGAGCAGGGCTCTCGCTCGAGCGGGAAGATAGGTGTTCTGGCTTGGTACGACCGCCGGCGAGAGCCTGGCGCGTACGGTCGTGATCGCGGCTGGCCCCGCCGCCTTCCGCCCGCGCAAGCTCGGCGTAAGCGGCGAGGCGGAGTTCTGCGGGTGCGGCGTCGCTTACCACGTCGCGGGCATCCGGCGCTACGTCGGCCGACGTGTCCTGATCGTTGGCGGTGGCGACTCCGCCCTGGACTGGGCCAACACGTTGGCACCGCTGGCTCAAGTCCCCTTGGTGCACAACCTGCCCAAATGGCAGGCGCACGAGGAGTCGGTTGGGCGCATGCAGAATTCCGCCGTCAGGTACGGTCAGCCGTGGGAGCTGCGCGAGATCGAGGGCGAGAGACAGGTCCAGGCAGCCGTGATCGGACCGGTCGGGGCCGACAGCCTGGAGCGCATCGCGGTCGATGAGATTTTGATCTGCATCGGCTTCTCGACCGATCTCGGTCCGATCAGAAACTGGGGTCTTGCCATCCGGGAAGGGCAGATCGAGGTCGACTGGGGCATGCGCACGGGTGTCGACGGCGTCTTCGCGGCGGGCGACATCGCGACGTATGCCGGCAAGCAGGGACTGATCGCTCTCGGCTTCGGTGAGGTGGGACTCGCAGTCGACAGTGCGGTGCGCGCCACCTGCACCCGCAGCAGCGTCTGACCACGAAGCACAGTTCTGATCGGGGGTTCTAGCCAGTGCTGGTGACGACGTCGTTCGATGTTGGCAGGCATGAGATCGATGAGACGCTCGGGACCGTGTTCGGTGTCGTGGTGCGCTCCCAGGGCCTGGGCGGCAATCTGCTCGCGAGCCTGCGCAGTCTGGGTGGCGGCGAGATCCATGAGTACACGCGGCTCCTGGAGGACACGCGGCGCCAGGCGGTCGACCGCATGCTGGAGAACGCCGGCAAGCTGAATGCCGACGCGGTGGTCGGGATGCGCTTCGATTCGTCGGAACTGGGCCAGACGATGACCGAAGTCGTCGCCTACGGCACGGCGGTCAAGCTGAAGCAGCGCTGATGCGGCGAAGGGGTTGCCTAGCGGGGCAGCCCCTTCGGCATATCTTTCGTCAGGCCCCAGGCAAGCGGCCGGATCAGCTCATAGCCCTGGCTCCGCCAGAGATGCGCCTGGGCCCGGGCGAGCACGAAGCGTGCAAAAGAAACGCCGGATGCGGCGTTGCGGCCCTTCAAGACCGTCAGGGCGAGCATCGAGAGCTGACCGTGCACCGTGCCAACGGACGGTATCGTCATTGCGGCCGAAGCGTAGAGTGGCAATTCGGCCGGGTCTGCAAAATCGAGCACCGCGGGCAGGACGATGTAGCTCAGACCATGCTGCTTGGCCTGGGGCAGAAAGGCGGACGCGGCGTCGAGCCCACCGGCCTCGAGCTGTGTGGGCAGCCCCTCTTCCGAGAAGACTTCGCTGGGATTGTTCCAGGCGCCCAGGATGCGCTGCGTTGTATCCGGCGGGAGGTGGTAGATGCGCTGCGCGAGTTCGACCATCAGGTAGAAGGTCTGGCCCTGCGGGTCGGTGGCGGGGTTCGTGCGGCCGAGCCGAAGTCCAGGTGTAGCCAGCAAGGTGAAAAGATCCCGCACGGGTTCCAGACCTTTGGCGATCGCCTCGAACTTGGCGGCGTAGCGGCTTTTCGGGTTATAGGCCACGACCAGCGGGCTCGTGGCGAAACCGATGGCCCAGTTCGCCTTCCCCGTCCCGACCGCGGCGACCGGACCGAAACCGAGACTTTCGAACACGTCCGCCTGTACGATGCCGCTCTGCAGCTCATGGGCCAAGGCCCAGGCGCCGCTGCCGCGTCCCTCGTAGGCGATGCCGGTGGCCTTCGTGAAGGCGGGACCGAGAACTTGGTCGTTCATGTACGCGAGCGAACCGGCGTAGGCGACCGATACCGCCGAGCGCCGTTGCCCGGCCGATTTCACGGCTGTCGGGCCGCAGGCCGCAAGGCTGACCGATGTCACTGCGGCGAGTGCCAAAATGAGGACGCGGATTCGCAAGCAGGGCACCTCCCGCCGAAGATGCCCTTACCATACATGAGCGTTGCTGCAAATGACAAGCAAAGTTTACGTTGACGTATAATGGACCTGACATTGCGAGCACTTGGCAGGAGGTGTGCCATGGCAGGCGTGCGCAGCCGCCTTCGCGAGATTCGCCTCATGCGCGGTCTGACTCAGCAGGCACTGGCGCAAATGGCCGGGCTGACGCGCCAGACGATCGGATCGGTCGAGGCGGGGGACAGCGGACCGAGCATCGAGGTGGGCCTGCGCCTTGCCAAGGTGCTCGGCGTGCCGCTGGGCGACCTGTTCTCGCTGGACCCAGACATCGGGCCCGACGCGGAACTCCTGCCTCCGGGCCTCACGACGCGGGTTCTGGCCGCCATCGTCGGCGACCGCGAGGTGCTCCGCCCCGCAGCCCGACTGGGCGCCTACCGCTGGCCGGGGGCCGCGGCCGACGGGCTCGCCGAGCGGGACGCGCAGGGACAGGTCTCGTTCCGCCGCTTCGCAGCACCACGCCCGGACACGCTCTTCCTCACGGGCTGCGATCCGGCGCTGGGCCTCTTGGAGGGACATCTCCAGCAGCAGGGTATGCGGGCGTACTGGTTCACGGCGGGCAGCGGCGCGGCCCTTGACGATCTGGCGCAGGGACGCACGCACTTCGCCGCCGTGCACTGGACGCAGGACGACGAAGCCCCGCCGGCGCCGCCAGGCGTGGCGCGGATCGTGCTCTCGAGTTGGCAGATGGGTTTTGTGCTGCGCCAGGGTGCGGGCAGGCCCGATCTCGCCACTCCCGGGCTCAGGGTGGTGAACCGTGAACCGGGGGCTGGCGCCCGCCGCCTGCTTGACACCATGCTTGCCCGCGAGGGGGTGGAGCCAGGACAGATCGCGGGTTACGACCGCCTGCTCGCGGGTCACTGGGAGGTTGCGGATGCGGTGGCGCAGGGGGCGGCCGACCTCGGCGTTGCGAGTGGAGCGGCCGCCAGCGCGTTCTCGCTCGCGTTCGTGCCGCTCAGCTTCGAGCGGTCCGAACTCTGGTGGCGGCAAGGGAGCGTTCCGGCCGATGTCGTGCAACGCCTGGGCGATACGCTGGCAAGCGCGTTCTTCCGCCGCGACCTGTCGACATTCGGACCATTCGACACGAGCGGTACGGGCACCGTTCCGGAGATCGATCAGCGCGGCAAGGGATAACTCGCGAGAATCGCTTGAGCCAGACGGAACTCCGCTGCCGGCAGGGAGACGACGATCTCCGCGAAGCCGCTCTGTCCGGGCCTGGGCGCGATGGCGAGGCCGAAGACAGGATAGCGGTAGCCCTTGACCGAGCCGTGGTAGGCGATTGCGTAATCGCTGAGCCAGCGCTCCGCGACCTGCGGGGAGCCCGCGCCGTCCGGCAGGATCACCTTCGGGGCGGGCAGGGCCCCGGCCGTGAGACTTACGACGCTGCAACCAATGCAAGGGGCGGTCTCCACCTCGACCAAGGCCGACGGATCCGCGGGGTTGACGACGCGCCAGATCGTGAAGTCGCCGCCGAGTTGGCGGCTCGATTCCTGCCAACGTGGCGGCGCGTAGATGACCGAATTGCCGGCCGGGTAGGCAGCGACGCCGGGCTGTGGCGGATCGGGCACCGTTTGCGTGCCGACCGCCTCGCCGTAAGCGAGGTCGACCCAGAGGTAGGAGGCGTCGTCCGCGGGATAGCCCGTCACCTGCCCGCTCTTCGGGTCGAAGACGTATGTCGCGGTTGGGGCGAGGATGCCCATGCGCTCTCCACCGACGATGACGCCGGCGTCGGTCGCGAGGCCCTGCGGCGCCATGCGCACCTTGCCCGTGGCCAGATCGAGCATTCCTGCTGCAAGCGTGGTCGCTGTGCCTGCCACGTCGAGGGTGAATCCGATGTACGGCCCGCTCGCACCGACGAAGTGCAGGTCGGCACTCTGGCCGCCAACCCTGTTGGGCAGCGACGCCAGCGGCCGCGCGCCGCGGCTGAGTGGTCCACTGCCTGGCGACGGCGACAGTTCGACGGTGTAGGGGTGCGGCATCGTGAGTGTGCCGCCGACGTCGATGGACGCGGCGTAGGAACTCCAGACCAGGCCGTATGGCGTCAACGCCGCGACGATGCCTGGCGTATCCGCAAGTACGTCGGCGGGGAGATAGGTCGTGTAACCGTCCACGTCGACAGGTGTGCCCGCCGCAATCGCCGTGTGCGTTGAATGATGGGCCTTGGTGTGCGATTTTTGGGCCGCTCCGTGCGTTGGGGCACCGCAGGCGCTGAGGGTGAGCACAGCCATTGCGCAACCGATAAGCGGCCGAAGTCGCCTTTGTAACATGGGGCTGCCTCACAATTACGAATTGGGCTGACGCCTGGCCGATGGGGTCAATATAGCGCAGTGTCCAGCACTTGGCGAGCGCTTCGACCCACGCTGTTGCCGTGCCTGTGCTAAACTGTCGAAGGAATCGGCCAGGTTGCCGTGGAGGCATCTCGACATGCGCAATCGCTGGTTTCTCTTGGTCGGTGGGCTGCTGCTCGCGACAGGGCTCGTTTGGTTCCTCGCGACGGGAGCGTTTGCTGCGGCGTACCTGGCCGGTATGGGACTTCTTCTGCTGCTGGCGGGCCTGCTGGTCGGCCCGCGCTACCAGCCGGAGCTTGCGGATCCACCCGATGGATTCGTCTTTGCCGGCGAACGCTTTGTCGATCCCACCAGCCGACGCACGGTCGAAGTCTGGCAGCACCCTGTCTCGGGCCGCCGCGTTTATGTGCTTGCGCGGGATCCTGCACAGCCCGGGCGGGAAAGTTGAAGTTGGGAGGCGCCGTCTTGGCCCGCCACGAACCGCATGACGCCAAGATCCGACGCATCTTCGGCGACATCGCGCAAGTCTACGACCCGATGAACCGCGTGATCACGCTTGGCCAATGGGGCAGGTGGCAGCGCAGGTTCCTCGAACAGGTCTCGCCCGTGGATGGCGAGCG
Organism: Bacillota bacterium; assembly: GCA_021847575.1. Classification (GTDB taxonomy): domain Bacteria; phylum Bacillota; class Sulfobacillia; order JAJZYS01; family JAJYTV01; genus JAJZQO01. Next base: position 80,343 of record JAJZQO010000002.1, on the reverse strand, counting down.
GTGTCTTGACCTCGCCACTGGCACAGGCGACCTTGCGATCATGATTGCACAACTTGCGCCAGGGGTGCACGTCACGGGCCTGGACCTCAGCCACGACATGCTCGAGGTCGCGGAGCGCAAGGTCGCCGAGCGCGGTCTTGCCTCGCGCATAGAACTCGTCGAGGGCAACGCTCTGCAACTGCCCTTCCCCGACGCGAGCTTCGACCTCGTGACATGCGGTTTCGGCCTGCGCAACTTCCCCGATCTGCCGACCGCGCTGAAGGAGATGCGCCGCGTGCTGCGTCCTGGGGGACGCGCCTTGTCGCTCGAGGTCTCGCGCCCGACCAATCCCCTTTACTTCTTCGGCTTCAAGCTGTTTTTCTACGGCATCGTGCCGGTCCTCGGACGGCTCGCGGGCCGCGGTGGCGCGGCCTATGCCTGGCTGCCCGAGTCCCATCGCAGGTTTCCGGGCCGCGCGGCTCTGGCTGACCTCTATCGCGGGGCGGGATTCGAGAAGGTCGAAACTTGGCCCCTAACCCTCGGCTCTGTCGCCATCCACCAGGGGGTTGCAGCGGAATGAAGACGGGCTGGACCTTTCTCGGCGTCAGCCACCAGGGGACCGATCTCGACATGCGGGGTCGCCTGTCGCTCGAGCCGCATATCGACGAGGTCTATAGACGCGTGCTCGAGGTGGCGCAGGAGGCCTTCGTGCTTCATACCTGCAACCGCAGCGAGATCTACGCTTTCGGCGTCGTAGACGAGGTTGCCCCCCTGCTCCAGACGGTGTTCGCCACGGTGACCCAGACGCCCACACCGGTGCTGGGGCGCTACGCCTTCCGCCTCGACGGACAGGATGTCGTGCGTCATCTGTTCCTGGTCGCGGCGGGCCTCGAGGCGCAGCTCATCGGCGAGACGCAGATCCTTGGCCAGGTCAAGCAGGCCTTCCAGCAGGCCGCCGCCGCGGGCGCCGTCGGCAAGGAACTGAGCATGCTCGTGCAGGCGGCCCTTGCCGCGGCCCGGCGGGCGCACCGTGAGACGGGCATGGACCACCATCCGGTCTCCGTGGGCAGCGCTGCCGTCGCCCTGGCCAAACGCACGTTCCCGGATCTCTCAGGCCGCACCGTACTGTTGATCGGCGCTGGCGAAGTGGCGCGACTCTGCTGCGAGCACCTGCGCGAAGCGGGCGACGTGCGCCTCGTGATCGCGAACAGGACCCGCCAGAGGGCTTCGGCGCTCGCGCGGGAGGCGGGTGGCGTGGCCATCGGCTGGGCGGAGATCGACGACTACCTCGCGCAGGCCGATGTCGTCCTGAGTTCGACGGGTGCGCCACACGAGGTTTTATATGCCAAGGATCTGCGCGAGGCCATGCGCAGGCGAGGCGGCCGGCGAATGCTACTGGTCGACCTGTCGTTGCCGCGCGATATCGAGCTTGGGTGCGGGGCATTGCCTGGTGCGGAACTGTACGGGCTCGACGACCTCTCCGCGATCAGCCTCGCGCAGCGCCAGCAGCGGCTGCAGGCGGCCGCCGCGGCGCAGACCGTCGTCCTGGCCGCCGCGGCGGATTTCGAACGCCGCCGTTGCGAGCGACAGGCTCTACCGCTCATCCGCTCCTTGCGCGGCAAGGCGGACGAGGTACGCGAAGCCGAGTTGCGGCGGGCGTTCCGGCGCTTGGGTGAGGTCCCCGACAGCGAAAAGCAGGTGATCGAGCAGCTGGCTTCGCGCATTGTGAACAAGTTGCTCAACGATCCCACGCTGGCACTGAAAGAGTGTGCGCTGCGGGACGATGGCGAGAACTGCCTGCGCCTTGCGGCGGAGATGTTCCGGCTCGACGGCCCCGACTGGCCGCAGGAGGCCTGAGCACGGGGATTTCTCGCTGGCGCCGAGCCGGGCTCGGCCCGGTGCATTGGCCAGGTGGGGGTGATGGAATGGAGGTCCGCATCGCCTCGCGGCGCAGCCCTCTTGCCAAAAGGCAGGCCGAGCTGTTTGGCGCTGCGCTCGCGGCAGCCGAGCCGCAGGCCGATATCCATTACGTCGAGGTCGAGACCGAAGGCGACGTCAGGCAGGACGTCGGTCTTAGCCGCATCGGCGGCAAGGGCGTGTTCACGCAGGAGATCGAGGCGATGCTCAGGCGCGGTGAGGCCGATGTCGCTGTGCACAGCCTCAAGGACCTGCCGACCGAACTGGCGCATGGCCTCGTCATTGCGGCGCTCTTGCCGCGCGAGGACCCGCGCGATGCGCTTGTGGGTCCGCAGGGCCTGACACTTGCCAGCCTGCCTTACGGCGCGCGCGTCGGCACGTCGAGTCCCAGACGACAGGCACAGCTCCTGCACCTCCGGCCGGACCTCCAGGTCGCCGACGTACGTGGCAATGTCGGGACGCGACTGCGCAAGCTCGCCGATGGCGAGTACGATGCGCTCGTCATGGCTGCCGCAGGCCTCTTGCGGGACGGTCGCGCTGCCGCGATCGCCCAGTACCTGGAGCCGGACGAGGTGCTGGGGGCACCGGCGCAGGGCATCATTGCCGTCGAGGCGGCCGAAGGTCGGACGGACATCCTGCCATGGCTGAGAGGCGTCAGCCATGCGCTGACGGAGGAGGTCGCGCTCTGCGAGCGCACCGTACTGAGGGAACTCGGCAGCGGCTGCAGCCTGCCGGTGGGAGCCTTGGCGCGACGCCAGGGCCCCCGTCTCGTCCTGACCGCGGGGGTGTTCGCGCCCGACGGCGGCGTTGCGATGCGCGTCAGTCTTGAAGGCGAGCAGGCGGAAGAGCTCGGGCGCGAGGCGGCGAAACAGCTCCTGCTGGGCGGCGCTGGGCGGATACTCGGGGGGGCGGCCGCGGATGGCCCTTGAGGTTTTCTACGCCTATTGGGACCCGTCAGCGACGCCTCTCCTCGGCGAACTGCTCGATGCCGCACCGATCGTGTCAAGCGCCGCGGCCTTGCCCGCGTCGCTCGAACTCTACCTGCGCCCGCAGGCGCAGGTTGTTCCGCCCGCGCTGGTCATGCAGCGCCGCGAGGGCGTCGTGGCGCGCCTCTATGGCCCTTCGGAGGCGCTGGCCGCCGAGGCCGAGTCCTTTCTCGGGCAGGGTCACGCGGTGGTGAGTCTGCCGACGCTTGGGCCCTGCGGCCCCATGGTTCAGCCTCCGCCCTACGCCGGCCGCCGTGTCCTGGTGACCCGTGCGGCGGCGCAGGCCGGCGCGCTGCTCGGCGCATTGCGCTTGCGCGGCGCCGAACCCGTCCTGCTGGCTGCCCTCAGCATCGAGCCGGCAGTTGACGCATCGCCACTCGAGGGCGCGCTCGAGCGTCTCGGAACCTACCGCTACATGCTCTTCACGAGCCAGAACGCGGTACAGAATTTTTTCGCCGCGCTGGACGCGAAAGCCATGGATGTGCGGCGTCTGGGCGATGCGCGCCTCCTGGCCGTGGGTCCCGCGACGGCGCTTTCCCTGCGGGCCAGGGGACTTCTCGCCGAGATTGCCCGCGAAGGTACGGCATCAGGTCTCGCCGCGCAGCTGGCCGGCCGCGTGCGCCCAGGGGACCGGGCGCTCTTGCTCGGTCCGGATCCCGTCGACCAGGCCTTGCTCGCGGCGCTTGGGGAACTGGGACTGCGGAGCGATGCCGTGCCGCTCTACCGGACCGTGCGTCAGGCGGACAAAGTCCAAGCCGCGGCGCTCGTGAACACTGGGCCACCCGACGCGGCGGTGTTCTACAGCCCGTCGGCAGTGCAAGGGGCCGTGTCGGCCCTGCCGCGGGGTTTTCTGAACGGCGTGCCGACCGTCGCGATCGGCCCCACGACCCGAGCCGCATGCCTCGAGTTGGGGCTGGCGCCGGCCGCACAGGCCGCATCGCCCGGACTTGCAGCGATTCTTGCCGCGCTCCGGCAGGTACTCCCAGGCCCCAAGGGCTCGTCCGAAGGAGTGACATCCACATGAAGCTGATCGAACGTCCCAGGCGACTGCGGGCGAGCCGAGCGATGCGCGACCTCGTGGCGGAATGGGACATCAGGGCCAAGGACCTCGTCCAGCCGCTGTTCGTCGTGCCGGGGCAGGGTGTCCGCCGTCCGATCTCATCCCTGCCGGGACAGGAGCATCTCTCTGCCGACGAGGCCGCCAAGGAGGCCGAAGCCATCTACCGTGCGGGTGTGCCGGCAGTGCTGCTTTTCGGCATTCCGCCGGAGAAGGACTCCGCAGGCAGCTGGGCCGCTCGCCTCGACGCGCCGGTCCAGGACGCGACGCGCCGCATCAAGCAGGCGGTACCAGACCTCCTGGTGATGGCGGACACCTGCCTGTGCGAATATACAAACCACGGCCACTGCGGGGTACTGCGCGAGGACGGCAGCGTGGACAACGACGCGACCCTGCCTCTGCTCGCGGCCGCGGCGGTCAGCCAAGCGGAGGCCGGGGCGGACGTGATCGCCCCTTCCGACATGATGGACGGGCGGGTCGCGGCACTGCGCGCAGGTCTCGACAGTGCGGGCTTCAGCCAGACAGCCATCCTGTCGTACGCCGTCAAGTACCGCTCGGGATTCTACGGCCCCTTCCGCGAGGCGGCCGGGTCGGCGCCGCAGCACGGCGATCGTTCGGGCTACCAGATGGACTTCCGCAACGGACGCGACGCGCTGCGCGAGGCGCGCCTCGATGTGGCCGAAGGTGCCGACATGCTTCTCGTCAAGCCCGGGATGCCCTATCTCGACATTCTGGCGAAGGTGGCGAGTGAGGCCCAGGTGCCGGTCGGGGCCTACCAAGTGTCAGGCGAATATGCCATGCTGGAAGCGGCCGCCGAGCGCGGCTGGCTCGACCGCGACCAAGTGGTGGGCGAGTCGCTTGTGGCCTTTAAGCGGGCAGGTGCCCGCTTCATCGTCACCTATTACGCCTATGAGTGGGCTAGGCGCGCTCTCGCACGCTGACGGCTTTGGGGGGAGTTCGCCGGTGCAGGTCGTGAGGATTACGCCGCGCGGCTATTGTTACGGCGTCGTCGACGCCCAGAAGCTGGTGCGGCAGGTGGCGGAGGACCCGAAGACGCGCAAGCCGATCTTCGTCCTCGGTCTGATCGTGCATAACCGCCATGCGGTCGAGGAGCTCGACCGCTACGGGGTCGTATCGCTGGACGGCGAGAACCGACTCGAACTGCTGGAACGTGTCAGCGAAGGCACGGTGATCTTCACCGCGCATGGCGTCTCGCAGGAAGTGCGGCGGCGCGCCGCGGAGAAGGGCCTGGACGTCGTGGACGCCACCTGTCCCGACGTCACGAAGACCCATGACCTCATCCGCACGCTCGCCGACGAGGGATACACCGTCCTCTATATCGGCCGTCGCGGCCACCCGGAGCCCGAGGGCGCGATGGGGGAGGCGCCAGACCGTGTGCACCTCATCGAGACGGCGGAAGATGTGCGTGAATTGGACCTGGCCGGGAAGAGACTCGCCGTCGTGACCCAGACGACACTTTCGCGCTGGGATACGGACGCCACGATCGCGCAGCTCAGGCAACTCTACCCCGAGGTCGAGGTGTACAACGAGATCTGCCTAGCGACGCAGCTGCGCCAGGAGGCGGCCGTGCGCCAGGCGGAGGCTTGCGATCTCGTCATCGTGGTGGGCGACACGCGTTCCAACAACTCGAACCGCCTGGTGCAGGTGGTCAAGGAGCAGGCAGCGCGCCCGGCCTATCTCGTCGACGGCGTGGACGACATCGATCCGCGCTGGCTCGAAGGCAAGGCGACGGTCGGCGTCACGTCGGGGTCGTCGACACCGAGCCCGATCACACGGGACGTGATCCACTTCCTCGAGCAATTCGAAAGCCAGTCCCAGGTGGGCGACAGGCGGGAGTGAGGGCGTCAGCATGTACACTGCACAAGCGATAAGGGGGGCTGCGGCGCCGCGCAAAGGCTTGTGGTGGCTGCTGCCGCGCGAATATGGCGCCTGGTCGATGCTCATCACGGGCTACGTGACGGCGCTGGCCGTGGCGGACGACCTCACCTGGGCGGCCGTATGGCTCCTGCCGGCAATGGTTCTCCTGCTGATGGCGAAGGAGCCGCTTGAGCGGCTCCTTCGCGTATCCGGGTCCGAGCCCGGCCGGGCCTGGAACTGCCTCGGCGTCTTGCTCTGCGAACTGCTGCTCTCGGGCGCATTCGGAGCGGCCGCAGCCAGCGAAGCCCGGAACGCCGCCATCTACCTGCTTCCGTTTCTGGCCGCACCCTTTTACGCGGTTGCCATCCTGCTCGGCTTCTGGGGCGAGAGATGGCGCACCCTGCGCGAGCTGGTCGCGACATGGGGGTTACTGCTCGTTGTACCTGGCACGTGGCTGGCGCTAGGGCTGCGGCCGGATATGGCGATGTGGATCATTTACCTCGGACTCGTGCTGCACTTCCTCTACGGAGTGGGCTTCCTGCGTCTGCAGATCGTGGCCGCGCGCACGCACATGGAGGCCGAGGAGGTGCGGCAGGGGACGATCCTCATGGCAGGATCGGCCTCGTTGATCACGGTGGGGGTCGTCGTCGTCAGCCTGTTCGGCTACCTGCCAATCTGGGCGGCGGTGCCGCTCCTGCCGCAGATGGTACGGGCGTATCTGTGGCTCGGCAGCGGGGGGCCGTGGCTCGAGATGAACCGGCTGGGACGCCAGGAGGTGGCCCTGGCCACGGCGGTCATGGTTCTCTTCACCTTGGTCGCGCACGCCTGACAGCGGCAGAACGCGCGGCCCGAGCCGTCAATCCGGCAGGAACGGCATGTCGTGGCCGGCTGTGCCGCTGTCCTTGGGCATGAACCACTGCAGCACCAGGGCCACGATGGCGATCACGAGGACCAGTATCATGGCTTCGCGGAAGCCGTTGAAGTAGCTGCCGTGCATGGAGCCGAGCTCGAACAGGCTAGCGACCAGCGCCTGTCCAAGGCTCATGCCGATCGAGCGGCCCATGTTGAGCAGGCCGCCTGTCACACCAAGGTGATGCGGCGGCGCGCTACCCATGACGGAACTGTTGTTGGGCGGCGTGAAGACCCCTGCGCCCGCGCCGATCAAGGCCATCGCAGGAACCGTCCAGGCGAAGTTCGTCAGGGGTGTCCACGCGAAGATTGCCACGCTGCCCGCGGTGAGGATGAGCAGGCCGCCCACGGCCACCTTGCGGTTGCCGAAGCGATCCGCGAAAGTTCCGGCGAACGGCGCGACGGCCGTCATCGCGAGCGCGATCGCCGTGAGCAGGAGGCCCATGCGGGCGGCCGGCAGGTGGCGCACCTCCTGCAGGTAGTATGGCGTCAGGAAGATGACGCCGTAGAGGACGCTGAACGAGAGAACGCCCAGCACGACCCCGCCCGTAACGTTGAGGATCTTGACGAGTTCGGGTTCGATCAGCGGTGTCGGCACGAGCCCCTGTCGTCGCGCGAAGATGTAGCCGAGCACGACCGCGGCCAACAGCTCCGCGTACCAGAACTGATGGCCAGGCAGCGAGGGGTTGAGGCTGGCGAGCGCGAGCACGAGCACGAGGGCCATGAGCACGGACGAGAGCGGGTCCACGTGCGGCATCGTGCGCTTAGCGGGATCCTTCGGCAGGGTGTACGGTCCGACGATCAGCGCGAGGGCTGCGATCGGCAGGTTGACGAGGAATATGGCGCGCCAGGAAAAGGCCGCAAGGAGGAATCCGCCGATGGCGGGTCCGATAGCGAGTCCGACGGCCTGGGCGGCGCCCTGCACGCCGATCGCCCGGCCGCGCATCGACGCGGGAACGCTCGACGTCACGATCGCGACAGAGTTCGCCTGCAGCATCGCCGCGCCCACGCCCTGGACCAGGCGGGAGATCAGCAGCACGCCAAGGCTGGGCGCAAAGCCGCAGCCCGCCGAGGCGACGCCGAACACGAGAAAGCCCGCGCGGTACATGCGCGAGCGCCCGATACCGTCCGCCAGGCGGCCGGCGAGAACGACGACGGTCGTGAGGATGAGCAGGTAGGTGAGCGACACCCAAGCGACATTGCTGACGGTCGTATGGAAGAAGTGCTGCATGGTGGGCAGGCCCACGTTGACGATGCTGGCGTCGATCGCCGCCATCGCGGCGCCCAGGCAGACCGTGGCGACTGCGAGCCAGGGATGTTCCGCCAGACCCGTCTCGAGTCCTGCCCTGTCGTTTTGCATGACAAAAAGGATAGTGCATCCGTAGCGAAAGAAAAATGCTACAGTATCTTCGTATTACCATAAGCTGCGCTTATCGGAGTGAGGAGATTGCAGCTCGGCCAGCTGAAGGTGTTCCAGGTGGTGGCGCAGTCCCGGACGTTCACAGCCGCGGCCGCAGTGCTCGGGCGGAGCCAGCCGGCGATCAGCATGCAGGTGCGTGCCCTCGAGCAGGAACTCGGCGTGCCGCTCGTCGAGGTGGTCCACAGGCGGATCCAGCTTACCGCCGCCGGGGACGAGCTGCTTCGCCATGTCGACCGTGTGCTCAGAGGCGTCGAGGCCCTGGACCGCGCCATGGAGACCATGCGCGGTGGCGGCGGGCGGGTGCGCATCGGGGCCAGCGCAACGCCCTCCAGTTACCTTCTGCCCTACCGTCTTGCACCGTTCGTGCGCCGGCATCCCGATGTCCAGATCACGCTGAGCGTGGAGAATCCCGCGGCGCTGCGCGAGCTTCTGGAGAGTGGAGCGATCGACGTCGCCGTCGCCATGGGGGCGCTCGACACGCCGCCTTGGCAAGGCGGGTTCGAGATCGACACTTTGGGCACGGAAGAGCTGAGCATCGTCCTGTCCGCGGGCGATCCCCGCAGAAATCGCGACTGGACGATCGCGGAGCTCGCGGCGGCGCCCCTCGTCCTGCGGGAGAGCGAGTCGCACACCCGGGTCGTGCTGCAGAGGGCGCTCGGCCATGAGCCGCGGCCGGTGATGGAGCTCGCCTCGAACGAGGCGGTGAAGCGGGCGGTCGCGGCGGGGCTCGGCGTTGCGGTGCTTTCCCGGCTTTCGGTCGCGTGGGAGGTGGAGGCCGGCCGCCTCGCGGCCGCGACCTGTCCGGACCTCGGCGGGCCGCGCAGGGTCTACACGTACAGGGGACTCAGCCGCCGGCGCCTTCCGGTCGAGGAGGCACTCTGGCAGGCACTGCACGATGAGCTCACTTAAACATAGACAGCGGCAGGTCCCCCCGCCGCTGTCGACCATGCGACATCGATCCTAGCGCAGACCGTGCAAAAAGCCGGTGACAACCAGTGCGGCCATCAGCACGACGTAGATGCGAAGACCCCACCAGACCACCGCCACAGGGCCGCGGACGTCGACGCGGTGGAAGACGGGTGGCTCCTGCAGGAGTGATTCCTCGCGCACGACATTCCAGATCGCGTCCTGGTCGTAGCTGAGCGTGCGGGCCATGTGCATCGACTCCTTTCAACGAGATCAGTGCGGGAAGAGGGAAGGCAGCACGACCGAGAGGCCGTAGAGGCCGTTCATGAGGACGAGGAGTGCGACGATGCCGATCGCCGTCACGTTCTGCAGGCGGCTGTTGACGTGTCGGCCCATCACTTCGCGGTCGTTGACGAGGAGCAGGAGGAACAGCAGCGCCGCGGGCATGAACACGGTGGCGAGCACTTGCACGAGGACGTTGAGGTAACCGAGCGGCGCACCGGGGATAAGGACGACGCAGGCGGCCAGGGTGACGGCGATCAGGCCCGGCAGGTAGAAGGGAAGCGCCTGCCTGAGTCCGGCGTTCAGGCTGCGGACCTTCAGGCCGAGGGCCTCACCGGCGGCCCACGAGGTGCTCGCGGTGATGGCCATGGCTGCAATCAGGCCGGACTCAATCAGACCCAGGGCGAACAGCGACTCCGCCCAGCTGCCGACATGCCTGCCGACGGAACTCAGGATGGAGCGGATCTCGAGCCCGCTTGCTCCTGGGACGGCGTGCAGCACGGTGGCGGCGAGGATGACGAGCGCGATGGCCACCACGCCCATCACGACGCTGCCGATCAAAGTGTCCACGCGGCCGAAGCGCACATCGCGTGGGGTGAGGCCCTTGTCGACGACGGCGGACTGCTGGAAGAACAGCATCCAGGGCGCGATCGTGGTGCCGAGGTTCGCCAGGAGCAGCATGAGGAATGGCCCTGAGGCCCCGCCGCGGATGTGCCACGTGAGGAAGCTGCTTGCCACGGCGGCGAAGTCGGGATGGGCGGCCAGGGCAAGTGGCACGAACACGACATTGAGCAGCGCGACCCAGAGGGAAATGCGCTCCCAAAGCCGATAGCGCCCGATCAGCGTGACAGCCCAGACGGCGGCCAGTCCCAGCACGACCGACAGGCCGATCGGTACGCGGAAGATGGCGAGACCCGCTGCGATGCCGATGAACTCCGTCACGAGCGTGAGGGTGTTGGCGATGACGAGATCGATGGCGGAGAAGGTACCCCAGAAGCGCCCGTAGCGCATGAAGATCAGTTCTGCGTGGCCACGGCGCGTCACGGCGCCGAGGCGCACGGTCATCTCCTGGACGACGAAGGCGACCGGGATCATCACCACGAGAAACGGGATGAAGAAGCCGAGGCCGTAACTGGCGCCGGTTTGCGCGTACGTGATGACGCCGCCGGCATCGTTGTCTGCAATCATGACGAGGATCCCCGGCCCGATCAGCAGCCCGAGCATCCGCAGGCTCGCCCACAGGCCGCGATCCTGCCGCGCGTACTGGAGCGCAAGCCGGTCCTCGGCGCGCTGACGCACGTCCCGCGGCAACTCAAGCTCATTGTCCATCTTGGCCGAAGCCATGCGTCACGCCTCCTTCCGCGACCGGTTGTCGGTGGCGTCGGGAGCGTGCAGGGAGAGACCTGGCGCGGCTAGAAGGCGCGCACCACGGGACAGGCCGCAACCGCCGCCTGCCCGGAACCCTGTCCAGCGTCCCGAAGCCTGGGTCTACTATGATCGTCAGCGGCCACGGCCTGATCCCCCCTTTCACCAAAAAACCTGGGCGTGAGAACACGCCCAGGAAAAACTGGCGTCTTCTCGTTGAGCTTCAGCACCGCGCGGCATAGGAGCTTCGCTCCAGCTCTCTGGTTCCGGCCTTGTATCGACCGGGACTGTTTCACCCGTGGGCATCTCTCGATGTTTCCGGGCAAGAGCCTATCTCTCGCGGGTAGCCTCACCTAACAGACGATCCACAACCAATATACCACCAAGGCGGGCGAATGCAACACCTGCTGGCCGATTTAAGGCAAAGGCGTCGAAAAGGATACCACGCTTTCGTCCGATGTCCGTCAGGCTCGCTCGCACGCAGGTGGACAGGGCGCCTGAGGGAGTAAAGACGTCACGAAGCCTACCAGGCGGGACGCGATACTTCGGGATGCGAAAGCAGCGCCTGCTCCATCTGGGACTTCGCGAATGCGAGCGCGGCCTCCGTCTCGCCTTCGGCGCGCAGCACGAGAGCCGGCTCCGTGTTCGACGGCCTCAGGAGGGCCCATGCCCTGTCGAAGATCACCCGCACTCCGTCGACGGTGACAAGCGGGAATCGGCCTGCGAAGGAGGCCTGCACGGACTGCGTCACCGAAGCCTTGGCCGATTCTGGGCAGGCGACACGCGTCTCCGGCGTCGCGAACGCGGGGGGCAGGTCCGAGAGCAGGTCCGCAAGTGTGCGGCCGCTGCGCGCGCGGATCTCGGCGAGCCGCAGCGCCGCGTAGAGCGCGTCGTCGTCGCCCGTGAAGCGGTCGGCGAAGAAGATGTGTCCCGAGAGTTCGCCCGCGAAGACCGCCCCGACTTCGCGCATGGCGGCCTTGATGAGAGAGTGTCCGGTCGGGGTGAACCTGGGGTGCGCGCCCATGCGCGTGAGATCGTCGAACAGGCGCTGCGAGCACTTCACCTCGACGAGGGTCGGCTTGTCGGGATAGCGCGGATAGATGTCGCGCCAGTAGAGAATCAGCAGCTCATCCACGGCCATGATCTGGCCGCCGCTGTCCACCGCGCCTACCCGATCCATGTCGCCGTCGAAGGCGAAGCCCAGCTGGGCATGCCGTTGGGCGACCTCGGCCTGGAGCGCCGCCATGTTCTTCGGCTGAAGCGGGTCCGGGTGGTGGTTGGGGAAGTGACCGTCAGGCTCGCAGAACAGGGGATGCACTTCGAGCCCGAGGTCTTCGAGCACCGTCGGCGCGTAGGGGCCGCCGGCTCCGTTTCCGGCGTCCGCGACCACCTCCAGGCCGCCCAGCCCTTCGGGGAAGAGTTCCTTCATGCGTCTGCGGTAGGCCGGAAAGATGTCGTAGGGCGCGACGCGGCCCACCCTGCGCCCGGCGCTCGCCGTGCGGCAGCATTCCTGCACCTCCTGGATCTCCGCGCCATACAGCGTTCCGGGACCGAGCGCGAGCTTGAAGCCGTTCATCTGCGGCGGATTGTGCGAGCCTGTGATCATCGCGGCGGGACCGATCCCGAGGTTGTGCCGCGCAAAATAGACGAACGGCGTCGGTACCATGCCGAGATCGACGATGCGCTCCATCCCGCCGTCCAAGAGCCCGTCCACAAACGCCTCGGCGAGCTCCGGGGACGACAGGCGGCAGTCGCGCCCGACGATGGCGGTGGCTTGCCCGTGCTGCAGCCAGTAGGCGGCGGTGCCGAGCGCGATCTGGTGTGCCACTTCGGGCGTCAGGTCCGCGCCGACATGGCCGCGGATGTCGTACTGCCGAAAGAGCTCCGGAGACAGCTGCAAGAAAGATCACTCCATAGCGCCGAATGATCAAACCTTCTACAGGGTGCGGCGCAGCGCCTGCCGCTTGTCGCTTCAACCACGCTGCGCGTAGAATGGGTGCTGCCAGAAAACGTGTGGCGCGCGTCGTTCGCGCGTGGGAGACCGCCGCGACGACCGATCGGAGGTGGTTCGATGGCCAACGAGCGCAAAACACCGTCGGGCCTCGACGTCCAGCCCGTCTATCGGGCGGATGGCCAGACCGCGCACCCGGTGCGCGACATTGGTGAACCCGGCCAGTATCCGTATACCCGAGGAATCCACCCGGGCATGTACCGCGAGCGCCCGTGGACAATTGCGACAGGTCGCGGGGCCATGGAGACGAACGAACGCTTCTACTATTATTTGCTCCGACGGGGTCGGACCGGTCGATCCACCGCGTTTGACATGCCTGGGTTGATGGGCTGCGACTCCGACGACGCAAAGAGGCTTGGCGAGGGCTCCGAGAAGGCGTGGCCATCGAGCCATTGCGGGACATGGAGCGCCTGTCCAAGGCAACCTGCTCGGCGAACGCTCCAGTTTCATGGTCAACTCCGGCCCCAAGACTCATCCCCACGCAAGTCGGCGGGCGCCCGCGGCGCGCGGCGAGGGTTCCGCACCGAACGCGACCGGTCGGCAGCAGACCTCGCGCTCGAGGGTGTGCACCAACCTGCGGGATCGCGTAGCGGCATGATGCCGCCAATGCTTGACGCGAGCGGGGCACATGCGACAGAGGCTGGGTTCGTCCGCGCCGTGCGGGCGGTATTCGGAAGCAATCGGGAGGCGGCAGTGGTTTGACCGCTACAGAGGACAGGGAGGGCACCCGGCCGATTCGCGTTCTGATCGGCAAGCCGGGACTGGACGGACACGACCGCGGGGCCAAGGTTGTCGCGCGGGCCCTGCGCGATGCAGGCATGGAGGTCATCTACACAGGTCTGCACCAGACGCCGGAGGAGATCGTCGAGGCGGCCCTCCAGGAAGATGTCGACGTGGTGGGACTCTCGATCCTGTCTGGAGCCCACCTGACGCTGGTGCCAGCGGTGGTCGACCTCCTGCGCCTGCAGCACATGGACGACGTCAAGGTCGTCGTAGGCGGCATCATTCCGGAGGAGGACGCCGAAGCGCTGCGCAAGCTGGGCGTCAGGGCCGTGTTCGGACCCGGCACGGAAACCGACGAGATCGTTCGCTTCACCCGGGAGTGCGTAAAGCGGGCATGAGCATGGGCAAGTCCATCCTGGCGGGTGACCGGCGCGCACTGGCACGCGCCCTGACGCTGGTGGAAAGCGAGCCGCGGGCGGCGGACGAAATCATCGCGGAGGTTTACCCCCATACCGGACACGGCATTGTGGTCGGTGTCACCGGCGCGCCTGGCGTAGGCAAGTCCACGCTTGTAGACAAGCTCGCGGGCCAGTTTCTCGCGCGTGGCCGCAAGGTTGGCATCCTGGCGGTCGACCCGTCGTCACCCTTCACAGGCGGCGCGCTGCTCGGTGACCGGGTACGCATGGAGGGCCGTGGCAGCGAAGTCTTCATGCGCTCGCTTGCCTCGAGGGGTCATCTCGGCGGCCTTGCGCGCGCGACGCCGCGCGCGATCCAACTGCTGCAGGCGTTCGGCAAGGACCTGATCCTGCTCGAGACGGTCGGTGCCGGCCAGAGCGAAGTGGACGTCATGGGCTTCGCCGACACCACCATCGTCGTCGTCGTGCCGGGGCTGGGCGACGACGTTCAGGCCTTCAAGGCGGGCATTCTCGAGATCGGCGACATCTTCGTCGTCAACAAGTCCGACCGCCCCGGCGCGGACCAGACGATGCGGGAGCTGCGCCAGATGCTGCACATGGGTCCCGCGCGCACATGGCAGCCACCCGTGTTGGCGGCCCAGGCCCAGCAGGATATCGGCATCGCCGAGATCGCAGACGCGATCCTCAGGCATTCGGAGGTGCGCCTTTCGGACCCCGAGCAGTCGGCGAGAAGAGTGCAGGAGGCCGAACGCCTGGTGCGCGACGCGCTGGCGGACCAGTTGGTGCAGCGCGTGGTCGCGAGGAGCAAGGCCGAGGGCAACTGGCAGGAGGTACTGGCGGCGGTGGCCGAACGCCGGCTGGATCCGGTGCGGGCGGCGCGGGCGCTGCACGCGGAGGCGGAGTAGGGTAGGGATCCCATCAGGCAACGACGGAAGGAGGTGGCGGCGCTTCCCGGCGGGCCAGAGTCCGCTGGGCAGCCGGATTGCCATGGACTTCGAACTTACCGAGGAGCAGGCGGCGACGCGGGCAAGGGCGAGGACGCTCGCGACGCTGGAGTTCGCACCGCGCGCCGCGGACTACGAGAAGACGCACGAGTTTCCCTGGTACAATTTCCATCGCCTCGCCGAAGAGGGCTTTCTCTGCATGATGCTGCCCGAGAAGTATGGCGGCCGTGGTGCCGACTACCTCTCGTACACCTTGTGCGTGGAAGAGTTCTCGCGCGCATGCGCCGTGACGGGCGTCATCTTCGAGGTGCACAACTCGCTCCACGCCGAGGCCGTATACAACCATGGCAGCGAGGAGCAGCGCATGCGCTTCTTGCCGCGCCTAGCCCGCGGCGAAGTGCTCGGCGCCTATTCGCTCACCGAACCGAACGCCGGCTCCGACGCGGCCGCCCTGCAGACCCAGGCGGCGCGCGTCGAGGGAGGGTGGCGCCTGAACGGCCGCAAGGTCTTCACCACCAACGGCGGACAGGCCGACGAATACCTTTTGTACGCCGTCACCTCGCCCGAGAAGCGCAGCCATGGCATCACCTGCTTCGTCGTGCCGAAGGACGCGCCGGGTCTCTCTTTCGGACCGCCGCTGCACAAGCTCGGCATCCGCGCCTCGGCCACGACGGACGTCATCCTGCAGGACGTCTTCGTGCCGGACGACCGCGTGCTGGGCATTGTGGACGAAGGCTACAAGATCGCCCTGCGCACGCTGCACGGCGGGCGCATCGGCATCGCGGCGCAGGCGGTGGCCATCCTGCAGGCGACGCTCGACAATGCTGCCCGCTATGCGTTGGAGCGCGAGACGTTTGGCCGCCGCCTCGCCGACCGCCAGCTCGTCCAGGCGCACCTCGCGGAGATGGCGACCGACCTGGAAGCGGCACGCCTGCTGCTCTACCAGGCGGCGTGGAAGCACGGCCAGGGCATCCGCGCGACCAAGGAGATCTCGATGGCCAAGCTCTTCGCATCGAAGGTCGCGGTCAGCGGGGCCATGCGGGGAGCCGAGCTGATGGGTGGCGAGGGCTACCAGGCGGGAACGCTGCAGGAGCGCCTGGTGCGGGACAGCAAAATCACCGAGATCTATGAAGGAACGAGCGAGATCCAGCGCATGGTGATTGCCAGAGCCCTGCTCGCGGAATACCAACTGCAGGAGGTTTGAAGGGGACGGGGAAAGGAATCCGCGAACTCCGGATGGAACAACGTGAGCGCATTCTCAGACTTCGGGAGGGGGCTTCCGCCGACCTGGCGGGTGTGCATGGACGGACGCGAACTGCTGGAAGGCGTCATGGCACGCATGAACGAGAATCAGGACAAGCTCAAGGGCATCGCCTCGGACTACGTCGTGGAACTGACCGGCGAAGGCGGTGGCCGCTTCCGGTTGCGCGTCAACGACGGGCAGGTGGCGATCGTGCCTGACGATGGCGACGCGCCAAAGGCGGCCGTCACCCTCTCCACTTCGGACTTCGCGGATCTGCTGGCCGAGAAGGCGTCGGCCATGGGCCTGTTCATGCAGGGGCGCGTGCGCCTTCAGGGTGACATGAGCGAGGCGTTCCGCCTCGAGAGCCTGCTCAGGAGCTGAGATGACAAAGCCCGTCCGAGTGCTTTTCGCTGGCCCTTCCGGCCGTACGGGCCGGGCGACTGGTGCGGCTCTCGACCTCATGTCCGGCGTCGAGATCGTTGGGGCCGTCGGTCAGGCGAGCGCCGGGCGGGATCTGGGCGAGATCTGGCACGGCAAGGCGGACGGGCGCCACATCTACGGCGCCGTCGGCGACGCAATGTCGGAGCTTGCGCCTGACGTGCTCTGTGACTTCACGCGGGCGGAGGTGGCCGAGAGCCACCTCCGCCTCGCGCTCATGTCGGGAGTGCGTCCGGTCATCGGTACGACGGGCGTGACGGACAGCGCCCTGCGCGATGCCGATGCCCTCTGCAGGCAGCGGGGCCTTTCGGGGGCGGTTATCGCCAACTTTTCCGTGGTGGCATGGCTCGTGGAGCGCATCGCGCAGATGGCGCTGCCCTACTTCGAGGGTGCGGAAGTCATCGAGATGCATGCCGCAACCAAGCGGGACAAGCCGAGCGGCACGGCTCTCAGGCTGGCTCGTGTGCTTGAGGCGCAGGGGGAGCGGGAAGTGCCCGTGCACAGCGTGCGCCTGCCTGGCCTCGTCGCCCACCAGGAAGTTCTGCTGGGCAGCCCTGGCGAGGTGCTGACACTGCGCCACGACGCCCTGGACCGCAGCTGCTATGCCGCAGGCCTGCGCCTCAGCGTGCTCGGGATCCGGGAGAAGGAGGGCCTCGTCCGCGACCTTGGGGCCTTCCTGCCGCCTCTTGCCTGAGCACGGGGGTCGGTCGGCGCACGACTTGCGCGCGACCGCGCACGCCAAGCGACGCTACGACCGCAATGCCCGCTTCTATCACTATGCGGACCGGCAGATCCGCAGGGAATGGCGCCTGCTTGCGCTCGCCGAGGCCAGGGGCGCTGTGCTGGAGCTCGGCGTCGGCACTGGCGGCAACCTGCCGCTCTACGACCCGCACGAGGTCAGCCGCGTGACCGGCGTCGATTTCAGCGCGGCTATGCTGGCGGGGGCTTACGGGCGGACGCCGTCCGTGCCCTGCGACCTTCGCCTGATGGATGTCCAGGCGCTCGAATTTCCGGATCAATCGTTCGACACGGTCCTCGCGACATGCGTCTTCTGCACCGTGCCCGATCCGCTGCAGGGACTCCGCGAGGCAAGACGCGTCGTGCGGCCGGACGGGCGCGTCGTGTTGCTCGAGCACGTTCGCGTGCCGGGCGCCCTAGGCTGCCTGCAGGATGTTCTCAATCCGCTGACGCTCTGGCTGATGGGCGAGAACATCAACCGCCGCACACTCGATTATGTGCGCATGGCGGGCCTTTTGCCGGAGCGCGTAGACGAGGTTGCGGGCGGCCTCGTGCAGCTGATCGTGGCGAAGCCGCCGCCGAGGTCTCGGGGCGAACTCATGCTATAATGCAGCCATACGGTCCGCCGCATTGGCGCGACAGGTTGAGGGGAGGCGAGAAATATGGTCGAGATTTCGACAACTGCTGCGCTGAAGGTGCAGGAGTTGATGGCACAGGAGGGCAATGGCCCGTACAGCCTCAGGCTTTTCGTCTCGGGCGGCGGCTGCGCCGGCTTCAACTACGGCATGGCCTTTGACACCGAGGAGCGCGAGGGCGACACGATCGCCGAGGTGCAGGGGGTGCGGCTGGTGATCGACGAAAACTCGGCGCCGCTGCTCAAGGGAGCAGAGATCGACTACATCGACACGATCGAGGGCGCCGGCTTCACGATCCACAACCCGAACGCCGTGCACCAGTGCTCGTGCGGCCACTCGTTCACAACCGAAGACGGACAGGAAGCCCATTCGCACTGCTGAACGCGTGCGTGAGACGGAGCTTCGGCGCCATGCCGGGGCTTCGTTTTTTTCTGCCCATGCGAGGCCCTGCACCGACCCGCGCGGACCCGGCTGTCCCGTGTCCCCGGCCGGACTGCGCCCTAGCGGGCGGGTCCCGCGTCGCCGTCGATCGGCAAGCGGCCCTTGAACACGTGGAACAGGAGCCAGAGCGACGGGAGCAGGAGCACGAGGCCGAACGGCACCAGCGTCAGCACCTGTCGCACAGCCAGGGCCGGCGCGGCGCTCCCGCGCACGGTGAAGCCGGGATAGATGATGTATGGCCACTGCGCCGCGGCCCAGGACCAGAGCAGCACCGACAGGGTGGCGGCCGCAAGAGACCTGCCGAGCCGGTCCTGCCCTGCGCGCAGACTCGCGTATGACCCTGCGCC
The DNA here is from genome assembly GCA_021847575.1 of Bacillota bacterium. GTDB lineage: Bacteria > Bacillota > Sulfobacillia > JAJZYS01 > JAJYTV01 > JAJZQO01. The sequence continues at coordinate 61,708 of JAJZQO010000002.1, read as the reverse complement.
CAGCCCGGCCGCAAGGAGAGCGAGGCCGAGGACATCCGGGGCCACGAGACGCAGGAAGAGGCGCGGCGCCTCGAACGGCATGAGGGCGAGGCCCAGGACGGCGGCGAGTCCGGCGGCTTCCCCCGCCAGCAGTGCCCTGGCGCGGAAGGTCTTGCGCAGTCCGCCGGACGCCTCGAGCGTCAAGTAGGTGGCGGCCAGGTAGGCGGTTGCGGACAGCGCGAAGAGGCCCGTCACGATGGCGAAGGGGCTGAGCCACGAGCGCCAGGCGATGGTGAGATCCCCGCCGGAGGAGGTCGCGGCGAGCGACGCGCCGAGCAGCACGACCGTCAGGCTGCTGGCTGCTCCGAATGTCCTGCCCCACGTGGACTGTGGGCCGATGCCGCGGCGACCATGCGCCCGGAAGACAAAGGCCGCTCCGCGCAGGATGATGCCGAGCAGGACGAGGTTGAGCGGCAGATAGAGACCGATGACCAGCCGGTGGAACGCGATCGGGAAAAGCGTGAACAGCAGGATCAGGAGAAAGATCAGCCAGACGTGGTTCGCTTCCCAGACCGGACCCATCGCCCGCGCGATCGCGCGCCGCTGCAACGCCGCATCCTGTCCCCAGGCGAAGAGGTCCCAGACGCCGCCGCCGAAGTCCGCCCCGCCCAGCAGCATGTAGGCGGTCATGGCGGCGACGGCGACGAGCCAGGCCACGTCCGGCCAAGGCACTCCCGCTGTCATGCCGCTTCCTCCAGGGCCGGCGCCTCTCGTTCGACCCGGCGCAGGAGCCAGATCACCGTCGTGCCCAGCAGCAGGTAGAGCAGGGCGTAGCCGATCAGGTAACCGAGCAGATCATGCGCGGGCGTGACCGCGTCCGCCGTGCGCTGCACACCATAGACGACCCACGGCTGCCGCCCGACCTCCGTCACCATCCAGCCTGTCTCGAGCGCGAAGAACGCAAGCGGACCGCCGGCGACGAGGGCACCGAGGAGACTTCTGGTCAGTCCGCCTCCCCGCGAACGCATGTTCCACCAGTAGTAGAGGGCGATCACGACCATCAGCAGGCCCGCTCCCACCATCACTTGAAAGGATACGTGGGTCACCGGCACGTCGGGCCAGTCTGCCGTCCTGACATGGTCCAGGCCGACGACCCTCGCGGAGCTCCGGCCATAGGCAAGCCAGCTCAGGCCACCGGGAATCTCGAGAGCATAGTTGACCGTGCGCGCCTTCGGGTCCGGCAAGCCGCCGATGCGCAGTGGCGCGGCGGTCTGCGTGCGGAACTGGGACTCCATCGCCGCCAGCTTGGTCGGCTGGAACGCTGCCACGGCCTTTCCGCTCATGTCGCCCGTCAAGGGCATCAGGATGGCGGACCCGGTCGCCAACACCATTGCGATGCGCAGCCCCGCCTTGTGGATCTCGTCGCGTCGGCCGCGCAGCATCCCCATGGCGTACACCGTAGCCAGGGTGAAGCCTGTGGCGGCCAGGCAGGCGATCGTGGCGTGGAGTGCCATGACTGGCCAGTGCGGGTTCTGGAACAGCATCGCGAGGGGCGCCGCGCGCGCAGGTGTCCGCAGGAGCGATGCGGCGCCTACGGGATGCTGCATCCACGCGTCGACGGAGACGACGAGCGCGGCGGACGCCATGCCGCCGATCACGATGGGGATGCCGGTCAGCCAGTGGCCCAAAGGGCTTAGCCGATTCCAGCCATACAAGTAGAGACCGATGAAGATCGCTTCGATGAAGAAGGCGAATGCTTCGCTGGCGAAGCCGGCGCCGATCGTGCTGCCGGCCAACAGCATGAACCCCGGCCAAAGCAGGCCGAGCTCGAACGCCAGCGCCGTGCCGCTGACGGCGCCCACCGCGAACAGCAGGGCATTGGCCTTGCCCCAGATTTGGGCGAGCTTCAGATAGTGGGCGGGACCGCCGCGCAGCGCCATGCCTTCCGCAAGCACCATCAGCAGCGGGAAGCCGACGCCGAACGCGGCAAACAGCATGTGAAAGCCCAGCGTGAAGCCCATTTGGATGCGGGCGGCGACGAGATTCTCCAACCAGGCGGCGCCTCCTCAGATGGTGGCTCGCCCGTCAGTATCTGCAATCCCGCCTGCGCCGCGACTGGCGGAAAGTGGCTTCAGCCCGCAAGCGTGGAATCTGCGGCGGGAGGGTGGATCAGCGCGAAGATCGCGGCACCGGCGAGAGCGCCGAGCCCCACCACGACAGCGCAGAGCACGCTGGCGATCACGGTCAGCGCCAGTCCGCCCGCAGCACCGATGCCGACGATTGCGCCGAGCAGTCGCGCAAGCGGGATGAGCGGAGCCGTCAGAGCTGTGGCGGCGAACCAGGCGAGCCACGCCACGAGGCCGCCCAGCGCCGGGTAGATGAAACCGCCACGCCGTGGCGCGAAGCGCCCGGCGAGGACGCCTGCGACCAGCGGGCCCCAGGCGCCGAGCCAGAGCGTCAGAAGCCAGGTCAGGATGAGAGCGGCCAGGAAAGCGGCGATTCGCGAAGCCTGCGGCATGCTAAAGCCTCCTCAGGGCTGGTAGGTGGTCCGCGCGCCAGCGGTGGCGCGGCTGGCCCACACGAAGGGCAGGTAGCGGTAGTGGAGCCAGTAGGGCAGGAAGTTCGCGTAGTCCGCCGACACGGGATTCTCCGACTGCCCGCCAGGGTAGATGGCCTGGGAGGCCGAGAGGTCGGCGAGGTCGACCACCATGCGCCAGGAAGGGCCCGACGTGGCCACGAGGCCCGGTTCAGCCGCGTCAGGCGAGTTCTGGTCCCCGCCCGAAGCGTACGGGCCGCGCGCCAATGCGGTAAGACCAGAGAGCGAAGCGAAGAGTCGCTTGTGCAGGCGTCCCCACTGCCAGTGGGCGGGGTTCGGGCCGAGCGTCTTGCCGAGGGTAGCGAGAGCCTGCCGCAGGGCCTGACGCATCAGTTCGTCGGTGGTCCGCATCCGATGCGTCGCGGGGTCCATCAGCCAAGGCGACCTCTGATGGTCGAGCGTCCAGACCTGCAGGTCTTCCACGAGCGGCGTGAGGCCCTGCGAGATGGCCAGGTCCGGGTCGCTCTTGACCGGCACCTTCGCCTGGCGCCACCAGGGACCGAAGGTCGCCTGCATGTAGGCCTGCCAGAAGGCGTTGAAGATCGTCGCCTGTACGGAGTCGCGGGCCATGACGCCTGACCACGAGCCAAGGCTGGCCACAGCCTGGCCGACCGCTCCTCCGAGAGCGAGCTCGCGGCCCGCGTGCGCGATCAGTGGCGCCATATGCAGGGCCAGGTAGTCCTGGTTGTCCGCTTGCAGCTGTTCCATCTTGGCCACGGTGAAGGGACGGTTGCCTGGGTCCGCCAGGTAGCCGTAGATCGTGTCGGCCCGATAGCCGTTGGAGAACCAGTCCCATGCCGTACCGATGTAGTAGGGGTAGTTCGCCGCGACCGGACGCTGGTTGGCGGACCAGAGGAAGTGGGATGGCGGATCGTAGGACTGGGGCACGGCGCTCTCGGGAATCCTGCCGCTCCATTCCGCCCCGCCCGTGCCGTTCATCGGCAGCCAGGGCCGCACACCCTTGGGGAAGATCGGGTAGAAGCCGGGGGCGATGATGCCGATCTCGCCGGCCTTGTCCGCGAAGATGAAGTTGTGCGGCGGATTGTTCCAGGGCAGCAGGGCCGTCTTGAATTGCTGCCAGTCCTGCGCCTGGTTGACCGCGAGCAGCGCCGTCAAGTCCTGCGAAGCCAGCTGCCCCGTCCAGTCCATGGCGACCGTCTGGCCGTCGGCCGTCAGGATCGGGCCATTGTTAGTCCAGGGCACGTCGTATTGGACGGTCTTGCCACCGCCGACCTTGAGGGTATAGCGGTGCCACGTCAGCGGATGCCAGGTGCCGTCGAAGAGGTACTTGGTCGGGTGGCTGCCGTTAAGGCGCTCGACGTAGAAGAAGGTGCTCTGGCTTTCGGTGTCGGTCAGGCTCCACGCGATCTGCGCGTTGTGGCCTATGAGGATGCCTGGTGTACCAGGGATGCTCACCCCTGCCACGTCGTAGCGGGGATCGTCGAGCTGGATCTCGTACCAGATCGAAGGCAGGGTCAGGTTCAGGTGCGGATCGCCTGCGAGCAGGGGCTTGCCCGACGCTGTGAGCTGACCGCCGACGACCCAGTTGTTGCTCATCTCGAGGCCCTGGAAGGCACCCGCGTAGAGCGTGGGCGTGTCGAGGACGCGACCGGCTATGGCGGCCGATGCCTTCGCGATTGCTGTCCCCACCGCGACGGGTGGCAGGGGAGCGGCGGACGGGCTCGCGTAGGGACCCGGATCGTAGGGGTGCTGCGCGTTCGGCGGCAGGAGAGGCAGCAGCGAGTTCGCCAGCGCGGGGCCGAAGCGCTGCACGAGCACGGCCATGTCGAGCGCCGTGAGGTTGAGCGAGAGGTCCTGCTGCATGTCCTCCTGCACCACCAGGCTGTCGAGCGGCGTCCATGGCTTCGGCCGGTATCCGAGCAGGTTGAAGAGCAGTGGTAGCTTGTGTCCCGCCTCGTCCTGCTCGATGAGCAGGTTGACGCCGGCACTGTAGGCGTCGAGGACCGCAAGTGCCTGTCGACCGGCAGCTGTCCGCTGCATCGCTCGGAGGGTGCGCTGGGCCCCGACAAGAAGGCCGTAGCTCAGGAACTGCTCGTCGTTCTTGAGTGCCGTCTTGCCCAGAACGGCGGCAAGTGTGCCTTCACCCTCGCGCCGCATGGCATCCATCTGGAAGAGCCGGTTCGATGCCTCAAGGTAGCCCTGCATGAAGAAGAGGTCGTGGTCGTTTGCGGCGAAGACATGCGGCACCCCGCCTTTGGACCAGGTGACAGTGACCTGATGCCTGAGTCCAGGGAGCTGCAGGGTGTCTCCGCTGGCAGGTACCGCCTGGCCGGCGACCGACCAGACGCCCTGCCCGGGATTGAGCAGGGGCAGAAGAGGCGGCAAAGGACCCAGCGGGATCGACAGCACCACGGTGACGAGGACGGCCACGGCGAGTAGCAGGACGGCTCGCAGCAGGCGCAACACAGTCGCCTCCCTCATTGTGGATGATTAGGTTCGTTGCGGCTTTGGTCGGCACCTTCGTGTACAAGTGGGCAGGCGCGCGTGCCGCAGGTGGCGAAAGCCGCCTTGATGCACAGGGGGGGAGCGCCATGACAGCCGCTGAGCTCAGCGAGGAGATCGAGCGCTACGTCCGGCCGGAGACCTTCCCGCTCGCGCTTCGCGTGATGGCGGAAGGCGAGGAGGTGCCGGAGCGCACGCGCAGGCCGAAGGCTGACCTGGGCATCCAGGTCAGCATCTGCCAAGGCGTATCGATGGCGAGGCGCTACGGTTGGACGATAGCGATGGCGGGTGAGGACCTTTCGTGCCCGATCGCCTCGGTGGCATTCGCGTTCCGCAGACCACCGGCGTTCTATGCCGAAGGGCGGCTGGCCGAGGGGATGTACGCGAAGGATCGCGAGGGGGCCTTGCGCACCGAAGCCAGCGTGCCGCGCGCCGAGGTCGCAGGCACGGTGCTGGTCGGCCCGCTGCGCTCGGCTCGTTTCGAGCCCGAGGTGGTGGCCGTCTATGGCAACTCCGCGCAGGTGATGCGCATGGTGGCCGCTGCGCTCTTCGAGACGGGCGGCAGCATCACGTCCGAGTTCAGCGCCAGGGCCGACTGCGCGGAGATCGTAAACCGCACGCGGCAGACCGGGATGCCCCAGGTGATCCTGCCCTGCTACGGAGATCGCGTCTTTGGCCAGACCCAGGACCACGAGATGGCCTTCACCTTGCCGTGGGCCGCTGCCGAATCGTTCGCGCGTGGCCTGGTTGGTACGCATCAGGGCGGCGTGCGCTACCCGATTCCGCACTACCTGCGTTACACGGCCGACTATCCGGCGACATACGAGACGGTCAAGTCCATCTGGCGCGAGGAGGACGAAGACCAGGGCGGGTAAGCAGCAGCAGGGGAGGACCGCTCGATGCGGTCCTCCCCTGCTGCTGCGCGCTGTGCTAGGTGGCGCTCTTGCCGACCTCAGCGAGTCCCGCGAGCGTGCCCGCGAGACTGGCGAGGTTGTTCGGCAGCAGGATCTTGGTGGCCTGGCCGTTCGCGACCCTCTCGAGCGCCTCGAGGCTGCGCACCGTGATGACGGCTTGCATGGCCTCCGGCGTGCCACCCTGTCCCAGGTAGGCGCCGTAGACCTTCTGGATCGCCTGAGACTCGGCCTGCGCAACCGTCAGGATGGCCTGAGCGCGTCCTTCAGCCTCGGTGATCGCCGCCTGGCGCTGACCCTCGGCGGCGAGGATGGCAGCCTGCTTCTGGCCCTCCGCCGTGTTGATCGCCGCGTGCCGCTGAGCGTCCGCGATCTTCTGCTGCTCCATGGACTGCTTCATCTCAGGTGGCAACTGGAAGTCCCGGATGGCGACCTGCTCGACGCGGAAGCCCCAGCCAGCCGTCTTCTCGTCCAGTTCCTTGCGCAGCTCGGCGTCGATCTTGTCGCGAGCCGCCATCGCCTCTGAGAGGTGCATCTCCGCGATCACCCGGCGGATCGTCGAGAACATGATGGCCTGCACCGTCTCCACGGGGTTCTGGATCTCGAAGAGGAAGTCCCGCGGGCTGACGACGCGGAAGACGAAGTACGCGTCGATCACCGGTGAGACGTTGTCACCTGTCAACACCGGCGATGCGGGCATCTGGATCGTCTGCGAGCGCGTCGACACGCGCCGCAGCGTCTCAAGGAAGGGGATGATCACCGCGATGCCCGGCTGGGCCGTGCGGCTGAAACGTCCGAAGCGCACGACGACGCCCATTGTGCCCTGCTGGACGAAGCGTATGCCGAGCAGGATCAGGAGAACAACGATGACGACGATCCACAAGCTCGTGCTCACGAGCCTCACTCCTCTCGAAGCCTCCGGGTCCAGGCCACTGCGGAGTGCCCGGTTCGGAGGAATTCGACAGGACAACCTTAGATATCCTCTTCAGTGCAGGGCTCTCGGGTGTTCGCCGTCTTTCCGATCGATAGGCCGGTAGCCGACGTCCGACTCCTGCCCGACCGGACCGAGCGGCAGGCGGCAACCTGTCAGGGCGGACGTCAGCGGGGTCAGGGCGATCATGTCCTGACGGCCGAGTTCCGCCAGGGCGCCCTTACCCAAAGCGCGCATGCCGATCTCGATCTCCGCCGTCGACGAGCGCAGGAAGGCTGTGAGGCGCTGCGTTGCGTTGTCGACCGAGAAGCGCCCGCGGCGGCTGCCGCTCTGCAGCAGCATGCTGTAGGGCGGCTCCCACGGCGCGATGTTGATAGCCTGCTCGCTGACGGCGGCCACGAGCACGCTTGTGCCCAGGTAGCAGGCATCGGCACCGAGAGCCAGGGCCTTGAGACACATTCCAGGGGTGTGCAGGCCGCCCGAGGCGATCAGGGACAACTCCGCGCGCCGGCCGCTGCGGCGCAGGTGCGCGTCGGCGCGGGCGATGGCGTGCATCGTCGGCAGACCGAAGTCGTCCTGCAGGATCGTGGGTCCGCCATGCGTTCCCCCCTCTGCCCCGTCCAGGCAGATGAAGTCGACTGGTGCCGCGGCCAGGTCGTCGAGATCCTGCTCGATACGGTCGCTTGGCGCAAATTTCAGCCCGACCGGCACTTCGTAGGCTTCGCGCAGCCGCTTGACAAGTTCGGCGAGGTCCGACGCATCCTGCACGCCCTGAAGCCGCCCGTCGATGACAGCATCCTTGCCGGGAGCCAAGCCGTACGCCTTGCGCTGCTCGGGGCGCACGATCTGCGCCGGCGTTCGCATCGGAGCGCCCGCCTGCGCACCCTGTCCGATCTGTATCTCGATGGCGTCGGCGGAGGCCAGCAGCTGCGGGTGGTTCTGCGGCGACATCGGCCATGTGCCGCGATGGTACTGCACGATCAGCTTGTGTGCTGCGCGCCGTTCCTCGGCGAGGAAGGCCTCGCCGGTGTTGGTCGCGGTGCCGACCTGGTTCGCCGCATGGGCCAGAGCCACCTTGACGTCCGCCGTAAGCGCGCCGCCGTACGACATGCCCGCGATGAGCAAGGGGATGTCGATCCGCAGGGGGCGCTTGGCCTTCGGGCCGATCACCACCCCAAGGTCGACCTTGGCCTCCGCCGTCAGCGGCGGCCGCCCGAGCTGCGCGGGGTTGAAGAGCAGGTCCTGCCATGGGGAGAGGTGGCGCGGCGTACCCAAGGGGCGCTGGATCACCTTGCCGTCGGAACCCGAGCGCAGCATCAGCTCGCCCATGGTCTGCGGGCCCAGGCGCTGCATCGTATTGACCAGCGAGATCACATTGCCCGTGTAGCTCTCGCGCACGAGAATGCCCATGAAGCGGCGGCCAAGCGCCTGCAGGAGCGGCGTGAAGACGGCCGCGAACAGCGCGAGGAGCACCAGGCCCGCAACGAAACTGCCGACGAGAGCCAAAAGAAAAGACACCGCGGATTGCACCTCCGCGGTGTACTATGCCCGACCCCGATCAGGCCTCTGCGCCGAACAGCAGACGTGCGAGCTCCTCCTCGCGGTCGCTCTGCGCCACGGCGATCAGCCTGTCTCCCTTGCGCAGCTGCGTGCGGCCGTCAGGGACGATCACGTCGTCGCCGCGCAGGACCGCCACCAGGAGGCTGCCTGGTGGCAGGCTCAGTTCGGCCACGTTTCTGCCGACCACCGGCGACGTGTCGGCCATGTCGACCTCGAAGAGGTTGACCTTGCCGGTCGCGAGCGGCAGCAGCTTCTGGATGCGGCGAGTGTCGACCTCGCGCTGGATGAGATCCGTGATGACTTGCGTGGAACTTACGGCTGTGCCGGCGTTGAGCACGCGGAAGAGGGCTTCGTTCTTCGGGTTGTTGATGCGGCCGATCGTGCGGCTGACGTTGAAGAACGTCCGCGCGACCTGACAGGCGACCAGGTTGGTTTCGTCCTGACCGGTGACCGCGGTAAGCACCTGGGCCCGAGCCGCGCCGGCCAACTCGAGTCCGGCCGGCGTGGAGCCGTCGGCGTGCACCAGAATCTCGCCCAGATCCAGCTCCAGCTTGCGGCAGACCTTCTCGTCGCGCTCGACGATGGCGACCTCGTGTCCTTCCCCGAGCAGCGTCTTCGTCAGGTAATACCCGACCTTGCCGCCACCGACCACGATCACGTACATCCTCGCGCCGGCCGCGCCTTTGCGCGCCGGCATCTCGCCTCCTTGCGGGTCGCGGTCAGTGGGACTTTGGGGTCTCGCCGTGCCAGTCGGCCTGCAGGGTCGCGAAGAGAGCGTCCGCGGCAAGCTGTGTCGGGCAGACGGACTGAATGCCGAAGGTCTCGAGCAAGGGCCCAGTGCGTGGATCGTTGACCCGCGCTACGACGTGCCGCACATGGAACATCTGCTCAGCGGTCTGGGCAATCATGATGTTGGAGTTGTCGTGGTCCGTGACGGCGACGAGGGCGTCGCATGCTTCAGCGCCAGCGCCACGCAGCACGTCGATGTCGATGCCGGTGCCGAGCACCTGGGCCACTTCGGACAGATCCGCAATGCGCTCGAACCTCTGCGGGTTCCAGTCGACGACCGTCACCTGGTGGCCCGCGCCCGCCATGCTACGGGCGAGCGACGACCCCAGCCGGCCGCAACCTACGACTATAATGAACATGCAACGCTCCTTCCGCAGTGACAGGAAGTTGGGGTGTCGGAATGACCGAGCAGTCGGCGGGCGGCATCGTAATGCGTGGCGAAGAGGTCCTGATGATACGAGACCGCTACGGTCGCTGGACGTTTCCAAAGGGGCACATCGAGGCTGGCGAAACAGCCAGGGAGGCGGCGGTACGGGAGGTTCTGGAAGAGACCGGCGTGCAAGCGCGTCCCGGCGTGCGGCTGGGCCAAGTGGGCTACGTCCTCCCGGGCGGCAACGACAAGCAGGTCACGTACTTCCTGATGACGTACGAGGAGGGTGAGCTGCAGGCGTTGCAGAGCGAGATCGCCGAGGCGCGCTGGTTCAGGATCGAGGACGCGCAGGAGCAGGTCCAGCGGCGGGGCTACCCCGGGTACCGTACGCTGTTGCGCAAGGCACTGGAGCTGCATGGGAAGTGACCTACCACCAATTGGCCTCCCACCTTCGACAAAAGGGACCGACCGCATGGCGGACGGTCCCTGGAATAATGGTCGGGGAGACAGGATTTGAACCTGCGACCTCTGCGTCCCGAACGCAGCGCGCTAGCCAAACTGCGCCACTCCCCGAAGCACACCGAAAGTATAGAGTCCGATGTGTCGGCTGTCAAACGCCGTCGGACACGCAAAAGGGCTTTCTGAGCGGCCCGCGCGGGCCTGCCCGGGCAGAGCGGAGGCACACATGGATCTACGCTTGATCATTGGTACGGCGGGTCATGTCGATCATGGCAAGACGGCACTTATCCGCGCGCTGACGGGGCACGAAACCGATCGCCTGCCGGAAGAGCGGGCACGTGGCATCTCGATCGAGCTCGGCTTCGCGCCCTTCACCCTGCCATCGGGCCAGAGGGCGGCGATCGTGGACGTGCCTGGGCACGAGCGCTTCATCCATCACATGGTCGCGGGCGCCCAAGGCATGGACATCGTTCTGCTCGTGGTGGCGGCTGACGAGGGCGTGATGCCGCAGACGCGCGAGCACCTCGAGATCCTGTCGCTGCTCGGCGTGTCCGAAGGCATCGTCTGCCTGACCAAGATCGACTTGGTCGACGACGAGTGGCGGCGGTTGATCGAGGCCGATCTGCGCCAGGAGCTCCACGGCACGTTTCTCGAGGGTGCGCCTGTCGTCGGCGTATCCTCCGTGACAGGCGGAGGCATTGCGGAACTGCAGGGACTTCTGGAGGCGGCCGTCGCTCGGCTGCGTCCGCGCAGCGCGCTCGGACCCGCGCGCCTGCCGATCGATCGCGTGTTCTCTATGCCCGGTTTCGGCACTGTCGTCACCGGCACACTGGCGTCTGGCGAGATCGCGGTCGACGATCGCCTGGAGCTGGTGCCCGGGCACCTGAGCGCGCGCGTGCGCGGACTGCAGTCCCACGGCGAGGCGCGCGAGCGCTGCCGCGCGGGCGAGCGCACGGCGGTCAACCTCTCTCAGGTCGATCGCGATCAGGTTGCGCGCGGACAGGTGCTGGCCACGCCGGGCAGCGTGCAGGAGACATCGCAGGTCACGCTGCATCTGACCCTGTTGGCCGAAGCCCCGCCGCTGCCCACGCGTGTGCGCGTGCGCTTGCACATCGGCACGACGGAGGTGATCGGCCGGGTCGTGCCCTTGAGGCGTCAGGAGATCCCACCCGGCACAGGGGATTTCGTGCGCTTCCGCGGCGAGACGCCGTTCCCTGCGGTGGTGCGGGACAGGGTGGTCGTACGCAGCTTCTCGCCGCCCCGTACGATCGGTGGCGGCTTGGTCCTCGATCTCGCGGGCCGTCAGCGACGCGGCCACCCGGAGGATATCGCGGAACTCGAGCGCAGGCGCGAGGCATCTCCCGCCGACATGGTGCTGGGTGCGGTGCGCCGGCGTTTCGCGGCAGATACGCGCACGCTTGCGCAGGAGTTGGGTTTGGCTTCCAGCGAGGCCCGGCAGGTGGCGGAAAGCCTCGCGGAGGAGGGACGGTTGCGCAGACTGGGCGAGCTCTATCTCGACCGGGAGGAGTTTGAACGCCGGGTGCAGGTGGAACTCGAGCAGATGCTGGCCCAGGCGGATCTGGATCCCCTCTGGCGGGGCATCGAGCGCCAGCAGTGGCGGCGCGAGGTGGTGCCGGAACTGGCCGTCCGCGAGGCATCGCAGCTCCTGGCGGAGCTCGCGGCGGAAGGCAGGGTCGCGCTGTCCGGCGAGCGCGTGCGCCCGCTGGGGGCAAGCCAGCAGTTCCCGCCCGAACTCGAGCGACAACTGCGAGACCTTGAGGCATTCGTCGCCGCGGGCGGGCTGCAGCCCGCGGTCCCCGCCGACTGGCCCGGGGCCTCGGGCATGTCGCCGGAGCGCCTGCAGGATCTTCTCGCATACCTCGTCGACAGCGGCAGACTCGCCAGGGCCAAAGACCTCTACTTCGCAAAGGCCGCGCTCACCGACGCGGCGGAAAAAGTGCGGCGGCTGCTGGCAGGCGGCCGGGAGGCGACGACGGCCGAGTTGCGCGAGGCGATGGGCACGACGCGCAAATACGCGGTGCCGCTGCTCGAACATTTCGATCAGATACGCCTGACAAGGCGCTTCGGCGATGTGCGACGGCTGATCGCGCCAGGGGAGGGGAGCGGCGGTGGCGCTTGAGATTTGCGTCGCCGTGCGCAAACTGCCGCGGCACGGCCTTGACTTTAGCGGCGATCAGGCACAGGTGGTTGAGCGGGCGCGCGGCGGCGTGTCGCTGATCATGGCCGATGGGCAGGGAAACGGCGAGGCCGCGAGGCGGACCGCCCTGCTCGTCGCCAACCGCTGCGCCAACCTCATCTCCGAGGGCGCGCGCGACGGGGCGACGGCCCGCGCCGTCCACGACCTCCTTTACGCGCAGCGCGGCGGCAAGGTCTCCGCGACGCTGACGATCGTGTCGGCGGACCTCGAGGCGAGGGCGCTGCTTGTGTCGCAGAACGGGCCGGACATGGTTCTGGTGCGACGGCAGGGCGTTGTCGAGCGGCTCATGTGTCCCTACGGGCCGATCGGCGTGGATCCGTCCACGAAGCCGTTCGTGCATGAGTTCCCCCTTGGCGAGGGGACGATCATCGTAGCGCTCTCGGATGGTGTCCTGGCACCGGATCGCTGGTCCGGCGGCAGCCGCGTGCTGGACGGCATCGTCGGGCTGGTCCGCTCGGCGGCCGAACAAGGCGCCGAACAACTCGCGCAGGCGATCTTGGACCTCTCGCACGGCGAAGCGAAAGGTCGTGCCCGCGATGACATGACGGTGGGGGTGTTCGGCATCTGCAGCGGCACGGACGCGACGGCGCGGGCGTTCAGCCTGCACCTGCCGGCATAGCATGCCGGCACCGGTGGCCGTCGTCGGCGTTTCCGCCGCGGGCAAGTCGACCCTTGCGCGCATCCTGCGCCTGCGCGGCTACGACGCACACTGCTTGCCGCAAGAACATTCGAGCGTGCGCGACCTTGCGCTCGAACTCGGTTACCATTACGTTGTGGTGCTCGACGCCGAGCTCGACACAGTCCGCATGCGGCGCATGGTGGGGTACGGGCAGGAGAGGATCCGGGTGGAGCGGGAGCGCCTGGGGGCCGCCATGGCGCGGGCCGTCATCCACCTCCATACCGATGGACTGGATCCAGTGGCAGTGGCGGACCGCGTGGAGGCGGCCCTGCGCAAGAAGGGGGTAGAACCCGATCGCCGTAACGCTTGAGAACGTTGCCGGGCGCCAGGACGTGCACCAGTTCGTCCTTGCCGCGAACGGCGCGCTGCGGGCCATGGGCTACACGGAACACGGCACGCGCCATGTCGGACTCGTGGCCAAAATCGCGCGCCGCGTGCTGATCGAACTCGGCTACCCGCAGCGTGATGCGGAGTTGGCCGCTATTGCCGGTTACCTGCACGACATCGGGAACATCGCTGGGCGCAACCACCACGGCCAGTCGTCCGCGATGCTGTCCTATCCCATCCTGCGGGAGCTCGAGATGCCGCCCGAGGAGATCGCCATCGTGCTCGGCGCGATCGGCAACCACGAGGAGGAGTACGGCGAGGCCGTCTCGCCGGTCTCGGCTGCCCTGATCCTCGCGGACAAGTCCGACGTGCACATCAGCCGCGTTCAGACTGAGGATCCGGCGCAGTACGACGAGCACGACCGCGTCAACGCCGCCGTCCGGCGCAGCCAGCTCGTGATCGACCGCGACGCGGCGGTGATCACGCTCGCACTGCAGATCGACGATTCCATCTCGCCGATGAACTACTTCGAGATTTTCTTGAGCCGCATGGTGATGTGCAGGCGGGCGGCCGAGGTACTGCACTGCCGTTTCAGCCTCACGGCGAACGAACACAGGCTGCTGTAGCCGCTGGAAGTGGAGAGCGGGAAAACCAGGTGCCCCCGCGGCTGCCACCAAGGTCTGGTGGACCGTGTGACGCGCTTCCCGTATAATGCCGTGTGGACTTTCATTTGCTCATGAGGAGGACAAGCCGTGCGCGGCCGCGGAATTCTCGGCCTCATTCTGATCGTGGTCGTGGTGGCCGCAGTGTACGTCTACTTCACCGCGGTCAGTCCGGTCACGAATTACGTGAAGGAAGGTCTCGACCTGAAGGGTGGCGTGCACGTCGTTCTGCAGGCGACACGCCCGGCGACGCACGCAGACATGCAGAAAGCGGAGACGATCATCGCCTACCGCGCCAACAAGCTCGGCATCTCCGAGCCGTCGATCCAGCTGCAGGGCTCGAACCAGATCGTCGTCGACCTTGCGGGGGTACACAACCAGCAGGCGGCCATCAAGATGATTGGACAGACGGCGCAGCTGATCTTCAAGGCGCCGAACGGATCGATCATCCTGACAGGCAAGGACCTCACTTCCGCCTCGGCGGCCCTCGACCAGACCTACGGCCCGATCGTCAACCTGCAGTTCAATTCGGAAGGCGCCAGGCTGTTCGCAGCGGCCACGAAGAAGTACCTCGGCCAAACCATCTCGATCTGGCTCGACAAGAACGAGCTCGAGAACCCGAGGGTGGACTCCGTGATCAGCGGTGGCCAGGGCATGATCTCAGGTGGTTTCTCGAGCCTGAAGCAGGCCCAGCAGACGGCAGACCTCCTGAACTCCGGCGCCCTGCCGATTCCGATGCGGATCATCGAGGCGCAGACCGTGTCGCCGCTTCTGGGTCAGGACTCGATCCACGCAAGCGCGATCGCGATCCTGATCGCCATGGCGCTGATCATCCTGGTGATGCTCGGCATCTACCGCTACGCGGGCTTCATCGCGGACATCGCTCTCGGGATCTATCTCATCCTCGTCGTGGGAGCGCTCATCGTCTTCGGCGCAGTGCTGACGCTGCCGGGCATCGCGGGCGTGATCCTGTCGGCGGCCATCGCCGTCGACGCGAACGTCATCATCTTCGCGCGCATCAGGGATGAACTGCGCGCCGGGCGCACCATGGGCGCCGCGATCGACCACGGCTTCAAGAATGCCCTGCGCGCCATCATGGACTCGAACGTGTCGACCGTGATCGCCGCCGCCGTGCTGTACTACTTCGGCACCGGCGAGGTGCGCGGCTTTGCCGTGACGCTGATCATCGGCGTCCTGGCGAGCTTCGTCACTGCCGTCGGCGTTACGCGCTACCTGTTGCGTCTCTCCGAGGACACCGTGCTCGTGCGCAACCAGAAACTGTTCCTGGGCTAATAGGGGGGACGTGAGACCAATGCCGCACTTCGATTTCATCGGACATCGCCGCACGTGGTTCATCGTCTCCCTGGTCGTGCTGATCATCGCCCTGGGCGGGTTCTTCCTGCGCGGGCTGAACCTCGGCATCGACTTCACGGGTGGCATCACCTACAACCTGCAGTTCCAGAAGCCTGTGAGCGCGGCCCAGATCCGCACCGTGCTCGAGCGCGACCACATCGGCAACTCCGTCATCCAGCTGGTCGGGACGGAGACCGGACAGACCTCGCGCGACGTCCTGATCGAGATCCCTTCCTTGGGTGAGCATGCCCGCTACGCCCTGCAGAGCGACCTCACCTCCCAGGTGGGCCAGTACTCGATCAGTGGCCTCAACAAGGTCACGGGCACATTCTCGAACGAACTCGTCAAGGCGGGTATTCTCGCCGTCCTGATCGCATCGCTTGCGATCGTCCTCTACATGATGATCCGCTTCGACCTGCGCTTTGCCTTGACCGGCATCGCGGCGATCTTCTACGACGCCATCGTCACCCTGGGCCTCGTTGCCCTGATCCACTTCCAGATAAGTCAGAACATCGTGCCGGCCGTGCTGATCATCATCGGCTACTCGCTGAACGACCGAATCATCATCTTCGACCGGATTCGTGAGAACATGCGCCTGCGCAAGCGCGGTGAGCCGCTCAAGGACCTGACGAACCGTTCGCTGAACCAAACCTTGGCGCGGTCGATCATCACCGCCGTCGTCGTAATCCTGGCGATGCTCGCGCTGCTGCTCTTCGGCGGCTCGACGACGAGGGATCTTTCCGCGGCCATCTTGATCGGCGTTGTCTTCGGTGCCTACTCCTCGATCCTGTTCGCGAGTCCGCTTTGGTACATCTGGGTCGACGCAAACGAGCGGGCGTCCGCACCGGCCACGCGCAGGAGCGCCAAGGCCGAGCGGTGAGGCGCGACGCAGAACGGCTCTTCGAGCGGACCGAGTCTCGCGTGCGCCGCGTCGCGCGTTGGTTGCGCAGCGAGGAAGTCTCCCCCGAGCGGGGAGACTTCCTGCACTTCCTCGGCACCGGCGGCAACCCGTCCGGGGTCATCGGGCAGCGCAGGCGCACCGGCGGGATCTGGCTCAACCTGGCCGGTTCGGCGATCGCCATCGATCCCGGTCCGGGTGCCGCCTTCCACGCCGCGCGGGCGCATCTTGACACAAGACGCCTTGACGGCGTTCTGATCTCGCACGGCCACACCGACCACTACCTTGGCGCGGGAGCCCTCGTAGAGGGCATGTGCCGTGGCATGGCGACGCGCAAGGGCATTCTCGCCATGCCGGCCGAAGCGCTGCGCGACGGGCTTGTGGGCCGCTTCCACCGGGGCGAGGACCCGAGTCCATGGTACGGCGGCGGGCCTGAGGTCGTGACGTGGCGCGAGGGTCACCCGGTCTCTGTCGGCAAGGTGCAGGCCACGCCGTTCAAGGTGGAGCACGGGCCCGAGAACTACGGGTTCATGCTGCGGGGCGGGGGACGGACGATCGCCTACAGTTCCGATGCGTCGTTCGTGCTCAGCTACCGCGACGGCGACGGCGTCCTGCGGCACGTCCGCCAGGGCGTGCCGCTCAGCCTGCCGAGCGAAATCGTCGACGTGCGCGAAGAGCTGGTCGCCGCAATCCGGGGCGCGGACCTCGCCATCCTGAATGTCAGTTTCTTCTGGCAGCACGCCCATCGCCACCTGACCGCCGTCGGAGCGGCCGAACTGCTGCGGCGCAGTGGTGTCGCGCAGGCCGTGATCAGCCATTTCGACGCGAGCGCGGCACCGGACGCCGACGCGATCGCCGCTTTCGTGGCCGAGGCGAGTGGCGCCGGGGTGGTTGCGGCGCGTGACGGGATGCGCATTTCGCTCGAAGGCTCATAGCGTGCCTGCAGCGGTGGCATGCTCGCTGCATGAGCGTCGCTGCAGCCGCTAGCGGCTTGATCCTGACCACACTGACACTGCTGGGCGTACCGCTGACGGGTTTCCTCGCCGGGTTTGGCGTTGCCCTCTGGCTTGCTTTCGCGCAGGGCTCCCCGATCTGGGCGAGCGTCGCAATCGCCGTCGGAATCCTGAGCGAGGCCTTCGCCAGCGGCTTCGGCAGCCGTGGGCGGGGTAGCCTGGCCCAGGCGCTGGGGATCTTCGTCTTCGTCCGCGTGCTGGGCCCCTTGCTGGGCCCGGGTCTGTGGGCGGTCTCGGCGGAGCCTAGTCGTCTGGCGGCGGATCTCAGGCAGACGGGGATCGCCAGGAGCCTGAGACTGCTCGGTGTCTTGGCCGCCCTGGCCTTGATGGCGACCGCGCCACGCGGCTGAGCCCTTGGCTCGCCCTCCACACTTCGTCTACATTCATGGGGTGGGGGTGGCGTCATGCGCCCGGAGCGCCTGGGTCGCCTTGCCGGCAACCTGGGAGTCGCGGTCAACGTCGTGCTGTCGGTACTTAAGATCGTTGTGGGCATCGTCGCGCAGGCGCAGGTTCTGCTTGCGGACGGCCTGCACAATCTGGCGGACGTCGGCGCGAGCCTTGCCGTCGCCATCGGTGTGCGCGTGGGACATGTCCCGCCGGACAGCGAGCACCCCTACGGACACCAGAAGGCCGAGTCCGTAGCGGCGAAGATTGTCGGCATCCTTCTGCTGCTGGCCGGCGTCGAGATTCTGTACGAGTCGGCGCGGGCCCTTTACTTTGGGCACGAGCCCATCCCTGGACTCGTCGCCGCGTATGTCGCGATCATTTCCCTGGTCCTCAAGGAAGGCATGTACTGGCTGAGCCGCCGGGCCGCCGACCTCAACCATTCGAAGGCCTTGCGGGCGTCCGCTGTGGATCACCAGATGGACGTGTTCGGCAGTGTTGCCGCCCTGGCCGGCGTCTTGCTCGCCAGGCTCGTGGCGCCCTACTTCGACCCGCTCCTGGCCATGCTCGTCTCTTTGCTCGTCATCTTCAGCGGCTGGCAACTGGTGAACCAGGCCGTGGCGGATCTGATGGACCGGTTCGACGACAGGGCACTGCTCGACGCGCTGCGGCAGGACGCCGCGTCGCAGGGCGAAGTGCGCAGGGTGAACGGCGTGCGCGGCCGCTACATGGGCGCGCAGGTCCTCGTGGATATGGAGATCGCCGTACGCGGCGATCTGACCGTGCGGGCTGGGCACGACGTCGCGACGTACGTCAAGGAGACGATCATGGCGAATCATCCGGAAGTGGCCGCGGTGCATGTGCACGTGAACCCCGAGGAGGAGGCCTGATGGCAGGGGATGGCGTCCTCAACCTGCGGCTCAGGCAGGCTTCGCCCGACAGCCTGAGCCGCCACATCGCAGGCGGTGAGCCGCCGGCCGTTGCGCGGCTGCTTGCCGCCAGGGGCCTGACGCCGGATGACCTCGCAGAGTTCGCGGCTGGCGGCGCCCAGCCGAACTGGCGCGAGATTCCGGGCCTTGATGAGATCGCCGCAGACATCTCGTCGTTTCTCGGGCAGGGCAGGCGCCTCGCCATCCACGGCGACTACGATGTCGATGGCATCACCGGTGCCGCGATCGTGCTGGCGGCCGTCGAAGCCATGGGACACAGCGCCGAGGTCTTCCTGCCGCACCGGCTTGCCGACGGCTACGGGGTCAAGCCAGAGACGGTGCGCCGTCTGCACGCGCAGGGCGTCGAGGGCATCGTCACCGTCGATTGCGGCGTCTCGGCCCTCGAGGCGGCGGAGGTTGCCCAGCAGCTCGGCGTGCGCCTGTGGCTCACCGACCACCACGAGCGAGCGGAGCGTCTGCCCGAGGCTCCGCTCGCCCATCCGGGCAGCCTCGCGCCGTCCCACCCGCTGCGTTGGCTCTCGGGCGCGGGCGTCGCGCTGCAACTCGCGAATGCGTGGCTTGGCGACGGGAGCGGCGAGCTGCTCGATCTCGCGGCGCTGGGCACGCTTGCGGACCAGGTGCCGCTCGTCGGGGAGAACCGCCGCATCGCCCGTCTCGGGCTCGCCCGCATGGACAAGAGCCCCAGGCCGGGCATCGCGGCGCTCCTCGCCGCGGCGCGCTATCAGGGCGCGGTCGACGAGGAGACGGCCGCCTTCGTCATGGCTCCGCGGCTCAACGCAAGCGGCCGCCTCGACCATCCGGACCTCGCACTGCGCCTGCTGCGTGCCGACCGTGCGTCCGCCGGGGCGATCGCGCAGCGTCTTGAGAGTCTCAACCGGGAGCGGCGGACGCTCGAGCAGGATGTGGCGGAGCAGGCGAGGGAGCAGGTCCCGGCGGGGGCGCCGTGTGTCGTGGTCTACGGGGAGGGGTGGCACCGCGGCGTGATCGGCATCGTCGCCGCGCGGCTCTGCGAGGAGTTCTCGCTGCCCGCCTTCGTGATCAGCGTGGACGCCGGCATGGCCTACGGAAGTGCCCGGGCACCAGCCGGCGCCCCGCTCCTGGCGGCTCTGGCCGCCGCCAAAGAGCATCTGCGGGAGTACGGCGGCCATCCAGGCGCTGCCGGTTTCCGGTTGGAGGCCCCGGCGCTGGCCTCACTGCGCGAGGTGCTTGAGGGGTATTACCGCCTGAATCCTGCCGAGCCCGAGCCGCGCCAGGTGGACGCGCGCCTGCAACTCGCGGACGCGGCCCTCAGCGTCGCGGACGGGCTCGCGCGCCTGCGGCCGTTCGGCCCGGGCAACCCGGCGCCGCAGTGGCTGGTCGAGGACGCAGAGGTCCTGGAGGACAGGACGATCGGTGACGGCCGCCACCGGCGCATCCGCCTGCGCGACCGTTCCGGCGAGGCCGTTGCGCTGCACTGGCGCTCGGCCGAGCCGGCGAATGGACGGCTGGACATTGTCGCCGCCCTCGAAGTGGACGCCTACCAGGGAGAGCGCAGGCCCAGACTGCGCATCGTGGAGCGCACCCAGAGCGCCATGGCGCTGCTGCGGGAGCGGGCCGCAGTGCCTCCCGGGTACCTGCCGGGGCAGGGCGCCGTGGCCGTGCAGGACAGGCGTGGCATGGGACCGGGTGAGGTGGTGGGACTGTGCCACTACTATACGCTCGACACGCTCACCGTCGGGCGCGCAGCCGCCGCTTTCGGCGAGGGATTCTATCCCGCTGCCACCGCCGCCGAGACCGAATTGACCGAACTCTGGCGGAGCGGGCGCATGCGTGGCGTGGTCGGCCCGCACCCTGTGCCGTTCCTGCCGATCGAGACGGTCGTCGCGATGGAAAGGGCGGCGTCTCCCGGCGAACTGCGGGCCGCGGCGGCGGGGCGCAAGCTCGTCCTGGCGTATCGGCCGCTGGACGAGCACGGCCTGAAACTGGCCGCGGAGACGTGGTCGCCCAGCGACGACGAGCTGCGGCAGGCCTACCGCCGCATGCGTCTGTGGCCGCCCGCGCGCCTTGCGCAGCTGCCGCAGGCGCCCGAGGACCTCATCGCCTACATCGTCTTCCGCGAGCTTGGCCTCGTCGGCCCGGCCGGCATGACACCGCATCCGGCGCGACTTGAGGACTCGAATGTGCTCGATGCCTTCCGTCGCCGCGCGAGGCGATTCGGCGAGAGCGCGGGGCTGTGGTACGGCGCCACCGACGCACTCTGCGCCGAGCTTCTGGCCGACGGTGCCGAGGCGGCGGTCTGACGCGTTCCCATGCGGTGCCCTCTTCGGCTATTCTGAACATGCTGCCGCGCACCGGCCCACGGCCTGAGTGAGAGTCGGCCCTGTGCGGTCGGACCAGGACAGATCGAGCGAAGGGGGCTCAGGCCGCCGCGCATGGGGCGGCCGAAGGGATGCAAGCACGTCCACCGCTGCGTACCGTGCCGGACTTTCCTCGCGCCGGCATCCAGTTCATCGACATCACGCCATGGCTTGCCGATGGGCCGAGCTTCCGCGAGGCGATCGCCGAGCTTGCCGACTTTGCACGCGAACTCGGCGTGGACGCTGTTGCGGCCCCCGAGGCCCGCGGGTTCCTGGTGGGGGCGCCGATCGCCGCGGAACTCGGCATCGGCTTCCTGCCGGTGCGCAAGCCGGGTCGGCTGCCTTACCGCTCCATCCGACGGGACTACGAGCTCGAGTACGGCTCGGCCGCCCTCGAACTGCACGTCGACGCGATCAAGCCAGGGCAGCGCGTGCTCGTGGTGGACGACCTTCTCGCGACCGGTGGCACGGTCCTCGCGACGATGGACCTGATCCGCAGCGCCGGTGGCGTCACGGCGGGGCTGGGCTTCCTCGTCGAGCTCACATTCCTTTCCGGCCGCAAGCAGCTTGGCGATCTGCCGGTCTGCACTCTCGTACAGATCGACGCGTAGTCCTGGCGAACATGGCCTTCGGAAGGGGGTGCGACCTTGCCTTGGAGCGACGTAGCCTCGAAACTGGGCTATCTCACGCCGCACGAGCGGGATGAGGTCGCGCACGCCCATACGTTCGCCGCGCATTTTCACGAGGGCCAGCTCCGCCAGTCGGGTGAACCCTACATCACGCATCCCGAGGCGGTAGCGGAGATCCTCGCAGACCTCGAGATGGACGCGGTGACGCTGCAGGCGGCCTTTCTACACGATGTCGTGGAGGATACGTCGGCGAGCCTGGACGAGATCGGCCGCACCTTCGGCGGGGACGTGGCGACGCTGGTGGACGGCGTGACCAAGCTCTCGCTGCTCGAGGACCGCTCGCAGCTCGAGCAGGAGGCCGAGAACCTGCGCAAGATGTTCCTCGCCATGGCGCAGGACGTGCGCGTCATCCTGATCAAGCTCGCGGACCGCCTGCACAACCTGCGCACCCTGAAGCACCTGCAGCCGGTGCGCCAGCGGCGCATAGCGCAGGAGACGCTCGAGATCTATGCGCCTTTGGCGCACAGGCTCGGCATCTATCGGCTCAAGTGGGAACTCGAGGACCTCTCGCTCCGCTATCTCGAGCCGGAGTCCTACCAGGCCATCGCCGAACTCGTGCGCCAGCGCCGCGGGGACCGCGAGCGCTACATCGACCAGGTGGCGCAGGAGATCCTGGCGAACCTCTTGGAGCACGGCGTGGCGGCCGACATCTCGGGGCGGCCGAAGAGCTTTTACAGCATCTACAACAAGATGCGCCAGGGCAAGGATTTCAGCGAGATCTACGACCTCGTCGCGCTCCGCGTGATCGTGGAGTCGGTCAAGGACTGCTACGGCGTCCTCGGCATCGTCCACACCATGTACACGCCGATTCCCGGTCGCTTCAAGGACTACATCGCCATGCCCAAGCCGAACCTCTACCAGAGCCTGCACACGACGGTGGTCGGGCCTGGCGGGCTTCCTGTCGAGGTGCAGATCCGCACGCAGGAGATGCACCGCACGGCAGAGTTCGGCATCGCGGCGCACTGGGTGTACAAAGAAGGGCGGTCCGACCCGACTTTCGACCAGAAGCTCGGCTGGTTGCGCCAACTGCTCGAGTGGCAGGGAGACCTGCGCGACGCGCGCGAGTTCCTCGAGACCCTCAAGATCGACCTCTTCGCCGACGAGGTGTTCGTCTTCACGCCGAAGGGCCAGGTGCACAACCTGCCGGCGGGTGCCACGCCGGTCGACTTCGCCTACCGCATCCACACCGACGTGGGCCACCACTGCGTTGGCGCGCGCGTCAACGGGCGCATCATGCCCCTCGACCACAAGCTCGAAAACGGCGACATCGTCGAGATCCTCACGTCGAAGTCGAGCCAGGGACCTTCGCTCGACTGGCTGCAATTCGTGCAGACATCCTCCGCCCGCTCGCGCATCCGCTCCTGGTTCAAGGCTAAGAACCGCGAGGAGAACGCCAAGCTCGGACGGGACATGGTCGAGCGTGAGGCGAGGCGCGTCAACCTGGATCCGTCGGAGATCCTGAGGACCGAGTGGCTCGACGACATGGCGCGACGACTGCACTACGGCGGCATCGACGACCTCTTCGCCGCCGTCGGCTACGGCGGACTCTCGGCGCCGCAGGTGGTGACGCGGCTCAAAGACCGGCTGCCCGAGCCGCAGGTGAGCGTACCGGAGGAGGACAGGCAGGCCTTCGCCGACTACGGCAAGCCGACGAACGGCGTGCGGGTGCGCGGCGCGGACAACCTGCTCGTGCGCTTCTCGCGCTGCTGCACACCGGTGCCCGGTGACCCGATCATCGGCTATGTGACGCGCGGCAAGGGAGTGACGGTGCACCGGGCCGAATGCCCGAACGCCAAGGCGCTCCTGACCGAACAGGACCGCATCGTCGAGGTTGCCTGGGACCAGGGGCTGCAGCAGAACTATCCCGTGGAGATCGAGGTGCACGCCCTCGACCGCGCCGGCCTGCTGGCGGATGTCGCGCAGGCGGTTGCCGAGACGCGGCTCAACATCCTTTCGGCGCGGGCAAGGGGCTACCGCAACCGCACCGCCCTGGTGCAGGTCGTGATGGAGATCCATCATCTAGGTGAACTGCGAGGTATCATCGAGCGCTTGCGCCACCTGCCGGACGTGTACTCGGTGGAGCGCGTCGTCTCGGCGAAGCGCGCCTGACGGGACCTGACGAACGTGTGACGGGTGATGTGGATGCGGCGCGCGCCGCGCAGCGGGCTTCCAGGGACGTGGCGGCCGACATGGGGGGATGGGGCTTGGTCATCCTGACGGGACGCATCTACGAGCCGACGCCACCGGGTGTCCTGCGCGTGCTGGTCGACAGGCTCTGGCCGCGCGGCGTGCGCAAGGAAGGCGCGCCGTGGGACGTCTGGCTGAAGGATGTGGCACCGTCGAACGAGCTGCGCACCTGGTATCACGCCAATCCCGAGGCGCGCGAGGAGTTCCGCCGACGCTACATGGACGAGCTCGCACAGCCCGAGAGGGCGGCGGCCTTGGCGCAGATCCTGGAGCTGGGCCGGCGGCAGCCGATCGCGCTCGTTACCGCGACGCGCGATGTCGGACGGGGCCAGGTGCCGATCCTGCGCGACGCCCTGTTGACCCGCGAGACATCCTGAGGTTCGCCGGGGCTAGCGCACTTCCGCGGGGTCATCGCGTCGCGCGCGGATGTCGGCGCGCACCTGCCGGTGGCCGGCGGCGGGGTCGGGCAGGTGCGCGCAGTACGGGTCGCTCTCGAGATAGTCGCCGGTGATCGCGTAGGCCCTGGCGCGCGAGCCGCCGCAGACCTCCCGGAACGCGCAGATGCGGCACTTGCCGCGCAGTCGGCTGCGGTCGCGCAGGGCGAGCAGCACAGGCGAGTTTCGGTAGATCTCGGAGAGCGGGGTCTGCCGCACGTTGCCAAGAGCGAGAGGCAGGAAGCCGCTCGGATAGACGTTGCCCTTGTGGCTGACGAAGATGAAGCCGTCGCCGTCTGTGACGGGCCGCGGCGCACGCCCGACCCGATCGGCCACGAGAGGTGCCCGCTGTTCGTCGGCCGGCCGCCGTTCGCGCAGCACCCTGCGCCACTGCGGCGCCTCGGTCGTCTTCACGTCGCAGTTCGCCGTGCGGGCGAATTCCTCGAGCCAGCCGAGCACCAACTCGGTTTCCGCGGGTCCCAGGGCGTCGTCGGCGCGGCCGCGTCCGACCGGCACCAGGAAGAAGAGGCTCCAGAGCACTGTGCCGAGCTCCTGCACGAGCCTGCCGATAGCCGGCAGGCTGCCTTGGTTGTAGCGCGACACGGTCGTGTTGATCTGCAGTGGCAGCCCGAGAGTTTTGAGCTCCTCGATCGCACGCAGCGTGATGGCGAACGAGCCATCCTGGCCGCGGAAGAAGTCGTGCGCCTCAGGGGTGGCGCCGTCGATCGAAAACGCCCAGCGGGCGAGGCCGGCTTCGGCGCAGGCCTGGATGCGCTCCCGGGTGACAAGCGGCGTGGCCGAGGGCGTGATCGAGATGCGCAGCCCGCGCTCCCGGGCAGCGTAGCGGATGATCTCCTCGAGGTCCGGCCGCTTCATCGGATCGCCGCCGGTCAGCACGAAGTTCGGCTGCGGCCGCATCGTGGCGACATCGTCGATGAGCCGCATGGCCTCTTCCGTGCTCAGCTCCTCCTGGTTGCGCATGGGTATCGCCGCGGCGCGGCAGTGCTTGCAGGCGAGGTCGCAGGCCTGCGTCGTTTCCCAGATGACGATGAACGGCTGCTCCGCATAGGGCGACTGGGACATCCTCCCGCCTCCTCGGCAAGCGTCCTGTGGGCCCAGCATGCGCCCTGGCCGCCCGACGAGGCGTGATCACCGTCACGTCGGGCGGGGTTTGCCGGCGCCGGCCGTCCCCAGGGGCGTGCTCTGCAGCGGGGCCTGTCCACGCGGGTGTCATCCGGTGCTATGATGCCTGCCAGGGACCTGAGGGGTCGCTGAATGGCCCCGGGCAGGCTGCAGCATCGCTGGAGGTGGGCCGGTGCGGGCGGTTGCCATGCGCGTCGCGAGGGCCGAGGTCCGCGTCGAAGGCGAACTTGTCGCGGCCATTGAGGAGGGCCAGGCCGCACTGGTCGGCTTCGGGCTGGCGGACGGGCCCGAGGACCTCGCCTGGATGACGCGCAAGCTGCGCGGCCTGCGCATTTTCGCGGACGAAACAGGTAGGCTGCGCCACAGTGCCGACGAGCTGGGACTTGGCCACCTGCTCGTGCCGCAGTTCACCCTTTACGGGGACGTGGCGCGCGGCATGCGACCGGACTTCGGTCCGGCTCTGCCGCCCGCGCAGGCGCGCGATCTGTGGCAACGCTTCCTCCTGGGCTTCGGCGCGGCCCAGCATGGCGTCTTCGGCGCAGACATGCGCTTCCTCTCGGAGAACTCGGGACCGGTCACGATCCTCATCGACTCGCGGGAGCGCGGGCGCGCAAAGGACTGACCCGGGCGGCCGACCCACGCAGCTGGCAGGGGAGGGGACGTACTTGGAGATCCGCAGCGCAACCTTCGGGCCGTTCGCGACAAACTGCTATTTCGTCTGGCAAGATCCGGGCGACGCACTGCTGATCGACGCCGGCTACATGCCCGAGGCGATCGCGGCCAAGGCCCATGCCTTGAACCTCAACGTATCGGCCTTGCTCATAACGCATGGTCATGGCGACCACATGCTGGGCGCCGAGAGGCTGCGCTCCCTGCTCGCGTGCGAGCTCTACTTCCCGGAGGCGGATCTGCCGCTTGCGACGGGAGAGTTTCTGGGCGAGACCTACCCGGTACCCAAACCCGACCGGCTGCTGCGCGGCGGCGAGCATCTGTCTCTCGGTGGCTTGGCCGTCGAAGTCCTGGCAGTGCCCGGCCACACGCCGGGACACCTTGCGCTGCGCATCGGCGAGGACCTTTTTTCCGGGGACTGCCTGTTCTACGACTCGATTGGCCGCACCGACCTGCCAGGGGGCGATCCCGAAACCCTGTACCGTTCGCTGGCCAGTCTCTGCGCGTTGCCGGCCGAGACGCGGGTCCATCCCGGCCACGGCCCTGGTACGACGATCGGCCGCGAGCGCATCGGGAATCCCTTCCTCACCGGATTCTGAGCCGGCTTTTCGTCGCATCCTCGGGGCGGTCCCGACACTGCGCGTGGAAATCGACAGCTGCGCCGGTGCGATGGGTACATTCGGACACAGGAATCGTTTGCTACAAGGCGAAATATCGTCATAGGTGAATCGCTGTGCGCGGAGGTTCACCTGTTAGGTTGCTTCAGCAGGTGGGCGTCTGCCATGGCATTGCCGGGCCGCGGTTCGCGCGGGGGCTCAAACCCGGGGATGCGCTGGAAGGGGGATTTCTCGGTGGATTTCGCTTTCCATGGTTCGCCGGCTGACCTCTGCATGCAGGCATTTGCCGACAGGCTGGCGCGGGCGCTTGAGCAGGCCGGGCATGCGCAGTCGCCGCCCGAAGACGCAAAGCTGATCCTCACCTTCGTCGATTCGGAGCGGCCGCGTCCATTCAGGAGGCGTGCCCAGGCCACCTATGTCGTTGCCCTGCTGCGCCTGCCGGAACCGCCAGATGACATCCTGCGCGGCGCCTATGCCTGGATGATCCGCTCGCTCGGAAATCTGCTCATCGCGGTGGTCGGTGACGAGCGGGACCCCAAGACGTATTTCGTCACCCTGGAACGCGGCTACTACGAGACGCGTGCGCCGTACCAGTCCGAGCAGCACTTGCAGGAGCTCGTTGGTAGGCTGACGCCGCTCGCCGAGTCCCACCTGATCGTCGACAACGTCTTTGACCCAGACCTCGAGGAGGATCTCTGGAGCGGCGGCGGCGCGCTTGACGAACTCTTCCGCGCCGGGCGTGCCCTGGACAACTGGGGCGTGCTGCCCACGCCCTTCCCGATCGAGGAGATCCTGCCGGCGGACGAATACCGCCATGTGCAGCGCCTCTTTCAGCTGGGCGGCCTCTCCTACGGCAATCTGAGCCGGCGGCACGATCGCCGCCGCTTCTGGATGTCCGCGAGCGGCGTGGACAAGTCCAACCTGCGCGAGGTTGGCAAGGACGTGCAGATGGTCAAGGACTTCGACCCGGAGCTCCGTGCGATGCGGCTCTCCCAGGCGCCCTGGATGAAGGGGCATCGGGTCTCGGTCGATGCCATCGAGCACCACATCATCTATCGCGAGCATCCCCAGGTCGGGGCGATCATCCATGTCCACGCCTGGATGGACGGTGTGCGTTCCACGGAGATCAACTACCCCTGCGGCACGATCGAACTCGCCGAGGCGGTCGCGCAGGCGGTGCGCGAGGCTGACGACCCGTCGCGGGCCGTCGTCGGGCTGAAGAACCACGGGCTAACCATCACGGGCCGTACGCTGGACGACATCATGGAGCGGGTGGACGGGCGGATCATCTCCCGCGTACCGATGTCCTGACCTGCGCCGCCGTCCGCGGGCCATGCAGACACTGAAGGAAGTGCATTGAGGTGCCTAAGGCCTTGGCGGCCGTGCTCTGGGATTACGAGGAGCCCCTGCGCGTAGAGGAAGTGGATGTGGACGACCCTGGGCCGGGCGAGGTGCTGGTGCGCATCGCCGTCGCGGGGATCTGCCACACGGATGAGCATGTGATCACCGGTGACCTCCCTCTGCCCGTGCCGATGGTCCTCGGGCACGAGGGCAGCGGCGTCGTTGCGGCGGTCGGGGAGGGGGTGCGGGGCGTCGCGGTCGGCGACCGTGTCGTTCTATCCTGGCTGCCGGAGTGCAATGACTGCGTGCCTTGCAACCGTGGCTGGACAGGCATGTGCGAAACCACCAAGAAGGCGGCTGAGAAGGGGACGCTCTGGCGCGGCAGGACTGGCGTCCAGCACAAGGGTGAGCGGCTCCACGTCATGAGCCTCGTCGGCGCCTTCGCGGAGTACGCGCTTGTGCCCGCGGCGGGGATCGTGCCGGTGCCTGACGAGATCCCGCTGGAGCTTGCAGCCCTGATCGGCTGCAGCGCCACCACCGGTTACGGCGCCGTGGCGCACGCGGCGAGGATGCCAGAAGGCGCCGAGGTGGCGGTCATCGGCGCAGGCGGCGTCGGCCAGAGCGTGGTGATGGCGGCGCGCATGCGCGGTGCGGGCCGGATCATCGCCGTGGACCGCTCGCCCGAGCGGCTCGAGGAAGCGACGCGGCACGGCGCGACCGACGTGGTGCTGGCGGGGACAAATGACGCCCTGCAGGCCATCCTCGACCTCACCGGCGGCTACGGCGTCGACCAGGCGTTCGAGGTGGTAGGCACGCCGGAGACGATCGCCCAGGCGTTCAATGCGCTGAGGCCCGGCGGGACGGCGGTTGTGGTCGGCGTGAGTCCGCCCCACCTTGACGTCTCGCTGAACGCCTTCACCTTTCCCTCGCAGCAGAAGACCTTGACCGGCACGTGGTACGGCGGCGGGGTTTTGGCCGACGACGCGCCGCAACTCTTTGCCGCCTACCGTCAGGGCACGTTCGACCTCGCCGCCCTGGCCGGTCCGACGTTCCGGCTCGACCAGATCAACGAGGCGTTCGACGCCATGCGTCACGGCCGCGCGGGCAGGCCCCTGCTGCGTTTGTCGGACGACCGCTGAATAGAGGAGGGGCTCGCTTTGGGCGTCTACTTCGAGGACACCGATGAAGTCTACCGCGTGCTCGGCAGTTTCTTCGAATCGCTCATCCCTCTGCCGCAGGCCACCCTGATCCATAAGGTGGGGGGCACGGTGCGCTTCCAGTTCCACGATCCCGAGGCATTCGTCAGCTGGGTGCCCGAAGACCCCGCGCTGACCGGCAGGGACTTCCACGTCATTATGGGACCGGAACAGCCGCCCGCCACGCTGATCTTCGACCAGGCGGCCGACCTCGCGAACCGCTTCTGGCAGGGCCAGCTCGACCTGGCCCAGGCGCTATCGCGCCAGCAGATCCGTGCGACGGGACCCTTGTCGCGGGCCATGAAGCTTCTGCCAAGCCTTGACGAGATCTATCCGCTCTACCCGGACCACGTGCGCAGTCTCGGCCGAGAGGATCTGGTGATGCCTTGAGCGTCGAGATCGCAGGGGACCTTCTCGACGGTCGGCTCTCGATCGGGGGTGGTCGGCGGGCTGCGCTGAGCGGCGAGGTATCGGCCGATGTGAACCCCTCGACGGGGGAGCCGTTCGCGGAAGTGGCCGCGAGCGGCCCGGCCGATGTCGAGGCCGCTGTCGCGGTTGCGCACCGAGCCCACACGGAAGGTGTCTGGCGCAACCTGCCCGTGCTCGAGCGTCAGCGCATTCTTGGACAGGTGGCGACGCGGCTGCGCGAGCGGACGATCGAACTCGCCCGCCTCGTGGCGCGCGAGAGCGGCATGCCGCTCTCGGCGGCCCGCTTCATCGAAATCCCCATGGCGGCCGACGCCTTCGACTTCTTCGCGGCGGCCGGTACCCTCGTGCACGGCCGGACGCTGCCCTTCAGCCTGCAGGGAGCCACGACGCGCTATATGACCTGGACGCAGAAGCAGCCGGTCGGGGTTGCCGGACTGATCACACCTTGGAACTTCCCCCTGCTCATGCCGGCATGGAAGGTGGCCGCCTGCCTCGCGGCGGGTGCGGTTGCGGTACTCAAGCCGGCGCCCGAGACGCCGCTCGTGGCGCTCGCCCTTGCCGACGCGGCGCGCGAAGCCGGCCTGCCGGAGGGGGTGCTCTCGGTTCTGCCGGGCGGCGATACGGTCGGGGCGGCGCTCGTGCGCCACCCGCAGGTCGCGAAGATCGCCCTGACGGGCAGCACAGAGACGGGTCGGATCGTGGCGGCCGCGGCCGCCGAGGGCCTCAAGCGCGTGTCGCTCGAACTGGGCGGCAAGTCCCCCAACATCGTCTTCGCCGACGCGAACCTCGACGACGCGGTTTCGGGGGCGCTCTTCGGCATTTTCTTCAATTCCGGCCAGGTCTGTCAGGCGGGCAGCCGCATCCTGGTGCAGCGGCCCCTTTACGACCGGTTCGTCGAGGCGGTGGCAGAGCGCGCGGGCGATCTCGTCGTGGGCGAAGCGGAGGACGCCATGACAGACCTCGGCCCGCTCGTCAGCGCAGCGCAGTTCGAGCGCGTCTCGGGTTACGTGGGCAGGGCCGTCGACCTCGGCGGCCGCACCGTCCTCGGCGGCCGTGGCGAGCGCAGTAGGGGCGGCTACTTCTTTTCGCCCACCGTGTTCAGGGATGTCGATCCCGGCTCGGACATCGCGCAGGAGGAGATCTTCGGCCCCGTGGCGGCGATCATCCCGTTCGACAGCGACGAGGAGGCGGTCCGCATCGCCAACGGCACGATGTATGGCCTTGCGGCCGCCGTCTGGACCCAGGACCTGCGCCGGGCCCTGCGCGTCTCGCAGGAGCTCGAGGCAGGCACGGTATGGCTGAACGCCTACCAGGTGTTGACCCCCACCGCGCCGTTCGGCGGCTTCAAGCATAGCGGCTACGGACGGGACCTCGGGGTCGAGGGCGTCGATGCGTTTCTCGAGACAAAGACCGTGATCGCCGACCTCAACGACCAGCCGATGCAGTACTTCTGATCCGGTCCAAACCCGCAAAAGCCATTTGCAAGGAGGTTTCGCATGATTCGCGCCGTGCTCTTCGACCTTGACGGAACCCTGCTCGACATCGACGTCGACAACTTCATCGAGACGTACACCAGGTCCCTCGCTGCGAAGCTCGTGCCCGAGGACCAGGAGCGGGGACTCGCCGTGCTGGCCGGCTCCACGTACGCGATGCTGGCGCCAGAGGTGAACGAGGACTCGAACCAGGTCTGTCTCCTGCGCAAGCTGAGCGATGCGCTCGACCGCTCTCCCGCTGATCTCTGGCGTTCCATCCACCAACTGTCCAAGGAGATCCTGCCGGGCCTCCGGGAGATGGCGAAGCCGATCACCGGCGCGGCGCAGGTCGTGCGGGAGATCCACGAGCGCGGCCTGAAGGTGGTCGTGGCCACGATGCCGATCTACCCGCGCGATGTGATGCTCGAGCGGCTGCGCTGGGCGGGCGTGCGCACCGACTGGGTCGACCACGTCGCCTGTCTCGAGGCGAATCGCAGCGCCAAGCCCCATCGCAGCTACTTCCTCGAGATGGCGGACGCCGTGGGGGCGTCGGCCGAGGAATGCCTGATGGTAGGAGATGACGAGGACCAGGACATGCCCGCCCTCGATGCGGGGATGGCGGTGCATCTCGTGCAGCCGCCGCGCGGCAGACCCGAGCCGACGGCCAGGCTGCGCTTCGGCGACATCGGCCAGCTTGGCGCGATCTGGGCGGACGCCCTGGCCTGAACGGCATCGCGGCCCCTGGGAGAAAGGCCTGCCTGGGGCAGGCGCCTACCGAAAGCTCGTGATCCGGCGCAGCGGCGCGGCGTGCAGGTTCTGCACGCCGCCTGGACACCGGCTCGTACCGGTGCTCGCTTGACGCAGTCGGGGTGCGGCCCGAGGATGTCCGCACGCTCGCGGACATCCTCGAGCCGCCTGTCAGGGCCCTTCACAACCGCAGAGACGGCCTCGCCGTGCCCTGCGTAGTACCTGCTCGCCCATTCGCCCGTCCTCGCCATCCACTCGCCCATCGGTGCCCACGTGAACTGCCCGTCCGTGGCGGCCGAGACATCGATGGCGACACGGAAGGTCAGCGGCAGCCGGTAGGGCGTGCGGGGGCATGTCATCGTCGTTTTTCGGCAAGGACCCGGGCGGCGCGTCTGCTCGCGCAGCGGCGCGGAAGGGCCTTCGTCCGCATGCAGAACGCTGGGGTGGACGAACGCGGTGCCTCTCTGCACATAATGTCCGAGCCGCCGTCGAGCGCATCGAGGATCATGTCTGCGTCCGCGGGCATGCAGGCGACGTTGTCGATCACCCAATCGAATGTGCCCCTGGCAGCGCTTCGAACCGCGCCGCGGTCGGCCAGCACATGCTCTACGCCCGGAACATCCACCGCGCGGTTGCCGCGCGAGAGCACACGACGTCATCGCCTGCGGCCAGCAGGTTCGGCACCAGTTGGGGGCCGATCAGACCGGAACCGCCGATCACCAGGATGGCCTCGCGCAACCTTCCTTTCCATTGCGCTGCAAGGGCCTCCCAGCGAGGCGGCTGTAGCTGCCTGGGTGCCCGATCGGCCGCGATCAGGGGCTTTTCGCATGCTGTGCGGCTTGCAGCGAGATGTACAATGAACGGGGTGAAGTTCAAGGTGGCCAACGCACCGCAGACACTTGACGGCTGGTTCTGCCTGCACAGTCTCTACCGCGTCGACTGGCCGCTCTGGCAGGCATTGGCCGACAGCGAGCGCGACGCTCTGCTGGCCGAGGCGGACGCACTGATGGCGGGGGAACAGGCGAAGGAAGCCGACCATTCCGGATCAAGCGGCCACTACTGGCTGCTCGGCCACAAGGCGGATCTCATGGGCGTGCACTTCAGGCCGAGCCTCGAAGGTCTCGCCGCGATCGAGAACGCCTGGGCGCGCAGCGGTCTTGGACGCTTTCTCGCGCCCGCGTATTCATTCCTCTCTGTCGTGGAACTGTCGACGCACACGTCGGCGCCGCGCAGCGAGGAGGCGTCGCGCGAGGCCGAGGCAGCCTTGCGCGGGCGTCTCGAGCCGGAACTTCCCCGCACTGGCTACATCTGCTTCTACCCGATGAGCAAGCTGCGCGGCGAGCAGCGCAACTGGTACATGCTCGACGCCATGGAGCGCAGGGACCTCATGCGCAGCCACGGCATGATCGGCCGCGGCTACGCCGATCGTGTGCGGCAGATCATCACGGGCTCGATGGGTCTCGACGACTGGGAGTGGGGCGTCGACCTGTTTTCGGACGATCCGCTGCAATTCAAGAAGATCATCTACGAGATGCGGTTCGACGAGGTGAGCGCCATCTATGCGCTCTTCGGTTCCTTTTTCGTGGGCATGAGGCTCGATCCCGGGAACCTTCGCCGGTACCTCGCCAAAGGGTGAGGCGGCATCAGAGATTGCGGGAGGCGCAGCGCGGTGGACATGCGGGCAGTGGTGAAGACCAAGGCGGAGCCTGGGGCAGAGCTTCACAAGGTTCCGGTTCCCCAGCCCGGGCCCGGCGAGGCCCTGATCGAGGTGCGGGCCGCCTCGATCTGCGGCACCGACTACCACGTGTACAGTTGGGACGAGTGGGCGGCGGCGCGGGTGCACCCGCCGCGCATCATGGGACATGAGACGGGCGGCGTGATCGTCGAGGTGGGGCCGGGGGTGCGCGGCTTCGCGGTCGGTGACCACGTGTCGGTCGAGACGCACGTGACCTGCGGCCACTGCCACTCGTG
Source organism: Bacillota bacterium (assembly GCA_021847575.1). Taxonomy (GTDB): domain Bacteria; phylum Bacillota; class Sulfobacillia; order JAJZYS01; family JAJYTV01; genus JAJZQO01. The sequence continues at coordinate 27,935 of JAJZQO010000002.1, read as the reverse complement.
CCGCACGGGTCAGGGGCATATCTGCGAGAACGTCGAGATCCTGGGCATCGACCACGACGGCTCGTTCGCGCAGTTCATGGTCATGCCGGCGACAAACCTCTGGAAGAACCCGCCCGACATGCCGTTCGAGGTGGCGGCGGCGCAGGAGCCGCTCGGCAACGCGGTCCACACCGTCTTCGCCGGCGAGATCACGGGCAAGACCGTACTCATCACGGGGCTGGGGTCGATCGGCCTCTTCGCCATCGGTGTCGCCAGGGCGGCTGGCGCCGACCAGATCATGGCGACCGAGCTCTCGCCCTACCGGCGCGACCTTGGCCTCAAGATGGGGGCGGACGCCGTCTTCGACCCGTCGCAGGTCGACACCGTCGAGGCTGTGCGCGAGCGGACGCGGGGCGAGGGCGTCGACGTGGTGCTGGAGATGTCCGGCCATCCCGTCGCGATCCGCGACGCGATCCGCGCCTGCCGCATGGGCGCCCGCGTATCCCTGCTCGGCCTGCCGTCGCAGGATGTGACGATGGAGCTTTCCGAGCAGGTCATCATGCGGGGGCTCACGCTGCAGGGCATCACGGGTCGGCGCATGTTCGACACGTGGTACAAGACGCGCTCCCTGCTCTCGACCGGCAAGCTCGACATCGCTCCGCTCCTGACGCACCGCCTGCCGATGACCCGCTACGACGAGGCGATGCGCATCCTGCACGAGGGCAATTGCGGCAAGGTCGTCATGCTGCCGCAGGCAGAATAGACGGAAGGGAGTAGTGACATGTCCCTCGACTTCGTTCAAGGCGAGATCGAAGAGCTGAAGCGTCAGGGCGTCTTCCGCCCCCTGCGCGTCCTGAGTTCCGCCCAGGGTCCGAGGGCCGTCATCGACGGCAAGCAGGTCATCAACCTGAGCTCGAACGACTACCTCGGTCTCGCGAATGACCCACGCCTCAAGCGGGCGGCCATCGCGGCGGTCGAGAAGTGGGGGGCCGGCACCGCCGCCGTGCGCACGATCATCGGCACGATGGAGATGCACCTCGAGCTCGAGCGCCGCCTGGCCGCCTTCAAAGGCACTGAGGCGTGCATCGTGTTCCAGAGCGGTTTCACCTGCAACTCGGGCGTCATTCCCGTCCTGGTCGGGGAAGGCGACGTGATCATCTCGGATGCCCTCAACCACGCCTCGATCATCGACGGCTGCCGGCTGACCAGGGCCGAGATACGCCGCTTCGCGCACAAGGACATGGGTGAACTCGAGCAGCAGCTCAGGGACACCCAGGGCTACCGCCGTCGCCTCGTGATCACCGACGGCGTCTTCAGCATGGACGGCGACATCGCGCCCCTGCCCGAGATCGCCAGGCTCTGCAAGCAGTATGACGCGGTCTCCTACGTCGACGACGCGCACTCCTCTGGCGTCCTGGGCAGGAACGGCCAGGGCAGCGTCCACCACTTCGGCCTGCAGGGCCAGATCGACGTGCAGGTCGGCACGCTCTCGAAGGCTGTCGGGGTGCTCGGGGGTTACGTCGCGACGACGCAGGGTCTGGTCGATCTCCTGATCCACCGCGGCCGGCCATTCCTTTTCAGCACCTCGCACCCGCCGGCCGTGACTGCGGCCGCCATCGAGGCCGTGAACATCATGGAGAGCGAGCCCGAGCTGATTGCGCGGCTGTGGCAGAACGCCCGCTTCTTCAAGGAAGGACTCAGGTCGCTCGGCTTCGACACGGGCAAGTCGGAGACGCCGATCACGCCGGTGATCATCGGCGAGGAGCACGCTGCAATGGAGTTTTCCGACCGCCTGTTCGAAAACGGCGTGTTCGCGCAAGGCATCGCCTTCCCGACCGTGCCGCGCGGTCAGGCCCGCGTGCGCACGATCGTCTCGGCGGCCCACTCGCAGTCCGACCTCGAGGAGGCGCTCGACGCCTTCGCCAAGGCTGGACACGCCGTCGGCGTCCTGTAGCGCATGGTGCGGCGGGGCTTCTGGCAGGAAGCTGGCCTCTGGCTGACGATCCTGATCTGGAGCCTCAACTTCCTGGCGGTGAAGATCGGAGTCGGCGACCTGCCGCCGACGGTCTTCACCGCCGTGCGCTTCCTGGTCGCAGCCCCGGCGCTGTGGCTCCTGGCGGTCCGCCAGGGCGGGATGGGCATCAAGCGCGGCGACGTGCTGCCGCTGATGCTGAGCGGCTTTATTGGCATCGGGGCCTACCAGTATCTCTTCACGAGCTCGATCGCCTGGACGGATGTAGCTTCCGCAGCCGTGCTCATGACCCTCTCGCCGGCCATCGCCGCGGTCTTCGGCCATCTTACAGGCTCGGACCCGCTTCGCACGGGCAACTGGCTGGGCGTCGTGCTCGGCACCGTCGGCGCGGCGATCGTCGTTCTCGGCGGCCGCACCGCCAACGCCGCAGCGGCGCCAGCGGCGCTGCTCGGCGACGCGGCCGCACTGGGCGCAGCGATCCTCTGGTCGATCTACGGCATCATGTCGGCGCCGCTGGTGCGCCGCCTGCCGCCGCTCACGGTCACGGCCTGGCAGTCCATCTTCGGGCTCGCTCTGCTCGTGCCGGCCGGCGCCATCGGACTGCAGCATGCCGTGATCGGCTGGCGCGCACTTGCCGTGCTCTACTCGGCACTGCCGGTGACGGTGTTCGGCTTGACGTTCTGGCAGGGTGCGACGGGGAGACTAGGGCCGAGCCGGGTGCTCGTGTACCTGAACGCCGAGCCCGTGATCGCCGCGCTGGCGGCAAGCTGGCTGCTCAAGGCGCCGCTCACGCTCTGGGTTGCGGTGGGCGGTGCGCTTTCCCTGACCGGCGTCTACCTGGCCCGCGTCGGCAGTCTGCCGCAAGAGGCGCGCGCGGCTGGAGAAGACCTTTCGACCCCTGTCCAGTGGTCTTCTGGCCGTTTGACAGAGCAAGAGGTCACGTGTAAGATTGCTGCGAAAGATGAGCGTATCAGTAGGGATTAGAAGCTGGCGAGGGGAGCGACGTTCTGATGGCCCGACTTGAACTGATCATTGAAGGACTTCGCGTCGGCATCGAGGGGCGCGAGATCGTCAAGGGCTTCGACCTCACAGTGCGCGGCGGCGAGGTGCATGCCGTCATGGGGCCCAACGGGACCGGCAAGAGCACGATGGCGTCGGCCCTGATGGGGCACCCGGCCTACGAGGTGCTGGGCGGCAGGGTCACCTTGGACGGCCAGGACCTGCTCGCGATGTCCGTCGACGAGCGTGCCAGGGCCGGGCTGTTCCTGGCGATGCAGTACCCGGCCGAGATCTCCGGCGTCTCGAACGCAAACTTCCTGCGCACCGCCCTGAACGCGCGGCGCCCCGAGAGCGAGCCTGTCCCCGTGATGCAGTTCCACCGCGAGCTCAAGGCCAAGATGGAGAGCCTGCAGATCGATCCGAGCTTCGCCGAGCGCTACGTCAACGAGGGGTTCTCGGGCGGCGAGAAGAAGCGCAACGAGATCCTGCAGATGGCCGTGCTGCGGCCGCGCGTCGCCGTCCTCGACGAGATCGACTCGGGACTCGACATCGACGCCGTGAAGCTCGTGGCGGGCGGCGTCTCGCAGATGCTGTCCGATGACATGGGCGTGCTGATCATCACCCACTACCAGCGCATCCTCAACTACATCAACCCGACGAACGTGCACGTCATGATGCAAGGACGCATCGTGCGCTCAGGAGGCCCGGAGCTCGCCACGCAGCTCGAGGAGCGGGGCTACGAGTGGCTGCGCGAGGAACTCGGCATCGACGAGCCCCTGACCGAGGAGGCCTGAGAATGGCTCATACCTTGGTGGACCTAACCCCGGAGCAGATCGCGGCTTTCGCCGCGAACGAGCCGTCCTGGCTGCAGGAGCGACGCCTTGGGGCGCTCGGCGCGGCTCACGATCTGCCCTTGGCACACAGGAAGCAGACACCGCTGGAGGCGGCGGGATTTACCCTGCCGGCCTTGCCTCAGACCGCATCGGTCACGGTCGGCGACGTGCATGACGGCGCCGAGGTCATGGAGCTGACGCAGGCCATCGCGGAGGGGACGGCGGACCTCGAGCGGCATCTCGGACGGCTCTTCAGCGAGGGTCAGGACCACCTGCATGCGTTGCACCTCGCGACGTTCGCCGGCGGCGTTCTTTGCCGCGTGAAGCGCGGCAGAGAACTCGCGTCGCCCTTGCAGGTAAGCATCGGGCTGCAGGGCGGTTCCCTCTTCGCGCCACATGTGCTTGTGGTCCTGGAGGAAGGCGCGAGGGCGGACCTGATCGTCGAGCTGCAGGGCGAAGCTGGCAGCGAGGCGGCGGTTCGCGGCGCCGTGGAGATCGTCCTGGGCGACGGAGCGGCACTCAACTATACGGAATTCCAGCGCCTGCCCGGCCGCGTGCAGGCCTATTGGCCGCGCCGGGCCGAACTGGGCCGCGACGCGCGGCTGCAATGGATCCTGGCGGATGTCGGCGCGCGACTCGCCGTCTCCGACACGCGCACGTATCTGCGCGGAGCGGGGTCCGAAGCCCGCGTTTTGGCGAGCTTCTTCGGCGGTAGGCGGCAGCATTTCGAGTTCAGCCATGTCATGGTGCACGAAGGCGCCCATTCGACGAGCGACATCGAGGCGCGCGGAGTGCTGCAAGGGAAGGCGCGGGCGATATACAGCGCGAATAGTGTTATTCGCAAGAACGCGAAGAACGCGAGCGGCTGGCAGCACGAGCACACCCTGATGCTGTCCGAGGAGGCGCGTGCCGATCTCATTCCCGAGCTTGAGATCTCCGAATGGGAGGTCAGCGCGGGTCACGCCGCCTCCGCCGGCCCGGTCGACCCCATGCAGATCTACTACATGGAATCCCGCGGCATCACGCCCGTCGAGTCTCGGCGACTCATCGTGGCTGGATTCCTCGCCTCGCTGCTCGCGGACATCCCGCTCCGGGACGTGAGGGAGCAGATTGCCGACATCTTCCTGGAGAAGGTAGAGCTATGAACCCCGTCGCATTGCGTTCGGAATTCCCACTGCTCAGGCGATACGAAAACGGCAAGCGCCTGTGCTACGTCGATTCCGCAGCCACCTCGCAGAAGCCGCAGGTGGTTCTGGACGCTGTGCGGCGCTACTACGTCGAGGACAACGCGAATGTCCACCGCGGTGTCTACGACCTTGCGGCCCGCGCCACGCAGGACTACGAGGATGCGAGAGCCGAGGTGGCGGGCCTGGTGCACGCGGAGCCCGAGGAGATCGTGTTCACGCGTGGCACGACCGAGTCGCTGAACCTGCTCGCCTTGAGCTACGGCGGGCAGGCGCTGGGGCCTGGCACGAATGTGGTCACGAGCCCTGCGGAACACCACTCGAACCTCCTGCCCTGGCAGCAGGTAGCCCTGCGCCGCGGCGCGGAGCTGCGCTTCGTCGAGCTCGACGAGGCGGGCCAGGTCACGCCGGACGCGGTCGCCGCCGTGGTCGACGGCGGCACGCGCGTTGTGGCCTTGGCGCACGTCTCGAACGTGATGGGCACCGTCACCGACGTCGGCGCCATCGCCGCCATCGCCCACAGGGCGGGGGCGATCCTGGCCGTCGACGGAGCGCAGTCCGTGCCGCACATGCCGATGGACGTGCGTCAGCTCGGCATCGACTTTCTTGCCTTCTCGGGCCACAAGATGTGTGGCCCGACGGGCATCGGGGCGCTCTACGGCCGCAGGGAGCTACTCGCCGGCATGTCGCCTGTCTACTACGGCGGCGAGATGATCGAGGAGGTAACCCTCACCTCGGCCACCTTCAAGGAGGCACCATGGCGCTTCGAAGGCGGCACTCCGAACATCGCCGGCGCCGTCGGCATGGGAGCCGCGGCGCGCTTCCTGCAGGAGGTGGGTCTTTCGGAGATCCACCGGCACGAGACGGAACTCGCCAACGCGGCCGCCGACGGGCTGCGCCGCATCGAGGGGGTCACCGTCTACGGGCCTGAGGGTCACCGCGAGAGCGGTGTCGTCACCTTCAACATCGACGGCGTGCACGCGCACGACGTCGCCACTGCGCTCGACCAGCACGGCGTCTGCGTGCGGGCCGGCCACCACTGCTGCCAGCCGCTGATGCGGCGCCTCGGCGCCGCATCCACCGCCCGGGCCTCCTTCTACCTGTACAACGATGCCGAGGACGTGCGCCAGCTGTTGGCCGCCGTCCAGGCCACAAAGGAGTTCTTCCGCCGTGTCGCTGGATGACGTCTACCGCGAAGTGGTCATGGACCACTACCAGAACCCGCGCCACCACGGGCACCTCGAGCACCCGACACTCACGGTCGGGTTGCACAACCCGAGCTGCGGCGACGAGCTGCACCTCGATGTGCTGGTCGACGAGGACGGCATCGTGCGCGACGCGGCGTTCGAAGGCCAGGGCTGCTCGATCAGCATGGCAGCGGCGTCGATGTTCATCGACCGCGTGCGCGGCAAGAAACTCGAGGAGGCCCGCCGCATCGCGGAGTCGTTCAAGGATCTGCTGCGCCGTAGAGAGGCTGACAGGAGCCTCCTCGGCGATCTTGAGGCGCTCGAGGGCGTCTCGCGGTTCCCGGCGCGCGTCAAGTGCGCAACGCTTGTCATGAACGCCTTTGAACAGGCGATCGACCGCATCGAGGAAGGGGGAGACCACAAGTGAGCCAGAGGCCTGATATCACAGGCGTCGAGGAGTACCAGTACGGCTTCCACGACCGCGACATCTCGGTCTTCCGCACAGAGAAGGGCCTGACGCGCAAGGTGGTCGAGGCGATCTCGGCGATGAAGGGCGAGCCCGCGTGGATGCGGGACTTCCGCCTGCACAGCCTGGAGGTCTATGAGCAGAAGCCGATGCCGACCTGGGGCGGGGACCTCTCAGGCCTGAACTTCGACGAGATCACATACTACGTCCGGCCCACGGACGAGAAGGGCCGCACGTGGGACGAGGTGCCGCAGGAGATCAAGGACACGTTCGAAAAGCTGGGCATTCCGGAGGCGGAGCGCAAGTTCCTCGCCGGCGTCTCGGCGCAGTACGACTCCGAGGTCGTCTACCACAACATCCGTGCTGACCTCGAGGCGATGGGCATCGTCTTCCTCGACACCGATTCCGCCCTCAAGGAGTACCCGGACCTCTTCCGCGAGTACTTCGGCACGGTGGTGCCGCCTGAAGACAACAAGTTCGCCGCCCTCAACTCGGCCGTGTGGTCGGGCGGCAGCTTCATTTACGTGCCGAAGGGCGTTGAGGCGAAGGTGCCGCTGCAGGCCTACTTCCGCATCAACGCGTCGCAGATGGGCCAGTTCGAGCGCACGCTGATCATCGTCGACGAGGAAGCGATGGTGCACTACGTCGAGGGCTGCACAGCCCCGATCTACACCGAGTCCAGCCTGCATTCCGCCGTCGTCGAGATCGTCGTGAAGAAGGGCGGGCGCTGCCGCTACACAACGATCCAGAACTGGGCGCCGAACGTCTTCAATCTTGTGACGAAGCGCGCCGTGGCCCACGAGAGGGCCACCATGGAATGGATCGACGGCAACATCGGCTCGCAGCTGACCATGAAGTACCCATCGGTCTATATGGTCGGCGAAGGGGCTCACGCCCACGTGCTCTCGATCGCCGTGGCCGGCAAGGGCCAGCATCAGGACGCGGGCGCCAAGGCCATGCACCTGGCTCCGAACACCACGTCGACCATCATTTCGAAGTCCATCTCCCGAGGCGGTGGCAAGACGACCTACCGCGGTCTCGTCCACTTCGGCAAGAACGTCAAGGGATCCAAGGCCAAGGTGAATTGCGACACCTTGATCTTCGACGACGGATCCCAGGCGGACACCGTGCCGACGAACGAGGTGCTCGACAACCGCGTCACGATGGAGCATGAGGCGACCGTCTCGCGCGTTTCGGAGGAGCAGCTCTTCTACCTGCGAAGCCGCGGGCTGACGGAAGAGGAGGCCACGCGCATGATCGTGATGGGCTTCATCGAGCCTTTCACCAAGGAGCTGCCGATGGAGTACGCGGTGGAGATGAACCGCCTGATCAAGCTTGAGATGGTCGGATCGGTCGGCTAGGCAGGAGGACCCGCATGGAATTTGCGCTTGTGGCCAAGGACGAGGAGGTTCAGGAGGGGCGGCCTCTGCGCCGTGTCGCAGGCGGTGTGCCGGTGGCGCTCTTCCGGGTGGATGGGCAGGTCTATTGCATCGACGACACCTGCAGTCACGCCTACGCGTCCCTTTCCGAGGGCAAGGTGCATGGCCGCATCGTCACCTGTCCTCTGCACGGCGGACAATTCGACATCCCGACAGGCAGGCCTGTCCACCTGCCTGTCGTGGAGGCCGTGACGGTGCATCCGGTACGCGTCGAGGCCGGGAATATCCTGGTTGGCTACGAAGCGGACGAGGACGAGGATTACGACTAGGGAGCGAGGGGGGAGCGCCATGCGACTGAGCACGCGCAGCGAGTACGGCTTGCGGGCGCTGGTGTCGCTCGTGCACCGCGAAGGGGACCGGCCCGTGCCACTGCGGGTGATCGCGGAGGACGAGGGGATTTCGGAGCAATATCTCGAGCAGATCTTTGTCGAACTGAGGCGGGCGGGCTTCGTTGTCAGCGTGCGCGGCGCGAAGGGAGGATATCGCCTGGCGCGGTCCGCCGAGGACATCCGCGTCGGAGATCTGGTGCGCCTGCTCGAAGGCTCCTTAGCGCCCTACGACTGCCTCGTCGAGGGCGATGAGCCAGGCTGCGGCAAACAGGACCGCTGCTACACGCGCAGGATCTGGCAGCGTTTGCAGAACTCGATCGAGGACACGCTCGGCCAGATGTCCCTGGCGGAGGCCGCCGCCGAGCCGGTCTCGTCCTGACCCGAGACTAGGGCACATGGCCGCGGCAGAGCGCCGCGGCCATGCAACTTTCTCGCGCACGATCACGGGTGCCGCGTGCCCTCGAAGAGGTGCGTCAGGCTGTCCGGCGGGACCTTGGCCGGTTGCTTCGGCTGTCGCCGGCGCCCGCAGGGGCTGGCATCGGCGTGGGACAGGAGGCGCAGCGCGTGTCGAGGCTCTGCGCACGGGGAACTTGTCGAAGCGGGCGTCAGGCCGCGGTGGCCCTGGCGAGGGTCTGCGGACGGAACGCCTCAGCCGGCGAGCGCTGCGCGAAAGGCCCGCGCGACCTCCTCGGGGCGCGTGCCCGAAGCATCGCGATGGGTCACGAGGCGGATGCGCGTAGGGCCGGACGCTCCGCAGAGCAGGCCCTCGCGGGCCAGGGCGTCGAGCACGGGAGACGCCGGCCGGTCGAGGTCCACCTGCACCATGTTGGTCTCGACCTTGTTGGGGTCGCAGGTGACGTGGGGCACATCGTGAAGCGCGGCCGCGATCGCCTGCGCGAGCGCGTGGTCCTCCCGCAGACGCTCTACCATCCGTTCGATCGCAATGAGTCCGGCGGCCGCGAGGATGCCGGCCTGGCGCATGCCGCCACCCAGAACCTTGCGGTTGCGGCGGGCTGTCGCGATGAATTCGCGCGAGCCGGCCAGCACGGAGCCGACCGGCGCGCAGAGCCCCTTGGAGAGGCAGCACATCACGCTGTCCGCGCCCGCTGCCGCCTCGCGTGGCGAGATCCCCTGCGCGACCGCCGCGTTGGCCAGCCGGGCGCCGTCGAGATGCACTTTGAGGCCGCGTTCGTGGGCCTTGTCCACCACCGCTTTGTAGGCGGGCAGAGGCAGCACCTTGCCGCCTGCGCGGTTGTGCGTGTTCTCGATGCAGAGAAGCCTGGGCACGGGATAGTGGATGTTCTCCTCGCGCAGAGACGCCTGCACGAGGTCCGGGGTGAGCAGGCCGTCGGGCGTCAATATCGGCCGCGGCTGCGCACCGGCAAGGCGCGCGATGCCGCCCACCTCGTACCAGTACACATGTGCCTCGCCTTCCACGAAAACCTCGTCCCCAGGGCTGCAGTGGGTCATTACGGCGACCTGGTTGCCCATCGTGCCGCTGGCCACGAAGAGGGCCGCCTCCTTGCCGAGCCATTCGGCGGCCACCTGCTCCAGGCGGTTGACGGTCGGGTCGTCTCCCCAGACATCGTCTCCTACCTCGGCCGTCGCCATGGCCTGACGCATCTCATCGGTCGGTTTCGTCACAGTGTCGCTGCGCAGGTCGATCAAGGCGATCCCTCCTCTCCAGTCATTCGCGCCTGCAAACGAAGAACCTCCGCTCGCGCGGAGGTTCCTAAGACCCCACCATGCCGTTCCCGCTTGCGTTTTGAACCTGCCTCAGGCAGGTGGGTGCCGGTCTCGGGACATCGAGGCTCCCCCAAACACGGGGGGCATGCCTTCCCGCCTCAAGAATCCAGGCTCCCGCAGTTTAGGTGTTGGCTCAAAACTGCTCTAAAGGGGTCGCACATGGTCGGGTGGCTGCTTCGGCAGTATAGCACGGCCCGTCGCGCGGTTCAAAGCACCGTCCGGGCCTTGACGCGCCGTGCGAAGCCGTGCTCAGGCGCAATGGGCGCATAGCCTTGGCTTTCGCTCCCGACACTAGTCGCGGAGGTGTCGGCATGCGCTTCATGGGCACTGTCGTCCGTTTCATCGTTGCAGCGATCGTCTTGATGCTGGTCGGCTACATCGTGCCCGGCTTCAGCCATCTGACGTTCGGCGAGGCACTGGTGGCGGCACTGGTCATCGCGGGCGTCAGCTACCTGATCGAACTCGCGCTGGGTCGCCGCAACTCGACCTATGGCCGGGGGATTGTCGGCTTCCTGGTCTCCGCCGTCGTGATCTGGCTCGTGCAGTTCGTCGTGCCAGGGATGCACGTCTCGGCCATCGGCGCCCTGCTTGCCGCGTTCGTGATCGGCGTAGTCGACCTGTTGATACCTACAGCTGTTCGCTAGGTTCCCTGTTTCGCCGGTCGGGTCGCGAGGTGCAGCTCGTCGAGTTGCGCCGGCGAGACTTCGGCCGGCGCTCCTGTCAGCAGGTCGGTGCCCTTGGCGGTCTTCGGGAACGCGATGACGTCACGGATGCTCGAAGCGCCGGCGAGCAGCATGCAGAGCCGGTCGAAGCCGAAGGCCACCCCGCCGTGCGGCGGCGCGCCGAAGCGGAATGCGTCCAGGAGGAAGCCGAACTTCCCCTGGGCCTCCTCTGCGCCCAGGCCGAGGAGGCGAAATACGCGCTCCTGCAACTCGCGCTCATGAATACGGATGGAACCGCCGGCGATCTCTACGCCGTCGAGCACGAGATCGTAGGCTTGCGCACGCACGGCGAGAGGCTCCGACTCGAGACGGTCCAGGTCTTGCGGATTCGGGTGGGTGAACGGGTGGTGGCGGGAAACGGCCCGGCTCTCCTCCTCGCTCCACTCCATCAGCGGGAAATCGGTGACCCAAAGCAGCCGGTGCTCGCCTGAGCGCCAGCCGAACTGGTCGGCGAGAATCAGCCGCAGTTGGCCGAGCGCAAGGCTCACCGCCTCTTCTGGTCCGGCCAGAAGCAGCATGGCGTCCCCGTCCTCAAGGCCCCAGGCGGACTGCAATTCGGGCCAGCGGCTGCTGTCGAGACTCCTGGCCAGGCTACCCTTCAGTTCGCCTGCGGCGAGGGTCAGATAGGCGACGCTCTTGAAGCCGAACCGTTCGATCTGGCGGCCGAGCTCGTCCCACTGCTTGCGGCTGAGCAGTGCGGCACCCGGCGCCCTGAGGCCCCGCAGCACACCGCCGCGGCTGACCGCGTCCTGCAGGAACTGCGCGCTGAAGGCAGCCGCGAAAGGCGTAAGGTCGTGGATCTCGGTCGGAATGCGCAGGTCCGGCTTGTCGGAGCCGAAGCGCAGCATCGCTTCCGCGTATGTGAGGCGCGGCAGGGGAAGCTGGACCTCCCAGCCCGCCGCTGCGGCGATGGCTTGCATCAGGCCCTCGGCGAGTGCGAGCACATCCTCCTGCTCGACGAACGACATCTCGATATCGATCTGGGTGAACTCGGGCTGGCGGTCCGCGCGCAGATCCTCGTCGCGGAAGCAGCGCACCAGCTGGAAGTAGCGCTCGAAGCCAGCGACCATCAGAAGCTGCTTGAAGAGCTGAGGCGACTGCGGCAGGGCATAGAACGCCCCAGGCTGCATCCGGCTCGGCACCAGGAAGTCGCGCGCGCCTTCAGGGGTCGAGCGGGTCAGCATCGGCGTCTCGAGCTCGTAGAAATCCGCTTCGTCGAGGTAGCGCCGGGTGACCTGCAAGAGTCTGTGGCGCAGCGCGAGGTTCTGCTGCATCTCCTGCCGGCGCAGATCGAGCACGCGGTAGCGCAGCCGCACAGCCTCGTCCGGCGCCTCGGCCGCCGACGGTAGAAGCGGCGGCACCTCGGCTTCGGCGAGCACCTCGATGGTGGCATCGGTGAGCTCGATCTCGCCAGTGGACAGCTTCGGATTCACCGCGCCGCTCTGGCGCCGGCTCACGGTGCCGCAAACCTCGACTACCCATTCCGGGTGAAGCGCCTGGGCGGTCGCATACGCGGCATCCTGCGGCGAGACGACGACCTGGACGATGCCGGAGCGGTCGCGCAGGTCGAAAAACAGCACGCCGCCATGGTCCCGCACGCGATGCACCCAACCGGAGACGCGCACACGACGAGCCACATCCGCGGTGCCCAGCTTGCCTGCACCGAGTCTTTGCATGTTTAGGGCGACCCCTTTCCGCGTTTCGGGCACTTGCGAACTAATGCTCGATGAGCCGTGGCAGGTCCTGGATCGGCACCTCCGCCTGCGCGGAGGTCTCCATATTTCGCAGAACGGCGACGCCCCGCGCGAACTCCTGCGGACCAAGGATCACCGTGTAGGTCGCCGACAGTTTCTGGGCCCGCCTGAGCTGTGCCTTGAGGCTCCGCCCGAGCGCTTCCATCTCGATCCTGTGGCCCGCGGAGCGCAGCAGATTGGCGATGCGCATGGCCTCCGGGCCGAGTTCAGGTCCGAGATAGGCGACAAAAGCGTCTATCGTCGCTTCTGCAGGGGGCAGGAGTCCCTCGGCCTCGAGCGTGAGGAGCAGTCGCTCGAGGCCGAGGCCGAACCCGACCGCTGGCTGGGGCTTGCCGCCGAGCGACTGCAGCAGCCCGTCGTAGCGTCCGCCGCCGCAGACTGTGGACTGGGCGCCGAGCTTTTCGTAGCCGATCTCGAACACGGTCCGGCTGTAGTAGTCCAGGCCGCGCACGAGCGAGCCGTCGCGGGCGAACGTGATACCCAGCGCCGAGAGCGCCGTCTCGACGCCAATGAGGTGCTGCTGGCAGTCTGCACAGAGGTACTCGAGGGGCTTCGGTCCCTGCCGGACGACCGCCTGGCAGCTGGGAACCTTGCAGTCCAGCACGCGCAGCGGGTTGCGCTCGATCCGCCGCTGGCAGTCCCCGCAGAGCTCGTCGCGGTGGGATTGCAAGAATGTGACGAGGGCCTCGCGATAGCGCGGGCGGCACACGTCGCAGCCGAGCGAGTTGAGACGTACGACCAGGCCGGTGAGCCCCAGCTCCGAAAGAAAGCTTCCGGCCAGAGCGATGACCTCGGCATCGGCCAGGGGGCCCGGTACGCCCCAGGCTTCCACGCCGAACTGGGTGTGCTGGCGCAGGCGCCCTGACTGCGGTCGCTCATAGCGGAAGTGGGACTGTATGTAATAGACCCGTACCGGTGGCTCAGAGAGAAGGGAGGCCTGCTGCAGGGCGCGCGCCACCGCCGCCGTGCTCTCGGGTCGCAGGACAAGCGTACGCCCGCCGCGATCCTCGAACTCGTACATCTCCTTCTCCACGATGTCCGTCGCGTCGCCGACCCCGTGCCGGAAGACCTCCGCGTGCTCGAAGACCGGCGTGCGGATCTCTCTGTAGCCGTAGGACTGGGCCACCCGATGTGCGGCGCCCTCGACGCGGTGCCAGATCGGCGTCTCGGCCGGCAGGATGTCCTGGGTGCCGCGCGGGCGCTGGAGATCCACGTTGGCCACCTGTCCTTTACCAAAGTTCATTTCATTGTAGGTTTGGCTCGGAGGGCCTGTCAAAGACGTGCAGTCCCAAAACGGGCCTGTCCGGCGGCGTCCAGGCCAACTGCCAGGACCGCCGGAGGCTATGCCCGCAGCCATGACGCATGCCGCAAGCGGCTGCGCAAAGTCGTGACACTGCGAGGCACCCGCAGGCGAACTCCGGACTCCCCGCTACGCAGACGCCGCCAGTGCGCGAGCGTGGCGGCTCCCATATCGGACGCCGAGACTTTATAGGGATACATTCGGGCTCCCTCATGTCGCCGGATCGTCGTCCCGCTCGCATCTCCAGACTGGCGACCGGCCGACGTGGCGGATGCCCGGGCATGGCAGGGAAGGCGTTGGGCAAGGGCACGGCCAGCCTGAAGGCGGGGCCATCGCACGACCGCATCCTGCAGGTGGCGCGGGAAGCGTGCCCGGTCACCGCGGCGGCACGGGCAGCCTGCCGGGCGGGTACGCGGTGCCCTCCGTGCAGCGCGAAGGAGGAACCCGAGTGGCGCGGGGATGCCGCGCTGTAAGCGCGACCGCAAGGCAGGCCATACGCTGCCAAGGCGTGCGGCGCGAAGCGCCTAAGGCGGTGGTGCCTCCGTCCGTCGGCCATGCATGCCGCCACTTTGGTGCCACTCCAGAATGACCAGCGGCAAACCGAGCACGAGCAGGCCGTAGCGCTCAGGCGCCGCCGGCAGTTCGGCGCTCGCCAGCTCGCCTGTCGCCCCTGATCCCAGCACGACCCACCCCGCGAGCAGTAGGAGGCAGCCGAAGAACACCAGGACACGCGCCGTGCCCGCAGGCCGCTTGTCCGCCCCGAGGAGGAGATGACCGTCCGTCAGGATCCGGTGCGCCAGTGCGAGCAGCAGGAGCAGCACGGGAAGTGCGGTAACGGCGTACGTCTTTGCGATGGTGTCGAGCAGGCCCCAGACAACGGCAAGGATTGCGAATCCAAGCAGCCAGGCGATTGTCGCTCGCACGCGCCGGACGTCGTGCTGCCCGCGTACGCGCAAGAGAATGAGCCGGCCGAGCGTGGCGAGGGCGAGCGCAAGGGCAAAGGAGGCTGGAGATAGACGCGCGCTTGGGTCCAGCCGCGGAATGGGCACGACCACGGCGATGTTCCAGAGGCCCAGCAGGATGAGTAGGGCGGCCCCTCCGCCGAACCGGCGCCGCAGTGCTGGCAGCGCCAGCGCGACGAGACCGAGGGCGAATCCCGCCGCGGCCGACCAGACGAACGTCGGCTGGCCGTAGCCCGGATCGCACAGAAACACGAGCCAAGACAGGGGGATCAGGAGGGAGATCGGGACGCTCGGGGTGCCCGAGAACGGAACCACGAGAGCACCGACGGCCACTACGCACAGGACCATGAGGACGCTCCCCGAAACGCCGTTCGCCGCTGCGGCGCCAAGCGCCATCGCAAACGAGAGCGCGACAGCGACCCAGAAGAGCCCTCCCGCCGGGCGCTCGGAGATGGTCGGGCGGAGGACCGCACGCAGCGCCGACGGGCCGACGCGCGCGAGGTCGATCCCGGTGAGAAAGACCATCGGCAGGAACACGAACGCGAGCAACTGCACCTCAGTGAGGTAGTAGAGCGCCAGGGACTGCAGGCCGCCCAAGAGTATGGCCAGGTCCAGGGCGAGGGCGAGTGCGGCCGCAACCGCCAGCACCGCGGCCGTTGACGGGATGCGCCCGCGGCCGGTCGCCCAGCCGAAGAGTGCCGTCAGGAGGACGAGCACGAAGCCGAGCGGCGTGACGAGGCCGGCGTAGAACTGCATCAGCATCACGAGCGCCAGGGGTGACCAGCGCAACCACCGTGGCTTCGCGAAGGCGCCAGCGGCGAGGAGGTACCACGATCCGACGGTCTGTACAGCCACGCCCACCCAGAGCAGGGCAACGGGCATGCTCGTGCGCTCATCGATCAGGTCGATGGTAGGCAGGTGCTGCTGGGGCAGCAACAGCACGAGCAGCGACAGCAGCGCGAGCGCCGTGCCGGCCCACGCCAGGCGGCGCACCGGCCGGCCCACCCCGGCAAAGTCCCGGAACGCTTCATTATGTTCAGCGCCTGGCGCAGTACCGGCCAACGCTATTCACCCCCTGAGCGGATCTCGAGCGCAGCCGCCGGCTCGGGGCGCTGCGTGCAGGCCGGCTCCTGCGGCCGATGCCCGAAGCTGAAGGCGTGCAGGAACTGCTGGAGGAAAAGCGGCATGCCGAGGATGATCAGTCCCGAGAGCTGGAGCGGGTCGATCTCGAGTCGGAAGGCGTCCGTGCCCGAGGGGCCGTTCGCGAGAACTGTTCCACCGACGCTGACCAGCGCGTAGCCGAGATACATGAGGACGCGGGCGCGCCGCGGCATTTGCGGCGATCCGTGGTTCAGGAGCGATCCGCTTGTGGCGAGATCGTGGATCACCGCGATGATCAGGAGCAGTACGACGATGCCCTGCGCGCCCCGCGTCGCACGGCTGAGTGCTGTCAGCAGGTCGTAGGTGACGTTCAGCATGCTGAACCCGACCACCCAGAAGATGACCAGCATCACGCGCTCTACCCGCAAGGGCCCGCGCAGGCGCAGATACACAAGGTAGCCCAAGGCGGCGAGGCTGATCACTTCGTCAAGCGCATATTCTGTCGCCTGCGATGCAATCCAGAGGCCCAGGATCAGGAGGTAGACGCCGATCGTCGCACGACCCTGGTCGCGGCCGGCGAGCAGCAGCACAGCCAAGGCTGCCGCGATGGCGGCGATGGCGACGGGCATCTGCCCGACGCCGAACGCGGCGAGGAAGAAGACGAGCGTCAACGCCATGACGAACGACGGGGGTGGCTCGCTGCGCGTCGCGCAGCGACTGGTGCAGAAAGCCCCTACGGCGAGCAGAAGCATTAGGGCCAGGGTGCTCCAGTTGTTCGGGTAGACGCGGAACATGAGGACGAACTTCATCGCCACGAGTCCGAGCGCGGCCCACCAGAGCACCTCGGGGCGGACGCGCGGATGCAAATGCCAGACGCCGATGCGCGCGAGAAAGAGGCCGGTCTCGCCAAGCTCGACCCCGGAGTAGAAGATCAGCGGCGTCGCGAGGAAGTAGAAGACGGCACGCTGCTGCTGCATGCCCTCGGCCAGCACTGAGGGCCCGGCGAGCACGAGAGTGCCGTAGAAGACAACAACCAGCCCAGCCGCCGCGAGCGCGGCGGCCGTTCCGCGGAGGACACCGCGCTGGACGAGTGCCGCGTAGACGAGGGGAAGCAGCGCGCTGACGAAGGCGAGGACGGTCGCGGCTGCAGCCACAGCCTGGGCCGCGGCGAAGGTGAGTGCGACCAGCCAGCGTACCCAGGCTGGTGCGGCGGCGCTCCCTGCGAGCAGGTACCACCAGCCGAGCGCCGCAACGCAGGCGCCCACGCCGAGAACGACGACCGGCAGCCGGCCATGGAGTCCCGCACCCGCCACCACGGGCGTCAGCCCGGTCGGCAGGACAAGGGCCAGCAATGCAAGAGGGGCGAGCAGCACAGCCAGGACTGCCATCCTGCGCGTGGCGCCGTCAAGTGTCCGCAGCTCCGTGAGGTGTCCCATGAACTGCATCCAGTGAGGCCTAGGCTCCGCGTGGACCGGTGGCCGCGCGGCCCCGGCCGCCCGGGAAGCCCGGGACCGCGTTTCCTCAGGCGCCTTCGCGCTCATGCCTCGCGGTCCGGATCAGGAAGTGGACGTGGGTAGCGGAGCCCCCTGCGTGACGGCCACGTCCGCGGGAATGGTGGTGGCCGGGGCACCGCAGGCGGCGCAGAACTTCGCACCCTCCTTCAAGGGTGAGCCGCAGCTCCCGCAGAATTTCGCAGCCTTGCGCCGGTTGGCGGCGCGCGGTTGCCGCGTCCGGGCACCCGGAGCGGCATTGATCGGCTCGCCGCGCTCCTGGCGGTGCGCCGCGAGGATCAGTCCGCGCAGGAAATAGATGTCGAGCGCGATCACGACGATGGTGTATGGCCACTGCAAGGGGCTCCCCGCGAGAAGGTCCCAGGTGGTGTGCATCAGCGCCACCACCACGTAGGTGCCCCAGAACCGGAAATCCAGCCGGATCCTTCCGCCGGCCGACTCGCGCCAGGCGGTTCCGGCGATGATCGCGGTCCACGAGCCGTGCATCCAAGGGCCCAGAACGGACCGCAGGAAGAAGACACTCCAGAACTCCTTGAGACCGAAGTGGTTGAATACGTACTCCACCTGTGGCAGGGTGTGGAGCTGACCGCTCGAAATCGCGTTCGCGATGGCGATGAGACCGCTGAGCTGGTAGAAGTTGAAGAAGTAGCCCAGATTCTCGATGGCGGCGAAACCCATGCCGGCTGCGGCGCCGAAGAGGATGCCGTCCATGATGGAGACGTACTTGCGCCGGCGCAGAAGCCAGACGACGCCGAGGAACTTCATGCCTTCCTCGACGAAGCCTACGAGTACGTTGTCGTGCGGGATGAACGTGTTGACGAGTCCGGCGACGAAGATCGCGACCAAGGCGACTCCGGCGAATGCTTCAATGATGACGATGGCCGGTGGTTCTTCCGTGAGCCCTTCGCTTGCCATGAAGAAGACGTACATGACGGGGACGAAGAAAGCTCCGAAGACCATGGCGGTGATGTTCGTGTTCGGAGCCTGGAACACCTGGGCCTGCAGGCCCCAGAGGACCATGATGGCCATCCCCGCGAGCAGGGCGTACCAGAACGTCCGGCGGCGGTGGGGAGCCGTGTTTGGCAGGAGCGTCGAGACGACGTCCGGCACGGCCCAGTGCTGGTTCGGTGCCGTCGGCAGGCGCCCGGGCGCCAAAACCTGCGCAGGAGCGTCGTGGGCGAGCGCAGCGCCGCAACTCCTGCAGGCGCTGGCCGAGTCCTCGTTCTGCGTGCCGCAATGCGCACAATACAAGTAGATATCCCCTCCCGAGACTGCGCATGGAGGTCCATGCCGCCGACTTTCATCCCAGTTAGCAGCCATGGGCATCCGTCAGCAAGGGCCTGGGGCCCACCTGACGGTGGGCCCCAGGGAGTTGGTGCGCGAGAGGGGGCGCAACTGCCCCGGCGGCTGGACCCCGCTGGCAACGATGGACCAACCATGACGAAGCCGCAGGGTCTCGCGGCGGAAGTGGCGGAGTAGTCCGGCACATGCCTTTGGTCGGATTGGCTGCTGGCGGCGCGGGCGCCGGCAGCCACAACCCATTCGAGACGGGCTTCGCCCTCACGGCGCATCTGAGCACCTTGAGGCGCTGGACTGCGGCCCGCGGCCGTGGCGGACGCACTTCGCAGTCGGCGCGTGTCGCGAGCCCGGAGCCCGTTGCGGACCGATCAGGCCAATTCCTTGATCCGGATCATGGTGCCCGCGGGATCCCGGACGGCACAGTCGCGGATGCCCCACGCCTGCTTGGTCGGCTCCTGTACGACCTCGGCGCCGCCCGCCTGCAGCCGCGCAAAGGTGCCGTCGAGATCCTTGGTGGCCAGCATGATCATGGCGTATGTGCCTTTGGCCATCATCTCGGTGATGGTACGGCGCTCGTCGTCCGTGGTTCCGGGGGCGACGCCCGGCGGAGACAGAACAATGGATGTTCCTGGTTGATCCGCGGGGCCGACCTCGATCCAGCGCATCTTGCCCTGTCCGACGTCACCGCGAACCTCGAAGCCGAGGACGTCGCGGTAGAAGGCGAGGGACTCGTCCGGGTCGTTGTGTGGCAGGAAGGTCTGATGGATGGTGAGGTTCATGACAGCCACTCCTCGCATGGGATCGGCCGCGGGCGGCCGTCGCGTTCAGAATACCCTCGGTCCACGCATCTGCGCTTCTCGATTCCTGACCGGTTTGGTCACCTGTTTTGCTACGCAGGGTGCGAGCCCCGCGGCCATGTGTGTCGAGAGGCGCTGATAGGAGCTTGGCGACATGCCGACGAGCTGGGTGAAACGGGTGCTGAAGGTGCCCAGGGACGAGCAGCCGACCTCCATGCACACCTCCGTGACGCTGAGGTAGCCATGACGCAGCATCGCCATCGCGCGCTCGATGCGCCGTGTCATCAGGTAGCTGTACGGCGGCTCGCCGTACGCGAGCCGGAACTGCCGGCTAAGGTGGCCAGCCGACATGTTCACGCCGCGGGCGAGCGCTTCGACGTCCAGAGGTTGCGCGTATTCCCGGTCGATCCGGTCCCGGACGCCGCGCAGCAACACGAGGTCGCGCAAATGCTGCTCCAGCGACTGCATCTCCGCTTTTGCCAACAGATTTCACGTCTCCTTGGTGCCAGGCGCTCGCCGCGCTCTTTGTCTGCCGAGACGGGGCCCTGCAGACATGGAACTTGTCCGGCGCACCTCCCTGCGAACATACGAGGCCGAGAGTAGAAGTCCTTTTCAATGCGACCGCCCGTTCCCTGAAGTGTGAGAAGGTGCTCGACCAGCCACCTTCGCCGCTGTATTCACCCAGGTCGATCCGCCATCGGTGGTCTGCAGGAGCTTGCCGCCCCCTGAGGCCCAGCCCATGCTGCTGCCGAGAAAGTCGAGGCTGTCTGTGGGAACCGTCTGCGTCAGCTGGATCGCTTTCCAGTGGGCTCCTCCGTCTGTTGATCGATAGATCGACTGCCCGTCGGTCGCGAAGATATCGTCCGCGCTTGCGATGGAGTACTGGCCCTGCCCGATGGGTGCGCCAGGCACCCAGTGCGTCCCACCATCGTTTGTCCGGTAGAACACCATGCCCTGCGGAAAGAGAAGAACGGGCAGGACGCCGCTCTCTTCACCAAAGAACCGCGGTGGCGCGGTGACCACCGGCCCCTTCACCGTGGTGATACCAGGGGGCGCCGGCAGATGCTGCTTCGTCCAAGTGGCCCCGCCGTCGTCGGTTGCATCGAGCATGACGGAATTTCCGCCCCAGCTTCCCGCGATCCAGCCGTTGGAGAGGTCCGCGAAGCTGACGCCGCTCTTCTGCCCACCGGACAGAGTTGAGCCGTCATGGGGCCTCGCAGCATTGACTAGCCGCCAGGTTGCGCCGCCGTCCGTCGTACGCAGCAGGCTGATGCCCTCGTTCCAACCTGATCGAGATTGATGAAGCAAAAGAAAACCCGTCGAGCCGCCCAGATAGTCGAGTTGCGGCAGCCCGGGCCGACGTATGACGGCACGGCTCCAATTCGCGCCGCCGTCTTGCGTCGCGTAGACAACCGTGCGGTCAGTAGCCCGAGAGCCGACAGCAAGCCAGGCGCGATTCGCGTTGACCGACGCCAAGCTGAAGGACCCGCGTGGCGCGCCCGAGGGAGTCACCACTTGCCAAGTAGAGCCACCGTCCGTCGTCCGCAAAACCTGCTGCTCCGGCGCTAGAGCCCACCCCTGCAGCGAACTCACCATGTCCAGGGAAACCAGATAACCGACAGAGACTCTTCCGTTGCGTCGCATGGAGGTAGGGGCCAGGGCGCTGCGGTGCGTGTATGAACCGCAGCCTGCAACGATTAGCGCAGTGGCGAGAACCGTTCCGAGTGCAAAGGTCCGTCGTGCGGCCACGCTGTGCCACCCCCAGTTCCTCTGCCTCAGCCCGATGGGCCCAGGCGAGCAAACAAGTCTTTCGCTGTCCGCCTGGAGCATCCTGGTGCCTTATTTTACGAGCGCCGCGGAGGGGTGACCCCGGACGTTGACAAACCGACACGCGTGTCGTCACATAAAAGCGACGCGCGTGTCGGTTTAACGGGGGAGGGGGTACGATCGAATCCCCATCGATCTGGCACAACGCACGGCTGCTGACGCTGCTGGCCGCGCAGCTAACATCCAACCTTGGTGACTGGCTGTTCACCTTGGCGCTGTTCGTTCTGATCGGTATCCGCTGGCATGGATCGCCGATTAGCATCAGCATGGCCCTCGTCTGCAACCTTGTGCCTGCCATGGTTCTCGGACCTATCGCCGGTGTCGTGGCCGATCGGACGAATCGCAAGGCGCTGATGATCTTCTCAAATGTGCTAAGCGCCGTTTTGCTTCTGGCGATTGTGGAGGCGGCCTCAATCGTGGAGATCGATGTATTCCTCGTGCTCCTGGGGGCCGCCGAGGCGTTCTTTTCGCCAGCAGAGCTGAGCCTCATAAAGGAGATTGTACCGGACGCGCAGATGCACCAGGCGATGGCAGTCCGTACGGTGATTAACAGGGGGACCAAGCTGCTCGGCCCGATGCTGAGCGGTGCACTTGTGGCGCTCGTGGGTTCTCGGGCACCGTTCTACATCGACGCGGTCTCATTCGCGGCGGCGGCAGCGTTCGTCGTTGTCCTGCCAGCGGGCAGCGTCCGACCGCGGGGAGAGAGGGCACCAGTCGAAAGAGGGTCGCTGCTCGCCGCTTCACTCTCCGGGTTGCACAACATCGCCCATTCGGCGACGTTGCGCCCGCTGACGCTGCTCTACGTGGCTCTCCTTCTTGGCGTCAACCTCGTCGACGCGCAGTTCGTCGTCCTGCTGCGCGGAACCAGCCATGCCGCCGAGGTCCTGGGGCTGGTGATGTCCCTGTCAGGCGCAGGCATGGCAGGAGCGGCGGCGCTCTCAATGCGTTGGCAGGCTGGCCACGCTCGCCTTCGGATCTCCTTCGGGGCTGTTGTCATGGGAGTCTCCGTGGCGGCGGAGGCGCTGCTGGTGTGGCAGCATGCCGCCGTGCTCGTTCCGTTTGCGGCCCTGGTCCTGGGAGCAGGGGCTGCAGTGTCCTTCATTGCTTTGCAGACCGCGCTGCAGCGACAGGTGCCGGCGGAGTGGACGGGCCGCGTGATGGGCAGCGTGCGCGGCCTTGGGGGTGCCGCAGCGGTCGGTGGCCCAATCCTGGGTGGCCTGCTCGCCGACGGACTCGGGGTCGGTGCGACGTTCCTGGTCTCCGGCGGCCTCCTGGCAGCGGCGGGCGTCACGACGCTTCTGGTACGATATGGACCTGAAGGGGTGGTGGAACGTGCCGAAGGTGCCTCAGACGCATAAGGATCGACGCAGGGCGCAGATCCTGGACAGCGCGTTCGACGTTTTCCTTCGGCTTGGCTACCGGGACGCGCGCATGCAGGACGTGCTGGACCAAGCTCATGTTAGCCGGGGAAGTCTCTACGATTACTTCACGAGCAAACGGGAGATCTTCGAAGCAGTCCTCGCCCAAAAGGATGGGGACTCCCTGGAGCGCCTCCGCGAGCTCGCGAGCGGAGATCGGCCCGTGGCACCCTACGTCCTCTCCTGGACTAGAACCGACGACGTCCTGGACGAGCAGGCTGCCCGCTGGGTGAGGGCGACTGTGGAGTTCGAACTTTCCGAGAGTGAGAACCCTGCGCACGGACAGAGGCGCCTGAAGCGCTTCGAGGTGTTTCTCTCGGCGCTCACCGCGACGCTCGAAGCTGGCGTTCGGCGCGGGGAGTTCGAACCTGCCCTCCCCTGCCGGGTGATCGCCCGCTTCCTCATCGTGGCGCAGGATGGCGCAGCGATGGGGCGCATGGTGATGGGTGAAGCATTCCGCGAAGGTGACGAGTACGGTGAGGCATTGCGCCATTTTGTCACGTCGAGTCTTGGGATTACGGCAAGACGTGTAAGGGCAGGGCCCACGCACCGTTCACAATGAGTTGGTGATGAGCCTTTGGCGCATCAGCAGTCTCGGCTCCTATGTTTGGCGCACGGGGGAAGTGCGCGCAGTTCGTAAACACGAGTAATGTGACGCGGGACATTGATGCTCAAGTATCCGGTTGGGAGGGGCAATCTGGCGGCATCTCTCCGCACTCGCACTCGCGCTAAGTTGACGGGTACGGTGCTGGCTCCGAGCAGTCTACGACCGACCCAAGTAGATTGTCTCCTCATGGACCCGCCTCCCGTCGGCCTCCAGCGGCTGGCCCGTCGCAAGACGGCAACGACGGGAGATGGTCCGTCTGAAAGTTCATCTCGTGCTATCAGTGAAAGTTGCACTGGCAGCTCCCGCTTTGGTAGGCGCAGTGGTTGGCACCAGGGTCCGCAAAAAATGGGAAAGTAGCCCGAGTGCAGCGGGCTACTCACTGGGATCCTGATCAGATAGGAACTCTGCGACGGGTCGGACCGTCTGGCAATTGGGGAGCGTTCTTCTTGCTGAGGGTGTTCCTCCATTGCCTACCCGGAAGGCCGACTCTCTGGACCAAGACTACTCGTTCTGCCGCGATCGCTTGATGGATGATGGAAGATCAAACCCAGAGGCTCGCACGACAAGGGTATGAGGCGTTTATCCGACGCAGGCGACCGCAGCCATAAGGCTCCGGGGGGTCACGTGGTCCAGGGACTTAGAACGCTGATACCAATGCCTTGAAAGTGTGCAAGATTCCTGGTCGCGACAGTGAGCCCGTGCTCCGCGGCAGTCGCAGCTAGCAGTAGGTCGAGCACGGGTAGGGGATGGCCGATCTGTTGGGAGAGGGCCGACAACTCGCCCCATCGCTCCGCCACTTGATCGGTGACCTCCAGGATACGGCCCGCGAACCAATTGGCGAGAACTTCTCGTGTCCATCGCTCCAACCGCGATCGCCTGACAGGGTCGGGATGTAGAACGATGCCCTTTCGCAGTTCGCCAACCGTGATTACGCTGATATAAAGAGAGTCCTGGTCAGCCTCCTGAGCCCACTGGCGAACCGCTGGTTCGGGAGACGGCTTGGCCAACTCCGAAATCACGTTGGTGTCGACCAGGTAGCCTGGCGTCATAATTCGACGTCCCGACCGAGATCTTGAGAACGCTCGAGATCCAACTCCAGTCCCCTCAACGGCGACGAGGCGATCAGCTCATACAGCGTAGTCGTTGGTCGACGCCGCTTGGCGAGCCGATCGTATTCCTCAGCCGATACGACCATTACAGAATCCTTGCCGCGTCGTGTCACACGTTGAGGGCCGACTGTGCGCGCGAGCTCGAACAGCTCGCTGAACCTGGCCTTGGCCGTCTGCAACTGCCACTCGCGAGGCTGCATTTGTACACCTTCTCTAGACTAGTCAGTCTGGTCATATCTTAGGTTTTGCTCCTCATATGTGTCAAGCGGAAGTGGAGAACTCCTCAAGACCCTCGACAAGCGGCGGTCGCCCGCTTGAGACCCCTTGACAGGAGGTCAAGGGGTCGTGGTGCAACGGCGTCCACTTGGTTTCCGCAGACTCCCGCGCACTCTCGCATGCTAGTGTGGCGGCGTGGACACCCCACCGGGACGCAGGTATAACGGGGACAGAGGCGGCGCCGCCGCTTTCGTAACCAGGAGGCGATCAATTGCTCGATATCGACGGCCATCATCTCACGCTCGAGGACGTGGAGGAGATAGCGCGTGGCGCGGTGCGGCCGAGACTTACCGCCCGAGCCGCGCGTCAACTCAAGGACAGCCGCGACATGGTCGAGGAGGCCATGCGCGAGGGCAGGGCGCTTTACGGGGTCACCACCGGGTTTGGGGATCTGGCGAGGGTGCCTATCCCGCCGGAGGACAGAGAGATCCTGCAGGAGAACCTTCTCAAGAACCACGCGGCAGGGGTGGGTCCGGAACTTCCCGCGGACATCGTGCGTGCGATGCTGGTCCTGCGGGCCAACGCTCTGGCGAAGGGCTTCTCTGGAGTGCGCATCGACCTGGTCGAACGATTGCTGACCTGGCTGCGGGAGGATTGCCTGCCGGTGGTGCCGAGCCAGGGCTCGGTCGGTGCGAGCGGCGACCTTGCGCCACTTGCGCACCTCGCACTGCCTCTGCTGGGCCTTGGCGAAATGCGCTTGCGCGGCGAGCGTCTGCCGGCGCGCGAGGCCCAGGCGAGAATCGGACTCGAGCCGATGTCGCTGCAGGCCAAGGAAGGACTCGCGCTGACGAACGGCACGCAGCTGATGGCCGCCATAGGTGCGCTTTCGGTGCTCGAGGCGGAACGGATGGCAGACACCGCGGACGTCGTCGCCAGTCTTACCGTGCAGGCACTGCACGGCATACCGGACGCCTACGACGAGTCGATCATGCGCGCGAGGCCACACCCCGGGGCGATGCGGTCCGCTCTGAACCTCCGCACCTGGCTCGCGGGTTCCAAACTCACCACGTCGCCGGGCCAACTGCGTATGCAGGACCCCTACAGCCTGCGCTGCATCCCGCAAGCACACGGCGCCAGCAGGCAGGCGATGGCGCATGTGCGGTCGGTGCTCGAGATCGAGGTCAACAGCGCCACCGACAATCCGCTCGTCTTCCCCGACGAGCAGCAGGTGCGTTCCGGCGGCAACTTCCACGGCGAACCGCTCGCCATCGCGCTCGACTATCTCGCAATCGCCGTGGCGGAACTCGCATCCATCTCGGAACGCCGCACCGAGCGCATGGTCAACCCGCACCTGAGCGGGCTGCCCGCCTTCCTCAGCGACCACGGCGGCATATCCTCTGGACTCATGATCGCGCAGTATACCGCCGCGGCTCTTGTCTCGCACAACAAGGTGCTCTGCCACCCGGCGTCGGTTGATTCGATCCCTACCTCGGGCAACCAGGAGGACTTCGTCTCGATGGGCTCCGTCGGTGCCCTCAAACTGCGCGAGGTGGTGCGCCAGAGCTGGCAGGTGCTCGGCATCGAGCTCGTGGCCGCATGCCAGGCGTTGGATCTCGCGGGCGCAGGCGACCTGTCGCCTGCCGGACGACGCGCATACGACTTCGTGCGCTCGCGCATCGCCTACTACGACGACACCGTATTGTCCCTGGACCTCGAGGCTGGTGCCGAACTTTGCCGCTCGGGGGCTCTCCTCGCTGCGGTGCAGGAGGGATCGGAGGCTTGAAGCGATTCGAGATCGTACCCAACTTCAGTGAGGGCCGTCGGCCCGAGGTGCTCGACGCCTTGGCGCGCAGCTACAGCGAAGCCACAGGAGTCGTGCTGCTGGACCACGAGGCGGACCCCGACCACAATCGCTGCGTTCTGACGGCCGTCGGTTCGGCCGAGGACCTGATCGAGGCCACGCTGGCGGCCTGCCGCGTGGCGATGCGGGAGATCGACCTCAACCACCACCGGGGCGGGCACCCCCGCATCGGCGCATTGGACGTGCTGCCCTTCCTGCCGCTGGATGAGGCGACGATGGAGGACGCCGTGGCCGCCGCGCATGTCCTGGGTGAGCGACTTTGGCAGGAACTCGGGGTCCCCGTCTACTATTACGAGGAGGCCTCGATCGGCGAGCGCAAGCTGCTGCCGGCGATCCGCAAGGGCAACTTCGAGGGGCTGCGTGAAGCGGTGCGCGAGGATGCCTCGCGCCGGCCGGATGTCGGCGGGCCGGAGCTCCACCCGACCTTCGGCGCATCGGTGATCGGCGCCCGCAAGCCACTCGTGGCTTTCAACATCTACCTGCGCACCCTGGACCTCGACATCGCCAAGCGCGTGGCCAAGGCGGTGCGGGAGAGCTCGGGCGGTCTCCGCAACGTGCGCGCCCTGGCGATCGACACAAGTGCCCAGGGGGCGGTGCAGGTCTCGATGAACCTCGTGGACGTCGACGCGACGCCAATTCACCGCGCCTACGAATTCGTCGAGCGCGAGGCGGCGCAATACGGCGTCGCGCTGTCGCATGCCGAGATCGTGGGCCTGGTGCCCCTCTCCGCGCTGCTTGCGGTTGCGCAGCGCAGCCTGCGCCTGCAGGGCTTCCAGCCTGAGCAGGTTCTTGAGGTGCGGCTGATGCAGGAGACGGAGAAGCCGTGAGCACACCGGATCTTGTAGTCTTCCATGCGCGCCTCGTACCGTGCGGCGAGGCCGACATCCGCATGGGCAGGGTGCATGACCTCCTGACGGTCGACGACGGCGCCGTCGTCGTGTCGGGCGGCCGCATCGACCGTCTCGGCAAGACCGAGGAAGTGCTCGCGCAGACGACGCTCGGACCCGACACGGTGTTGCTCGACGCGGAGGGACGCGCGCTCGTGCCAGGTTTCGTCGACCCGCACACGCACGCCCTGTACCACGGCCGGCGCATCCCCGAGATGCAGCTGCGGCAGGATGGCAAGGGCTACCTCGAGATCCTCGATGCCGGCGGCGGCATCCAGGAGACGGTGCGCCAGACGGCAGCGGTGGACGACGAGACTCTCAAGCGTGAGACGCGCCGGCGCATCGCTTTGGCCGTCTCCTACGGCACGACGACCGTGGAGGTCAAGACGGGGTACGGCCTGACGCCAGACCGGGAGCTGCGCCTCCTGCG
>JAJZQO010000028.1 GCA_021847575.1 Bacillota bacterium | reverse complement strand
GTCTCTCTGCGGACTCCAAGCTCTCTGGCAGCTACACGAATGGGTACAAGTTCCATGACCTAACTCTAGCACTAATCTACACCAAACTCAATAGAACGCTAGATGTTATCGAGCAGTAACTACCCCCTGCAGCTGCTCGCCGAAACGCGTCGCCAGTTCTTCCGCCACACGGGCGGCTTGCGTCGCGTAGCCTCACGAGGTGCAAAACGTGACGCGGACCAGGGACTCAGCCATGGTCTTCCCCCCCCTGCGCATGGTCTCCCTCCATGATAGCCCAGGTGCCAGGGGTCTCCAAGTTGACGTTCTTCTCGCCGCCAAGGGACTTTTGATCCATAGCGAAGGTACAAGTTCCATGACCTAACTCTAGCACTACTCTCCACCAAACTCAATAAAACGCTAGATGTTATCGAGCAGTAACTACCCCCACGGCTGAAGGCGGGGGATTCCTCGCTTGCCCGATGTCGAACGCGGTGCCCGACTTGTCAGAGTTCCGCCGCAGCATTCGAGCCAGGAGTGCTCGCAATAGAGGCATGTCGCATCGGGGGACCGGACGACGCGCGATCTGGTTCCTCGACCATACCCTTCGCCGAGCGCGGTGTTCCCGATACGCAGGCCTTGGAGCACGATCGGAGCGTGGCTATCGCTCCATCGCGTCGGGACCTTGTGCAGGAGGGAGAGCGCCGCATGGCACCCTCCCTTCGCCGACCCGGCAGCCTGCCGCACGGCATCGCCACCGACCATTCTTTGCACACGGCATGGCCCCTGAGAAACGGCGGAGGCAAATGGCGCGGGCATCAACACCGGGCGAAGGCTGTGCCCAAGTCCCGGATGCGTAGGTGCGCGGCGCGCGTCAGGGACGATGCGCATGTCAACAGGTGAGGGCTGCAAGGCGTCTTCACATACCCGCGCACTGGCCGTCAGGCCGATCGCAACGGGCGAGACGGAGCGTCCAGCCTCTGGCGAGCCGGACAACGCTGCCCGGAATGCAGAGGATCGAACGGCGCGGCAGACGGACAGTCTGAAGCTGCTCGCCACGGATGGCAGAGCGGTCGCGCTGGAAGGCGAGGGTCAGGTTGCAGGCCAGGAGCTTGAGCAGGCGGCCGGCGCAGTTGGCGTTCCAGTTGCGGCTGCTGAACTCGTCGCTGGCGAAGCAGTCCTTGGCCTCGCACACGAGGCGCTCCCGGCACGCCGCAAGGATTGCTAGACGTCTTCGGGGTCCTCCCCGCGCGTGGTGGCGATGCTCCCAATCTCCTCCGGACGTCGCCCTCCACCTCGCGGCCAAGGCCGCGGCACGGCCCGACGCCATATGAGCGTCTCGTCTACTTCGCGGCCGGCGCCCGCAGCATCGAGCCCGGCACCCACTTCGCAAAATCAGCCAGGTGTCCCCAGGCGCCTTCGTACCCGGTGAAAAGGAAAATAACCGCGGCAATGCCGAGGAGCACGGCCGCCGCGAGCGCGAAGAAGCGGCGCGAGCGCCAGTTGATCGCCGGGAGCGTCAGCATGCCGCCGAGGCCGGCCGTGATGTACCCGGTGGCGGCCAATGCGGGCGCCGAGGTCAGGCCCAGGTTTGCGATGCGGAGGCCGACGACCACGGCCAGCAGGCCGCCGAAGAAGCCATAAAGGGCGGGGATCAGGGGATCCCACTTCATGGCGAGCGTAATGGCCGCGCCGATGAAGGCCACGCTCAAGTAGAGTGCGGGTTCGCCAAAGGCGATGTTGTAGGCGCCAGGGAGCGGCCAGATGACGATCATGGGCACGGAGGTCAAAAGTCCGAGAAGACCGGTGGCGAAGAAGCCGGATGCCCAGGCCTGGCGCTCGCCCGGTTCGGGGTTGCGGTAGAGGTAATGGGCGAGAATGACGAATCCAGCGGAGAGGCCAACCAGCATGACGGCCAAGTAATCGGTGAACAGTTGCGGCTCCCCCTTTTGCGTCAAATAATGGGTTGATCGCTCTCAGAGGGATTGGCTGGCAAGATCATGATTCCTGCCAGCCAATCCCTCAACAGCCTTGGAACCGCTCGTGTGGAGGCGGTAGTTGGCATCTTACCCTGCCGCCTCGATTTCCCACGGCGAGCACTTCGCCCAAATCTCTGACAAACAGGCGGCCGTCCAATGAAAAACCCTTGCCCAATTCCACGAAAGAAGCCCTACCCGCTGTCCATTCTGCGTGAACGGCAGCGAACAAGGCACCGCTGAGCCGAGGCATTGGCATTGTTAAGTGGTGGCGGGATTGCAGGAAACCCGTTCCAGGACGCGGCGGGAAGAGATCTGCCGCGCCGTAGCGAGACTGTTCTACGAAAGCGTGTTCCGCGCGACATCGCGGCGCACCGGGAATGAGCATGCTGACCCTGTACCACTTGTGTACCAGCCATACCGCCGATACCCGCATACCGGCACGTACGGCTCAGGTCGGCCTTGTCCCCATGGCTGAAGCCCGGCTGAAACCAGGGGCTTGCGGCCGGTAGCCTCGGTCAGCCACGCGTAAGCTTTACGACGCGGGTGTCGAGCAGCATGTCGTGGAGCGCGAGCCGATCCTTCGCCACGAGGGCCACCAGGAATCCGCCGCAGAGCAGCACGAGCTCCACGATGTAGAGCACAGGACGCAGCAGCACCTGCCACAGGCGCAGGCCGCCGCGCTCCGTACGCTGGCCGACCACCCTCAGCCTCAGAAGGATCTTGCCTGGCGTGCGGCCCTTGAAGAGGAGCAGGGACACGGCCGTGTAGGCGACACCGAGCACGGCCCAGAGCAGGACCGGCCAACCGAGCAGGTGGCCGATCGCGGCCACGAGCAGCAGGTCGACGAGAAAGGCGAGCAGGCGCTCGCGAAAGCGCGCGGTCCTCATGTGGGGTCCACCTCGGACAGCACCGACTCGAACAGCTCCGGCGCGATGTTGCGGCCGCTGACGACGACTGCGGTCTCCAACTCCGGCACCATCCCCTCCAAAATCGCCGCGACACCCACAGCGCCCGATCCCTCGGTGACGATGCGCTGCTCCCGGAAGAGATGGCGCATCGCGCGACGCGTAGCGGCTTCCGTAACCTCGAGGACGCCATCGAGATGTTCGAGCGCGAGCGCGACCATCTCAGGGGTGGTGTCACCGTGCAGTCCGTCCGCGATCGACGGCCCGTACTGCACCGCGATATGCCTTCCCGCCTTGTAGGATGCCACAAGCGGCGCCGACGCCTCCGTCTGCACCCCGTAGACCTTGACGCCGGGCAGCATGGCCTTGAGGGCGATGGCGGAGCCGACGGCCAGACCGCCGCCCCCCGCCGGAATGAGCACCTGTCGCAGCGTCGGGCGCTCGAGCGCGATCTCCAGGCCCACCGTCCCCTGGCCCGCGATCACCGCGGGATCGGTGAAAGGGTGGATGACGTGGCGACCCGTCTCGCGGGCTACGGCCGGCCACGCCGCCTCCGCCTCGTCGTAGTCCTCGCCGAGCAGCAGCACCTCCGCGCCGAGCGCCTGGACCGCCGCAACCTTGACGCGCGACGCGTTTTTCGGCATGACGATAAGAGCGGATATGCCCGCCTCCTGCGCGGCAAGCGCGACTCCCTGCGCGTGGTTGCCGGCGGAGACCGCCAGCACGCCGGAGCGGCGCTCCGGCTCGCCCAGGCGCGCTATGGCGTTCGTGGCACCGCGCACCTTGAAAGAGCCGGTGCGCTGCCAGCATTCGAGCTTGAGATGGACCGGCGCGCCGAGCCTTGTGCCAAGACCCGGCTCCATTAGAAGCGGCGTCGGCCAGACGCGCCCCTGGATACGGCCTTTCGCCGCCACGACATCCGCGGGACCGATCCGCAACAAGAGCACCCCCAGACGGCCGCTGTCCAATCCAGCGATTCTAGGCCGGCAGCGCGATCCCTTTCCGCCGCGCGGGGCCAGCGGGTCAGATGAATAGGTTCACCGAGACAACGTCAAGGAGGGGACCCGCACAAGTTGGAACCCGACGTCCGGCTGAGCGATATCCTTGCCGCTCAGGCGCGGCTCGCGCGCTATCTCGTGCCGACACCGCTTCAGCCATCGGTCGCCGCCCGCGAGGCGGTCGGCGGCGATGTGCTGTTGAAGCTGGAAATGTTCCAGCCTATCCGGGTCTTCAAGATTCGCGGGGCGCTCAACCGCATCCTCCACCTGCGCGAGGAGGGGCATTCGGGCGGGGTGATCACGGCGTCCGCCGGCAACCACGGCATGGCCGTCGCCTACGCCGCGGAGCGCTTCGGCATGGCTGCCACCGTCTGCGTGCCGGCAAGCGGCAACCAGGCGAAGGTCCGCGCCATCCGTCGCCTGGGAGCGCGCATCATCGCCGAAGGCGCGGACTTCCAGGCTGCCATGGACAACGCCACCCGCATCGCGCGCGACGAGCACCTGACCTTCGTGCACGCCTACGACGACGTCGACGTCGTCGCCGGTCAGGCGACGCTCGGCATGGAACTCCTGCTGCAGCCCCAGCCGTTCGACGCCGTCCTCGTGCCGATCGGCGGCGGCGGTCTGCTCGGCGGCGTCTCGCTCGCGATCAAGCGTCACAGGCCGGACGTCAAGGTGTACGGCGTCGCGATGTCCGGCGCCGACAGCATGGTGCGCTCGCTCGACGCGGGCCGCGTCGTCGCGCTGGATGAAGTGCGCACGATCGCCGACGGTCTCTCGCCGAGCCATCCCTCGGACCTGACGCTGTCGCTCGTGCAGCGGTTCGTCGACGACGTCGTGGTCATCGACGACGAGGACCTCTACGGCGCTCTGCACCTGCTGCTCTTCGAGGAGCACCTCGTGGTCGAGCCGAGCGGCGCGGCAACCCTGGCGGCCCTCATGCGCTTCGGTCCAGGCAGGTTCGGCCAGAAGCCGGTCGCGGTCCTCTCGGGCGGCTTCTGCGCGGACGAGGTCGTGCGCCGTGTAGTCCAAATGGACCAATAATGGTCCATTTGGACACCTCCTTAAGTCCATTCGGTCTGTTGCTCCTTTATCCTGAGCGCCGTACTATGGATTCGAACAGGCGCGGCGCACGCCACGCCCGCACGGCGCGCAAGGAGGCGGACCACTTGGCAGTGCAGTCGATTCTCACCCGCCAGAGCGACCTCACTTCCGTTGTACCGGCATTTCGGGACCTTCCAACAGACGCGCGCCACTCCCTCGACGACATCGTATCGGTGCGCCGCTACCGCAAGGACGCCTACATCTTCATCGAGGGCGAGGAATCCGAGTTCGTCTCCTTCCTGGTCGACGGCGCCCTGCGCACGTTCCGCACGTCGGCGGACGGCCAGGAGCAGACCATGCGCATGATCCGTCCCGGCGAGGTCTTCGCGCTCTCAGGCTTCTTCGGGCGCGAGCCGTACGCCGCGACGGCGCAGACGATCGAGCCCAGCACCGTGGCCTTCCTGCAGACGCGGGCCCTGCGCGCCCTCGTCCAGCGGCGCGCGGAGGTGGGCTGGGCCTTCCTGCAGATCTTCGGCGACCGCCTGCGCGAGGCCCAGGAGCACATGGCCGAGCTGTCGGGCCGCGACGCGACCCAGAAGCTGGCCGCAGCCCTGCTGCGGCTCGGCGAGGAGAGCGGCGTGCCGGACGGCGGTGGCATCTTCGTGCCGCAACACTTCACGCATCGTCAGCTGGCGCAGCTGATCGGCTGCTCCCGCGAGACCGTGACGCGCGTGCTCCGGGAGTTCCGCCAGGAGCGCAGCGTAGACCTCGACGCCGAGGGCCGCCTGCGCATCGACCCGAGCCGCCTGCAGCGCCACACCGCCTGAGCTACACCTCGCGCAAGGCGCCCAGGAGCTCCTCCCCGAGTACCTGGCGACGCGCCACGCTGTTTGCGAGCCGCGTCGCGGCCAAAAGATCCAGCCCGCGCGTCAGGCCGGCCAGCAGGCCGGCCGCGTGCGCGTCTCCGGCCCCCGTCGTGTCGCGCGAGACGCGCTCGCCGCCGCCGACGCGCACCGCCGGGCCCCGCTCGGCCAGAAAAGCCCCTTCCGCCGTACTGACCACGACCCCCCGCTCACGGCCGAGCGCCTCGGCGGCGGCCAGGGGCCCGTTCTCGCCGCTGCGCCGCTCGGCCTCCCCGAGATTGAGGCGCACGACGTCGGCGCGGCGCCAGGCGTCCTGGAGCTTCCCAGGCTCCGCGCCGCGCGGCCCCGGGTCGAGCAGCACAAGGACGCCGGGCGGCAAGGCGGAGATCGCCGCCTCGAGATCCGGCGATGCCAGAAGCTCGTAACCCGACACGTAGACGGCCTTGGCGCGCCCGACGTCGGGCGGCAGGTCGCGCGCCCCGACCGAGACCTCCGCGCCCAGTGCGGAGACAAGGCTGCGCTCGCCGCTCGGCTCGACCAGCGTGACGGTGACGCCGCTCGGCCGCCGCGAGCGTCTGCCCCGCACAGGCAGCCCCAGCTGCCCGAGCTCGCGGCCGACCAGCCTGTCGAACGGACCCTCGCCGCGGTGCAGCACGAGCAGGGGGGCGCAGCCGAGGGCGAGCAGGGTGCGGGCGACGTTGACGGCGCTGCCGCCGACGCGGACCTCGAAGCCGTGCGCGAGGACGTCGCCGCCCGATGCGGGCAGGCGGTCGACGGCGAAGCGCAGCTCGAGCAGGGCCGCGCCCACCACCACGATCGTCCCTTCGCCGATGCCCCGCGGGCTCACGGTCAGTCGAGCAGGCGGCGCAGGTAGCTCGACTCGTCGAGGTCGCCGGCGCCCGCTTCGGCGTGCGCGCCGTAGCGGGCGAGCGCCGGCCCTGCGAGCGGCAGCTCCACGCCGGCGGCCCCGGCCATCTCCACCGCGAGACGCAGGTCCTTCAGCCGGTTGCGCACCGAGAACCCCGGCTGCCACATGTCGTCGCCGTAGCGGTCCATCAGCTTGCGCACCTCGAACGACTGCGCAGAGGAGTTCGGCAGCACCTCGTCGAGCAGCGCGAGCGGCAGTCCAAGCCTGAGGCCGAGCGCGATCCCCTCGGCCGCCACCATCAAGGTCAGGCCCGAGACGAGGTTCGCGACAAGCTTCATCGTCTGGCCCTGCCCGATGTCGCCGATGTGCACGATGCGCTTGCCCATAGCCTGGAGCAGCGGCAGCGCCCGCGCGAAGTCCCCGGCCTGGGCGCCGGCCATGATCGTCAGGGTGGCGTCGCGCGCTCCGATGTCACCGCCCGTGACGGGCGCGTCGAGGTAGCCGCCGCCGCGCGCCAGGGCGGCCTCGCCAATGCGTCGCGCCGTCGCGGGCGAGACGGTCGACATGTCGATCAGGAGCGCCCCGGCCCCGAGGCCGGCGATGGCGCCATCCGGCCCTTCGCTCACCGCCCGGACGGCCTCGTCGTCCGTCACGATCGTGATCACCGCGTCGCGTCCGGCCGCCGCCTCGCGCGGCGACGCCGCGACGCCGGCGCCCAGCGCCTGCAGTTCTGCGCTGCGCGCGGCGGTCCGGTTGTAGACCGTGACCTTGTGCCCGGCCCGCACGAGATTCGCCGCCATGTACCTGCCCATCACGCCGAGACCGATGAACCCTACCTCCATATGCGCCGGCCCTCAGGCCGGCCCACCTCCTTCGCTGTCCAAAACAGCCATGGTCTCCGCCATGATCACTCTTGCGCGCCCCGCCCCCGGGGCCTGCTGCGCGATTTCCCGGAGCGGCGTGTCCGCCGGCAGCCAGAACACGAGCCGCACCCGCTCCCCGAACTGCTCCTCGAGCACCCTGCCGCGCGCTTGCGCCACGGCGCGCGCGAGTGGCACCCGCTCGAGGTGCGCCACCTCCGCCTCGTAGCGCCAACCGGGCACCATGTTGCCGACGCCGGCCGCATCGAGGGCCGCCACGCCCGCGCCGAGGTAGGCGCGGTAGAGGCCGGGGCGCCCCAGCTTGCGCCCGCCGTAGTAGCGGACGACACAGAGGAGCCCAAGGTCGATCTCGCGGCGGCGCAGCGTCTCCAGGAGAGGCAGCCCGCCCGTGCCCTGCGGCTCGCCGTCGTCGCTGCCGCGCTCCTGGCCAGGGCCGACGCGATAGCCGAAGCAGTGGTGGCTCGCCTGCGGATGCTCGGCGCGCAGGCCCCGCAGCGCCTCTTCGGCGATCTCGGGCGAGCCTGCCGGCAGAGCGAAGCCGAGAAAGCGCGAACGTTCGATGATCAGGGTCGAGCGCCCTTCACCGAGGATCGCCCGCCGCAGCTTTTCCGCCATGCATTGCCTCTTCGCCGTCCGGCCCGCCGTGCCTTCTCGCGATCTGCCGGCGCAATCGGACGAATGATGGTGCATCCGGATATATACCGCATTGCGCCTGTCCGCGATACTTGAAGGGACCCCATGGCCCGAGACAGGAGTTGAAGCGTCCGATGCAGCTAGGCAAGGAGCTCCTCTACCTTTCGTACGCAGATGTCGCGGCGGTCGGGCCCGACATGGCGGAGACGATCGCCATCGTCGAACAGGCGTTCCGCGACAAGGGCTCGGGCGTCACGCAGCTTCCCGCGAAGACGGCGCTCCATCCCCTGGACGAGGACGCCTTCCTGCACGCCATGCCCGCCTGGGTGCCGAGCCACCAGGCCGCGGGCGTCAAGTGGGTTTCAGGCTATCCGGGGAACGCCGCGCAGGGACTGCCGTACATCGCCGGTCTGCTCATCCTGAACGACCCCGGCACCGGGCTGCCGATCGCCGTCATGGACTGCGCCTGGATCACCGCACAGCGCACCGGCGCCGTCAGCGGACTCGCCGCCCGTCACCTCGCCCTACCCGGGGCCGAGACGGCCGCCCTGCTCGGGGCGGGCGTCCAGGGCCGCACGCAGGTTCGCGCCCTTCTGACGGAAGTGCGGACGCTGCGCGAGGTGCACGTCTTCGACCCGCGCCAGGAGGCCATGGACAGCCTCACGCAGGATCTCGGCCAGGAGTTCCCGTCGGTGCATCTGGCACCGGCCGCGTTCCCCGAGGAGGCCGTGCGCGGCGCGGACATCGTCGTCTCCGCGGGCCCGATCCTCAAGCACCCGCGTCCGACGATCGCGCGCGAATGGCTGAAGCCCGGCTGCCTCGGCCTGCCCGTCGACTTCGACGCGATGTGGACCGGCGAAGCCCTGAATCTCGACAACTACCTCGTGGACGACCTCGCGCAGTACCGCTACTACGAGCAGCAGGGCTTCTTCGCCGCAGCGCCCGAGCCCGCGGGCGACCTCGGCGACCTGCTCGCGGGGCGCTGCCCCGGCAGGACGAATCCGCAGGAGCGCATCATCTCGATGAACCTCGGCGTCGCGATCGCCGACATGCCGACGGCCCGCGTCGTCTACGACCGCGCCATCGCCGCCGGCAAGGGCCGGATCCTGCCGCTCTGAGCTCCCGCCGCCGACAGCCCGGCTCCCCGAAAGCGACGGAGGGCGCCCCAAAGGGCGCCCTCCGTGCGCATCCCGAAGAACCTTGCCCGCCCGACAGGCGGACCTTCACCATGTGAGCGCCTCGCCGGCCGTCAGGCCCGGCACGCCGAGGAGCCTGGCACGCACCGTCCGGGAGAAGTCGCCGCCGTCCTCGGCGCACTGCGCCGGGCCAGCCGTCGCCGCGAGGCGCGCCTGAAACACGGCCTCGGCACGGCGCGCGCCGCCCCGAGTGCAGGAGGCCCAGCGCGCGCAACCTCTTACAGGCCCGCTGCCAGTCGCAGCAGTGCCTCCCCTACCGCCAGATCGAAGATGGCCGCGCCCACACTCTTGAAGACCGTCCTGCCTCTCCGTTCGCCGTTCGCCGCCCCCATGTCCACGAGCGACGCCATGTCGAACCTGCCCTGGGCAGCCGCCTGCAGGAGGTCTCCCGCCTCCTGCCTGGCCCCCGCGACATCGTCGACGAAGACGGCGGACGCCGAAGCGATGACGTCCGGCGCCAGCTCCGCCATGTCGGGACGGTAGGCGCCCATGGCGTTCAGATGCACCTCGGCGGGAAGATCCGCCGCCCGCAGGAGGGGCCCCGTCGCCGCCGTCACCAGCGTCACGGCCCCTGCTCCCGCCACGGCCTCGGCGGGCGTCCGGGCGAGCGACACCTCCACGCCTGGCAAGGCGGGCCCGAGCCGCCGGGCCAAATCCTGCGCACGCCCCGGCGTGCGGTTCCAGATGCGAAGTTCCCGGGCGCCCGTCGCCTCGACGAGGGCCAAGGCCTGGTCGTAGGCCTGCCCCCCGGCTCCGAGCAGCCCGACCCGCCGCACGTCTTTCGGCGCGAAAAGCTTCGTCGCGTGACCCGCGAGCGCCGCGGTCCGCACCTGGGTCAGCGCCGCGGCGTCGAAGACCGCCCTGAGCCGCCCTGTCGCCATGTCCCAGAGCAGCACCTCGCCGACGAGCGTGGGCAGACCCCGCGACGGATTTTGCGGCCTGTGGTGCAGCACCTTGAGCCCGACCGACGTCGGCGACAAGGCAGGCATCAGCAGGGAGTCGCTGCCCTTCGGCCCGAACGCGGTGCGCACGGGCCCCTCGAGGTCGCCGCGGGCGATCCCGCGGTAGGCGTCCGCGATCGCCTGCCTGGCGAGGGCCGGCGGCATCAGCCGCCGGATCTCCTCGCCGCCGAGGTAGGCGATCTCAGCGGCCATCGCGCCGGCGCTCGGCCATGCCCGCGAGCAGATGCAGCAGGGCCCATACGGCCGTGTGCGAGGAAAGCCCGTTCGCGTCCGCCGGCGGATAGATCTCGACCAGGTCGAAGCCGACGATGCCGTCCTGGGCGCCGAGGAAGTGCAGGGCCTCGTAGAGCTCGTGCGTCGTGAGCCCGTCCGGGTCGGTCGGACCACCGGGATTGAAGGCGGCGTCGAGCACGTCCGAGCAGATCGTGACGTAGACCCCGCGCGTGCCGACGCTCGCCGTGGCGTACGCCTCCCGCACGGACCTCGCGATGCCGTCGCGCCGGATGTCGCCGATCGAGATGGTGCGCGCGCCGATCGCGCTTGCGTATTCCCACATGTACTTCAGGTTGCGCGGTCCGCGGATGCCGGTGTGCACCATGCTCTCGGGACGCGAGAGCGGCAACTCGGCGATGCGCCGGAACGGGCAGCAGCGGGCGTAGCGGTCGCCGTCGTACTCGTCCTTGTTGTCGTAGTGGGCGTCGAAGTGCACGATCCCCACGGGGCCGCCAAGCGTGTCCTGCAGGGCCTCGACGATCGGGAACGTGATCGCGTGGTCACCGCCGAAGGTCACCGGCATCGCGCCGCCCCTGACGATCTGAGCGATGCGCTCGCCGATCGCCGCGAAGCTGCCCGCCCTGTCCTGCAGGTTGACGGTCACGTCGCCGCAGTCCCTGAGGCTCAGGTGGTCGAAGGCGTCGATGCCATACTCCGGCAGGAAGCCGCTGTAGCGCGCGGACGCCTGGCGGATGGTGCGCGGCGCGAGTTCGCAGCCGGACCAGGTGCCCCAGGTGACCGTCCCTTCCCACGGCACGCCAGAGACCGCGACGTCGGCCTGGCCGCCCAGCTCCTGCGGACGCGCGTACGGCTTGCCGAACAGCGTCGGGGTGTCACCGTACAGCACCGGAAGCGCCGCCGCCTCCGCCTTGAAGTTTCCCATTACGAATACCTCCCTTGGGCTGGGGCTAGAGCGCCACCTCGGGTTCGCCGCCGAGATAGGCCGCCTGGACCCTGCGGTTCTCCGCGAGGGCCTTCGCCGTGTCCGCGAGCACGATCGACCCCGTCTCGAGCACGTAGCCGCGATCGGCGAGGCGCAGGGCCTGGCGCGCGTTCTGCTCGACGAGCAGGATCGCGGTGCCGCCCTTGCGGATCTGGGCGATGATCTGGAAGATGGACTGCA
Organism: Bacillota bacterium; assembly: GCA_021847575.1. GTDB lineage: Bacteria > Bacillota > Sulfobacillia > JAJZYS01 > JAJYTV01 > JAJZQO01. Next base: position 19,492 of record JAJZQO010000028.1, on the reverse strand, counting down.
CCAGAATCGGCGCGAGGCCCATCGATGGCTCGTCGAGGGCGAGCAGGCGCGGCCGCGTGATCAGGGCCCGCCCGATCGCGAGCATCTGCTGCTCGCCGCCGGAGAGCGTGCCGGCGAGCTGGTGCCGACGCTCGAGGAGCCTCGGCAGGCGCTCGAACACCTCGTCGCGCCGCGCCTGGACCTCGCGCGGCGTGCGCCGCAGGAGGTAGCCGCCGAGCATGAGGTTCTCCTCGACGGAGAGGTTCACGAAGATGCGACGACCCTCCGGCACGTGGCCCAGTCCCAGCTGCACGATGCGGTGCGCCGGCATGTGCGAGATGTCCCGGCCGAGAAAGCGGATGGCGCCGCTGCGCGGCCGCTCGAGGCCCGAGATGCTGCGCAGCGTCGTGGTCTTGCCGGCGCCGTTCGAGCCGAGCAGGGCCACGATCTCGCCCTCCTCGACCGTGAACGAGAGCCCGCGCAGGGCCTCGATGCTGCCGTAGAAGGTGTGCAGGTCCTGCACCTCTAGGAGGGCCATGCGCCCACCTCCTCGTCCGTCTGTTCGTCGCGGCCCAGGTAGGCGTCGACGACGCGCTCGTCCGCCTGGATCTCCTGCGGGGTGCCGTCGGCGATCTTGCGGCCGCGGTCCAGCACCACCACATGGTCCGAGACGCCCATGACGAGGTTCATGTCGTGATCGATCAGCACGACCGTGACGCCGAGGTCGCGGATGCGCCGCACGAGGCCCATCAGGGACTGCTTCTCCGAGGGGTTCATGCCCGCGGCCGGCTCGTCGAGCAGCAGCACCTTCGGCTGCGCGGCGAGCGCGCGCGCGATCTCGAGGCGGCGCTGGTCGCCATAGCTCAGCTCGCTCGCGCGGTGGCCCGCCTGCTCCTCGAGCCCGCAGAAGCGCAGCCAGGCCTGGCAGCGCAGCAGGCTCTCGCGCTCCTCGCGCCTCTGGCGACCCGTGTGGATGAGCGAGTCCAGGACGCTGGCGCGCTGGTGCGGGTACATGCCGACGAGCACGTTCTCGTAGACCGACATGTTCTTGAACAGGCGGATGCCCTGGAAGGTCCGGCTGAGCCCGGCCGCCACCACCTGGTGCGGCTGGCGCCGGTTGAGGCCCCTGCCGTCCAGCTGCACGTCGCCCGCGTCGGTGCGCGTCACGCCTGTGATGCAGTTGAAGACCGTCGTCTTGCCCGCGCCGTTCGGGCCGATGATCGAGCAGATCTCGCCGCGGCGCACCTCGAAGCCGACGTCGTCGACCGCCGTGACGCCGCCGAAGCGGCGCCTCAGGCCCGTCACGCGCAGGGCCGCGCCCTCGCCGCCCGTCTCCTCGCGCCTGAGCGCGTCGAGCGGCAGCGGTGGGCCGAGTTTCCCTGCCTGGCCGGGCCCGAACGGATTCTCCTTGCGGCTCGCGGCGGGCCAGATGCCCTGCGGGCGCAGCAGCATCAGCACGATCAGGCCGATCGCGAACACGAACAGGCGCCAGATCTGCATGAAGCGCAGCATTTCCGGCAGGCCGATCACCACCGCCGCGCCGAGGAGGACGCCGGGGAAGCTCGCCATGCCGCCCAGCACGACCACCATCAGGATGTTGATCGACTGCGTGTAGGTGAAGCTGTCCGGCGAGATCGCCGTGAGGCGGGCGGCGAAGAAGGCGCCGGCAAGGCCGCCGAAGATGGCGCCGAAGACGTAGGCCCAGAGCTTCACGCGCACCGACGGCACGCCCACCGCCTCGGATGCGGACTCGTCTTCGCGCAGCGACAGCCACGCGCGCCCGAGGCGCGAGTGCGCCAGTTGGCGCGTGAAGAACAGGACGAACAGGACGAACGCGAGCGCGAGGTAGTACTGCGAATTCTGGCTGAAGAACTGGAAGCCGAACAGGGACGGCGACGGGATGCCGTAGATGCCGTTCGGACCGCCGGTGAAGCCGAGGTTCGTCGCGGTGATGCGCACGATCTCGCCGAAGCCGAGGGTGACGATGGCGAGATAGTCGCTTCTGAGCCGCAGCGTCGGATAGCCGACGATCACGCCGGCGAGGGCCGAGAAGATCACCGCGAATGGCAGCGTCGCCCAGAACGACATGTGGAAGACGGTCGTCAGAAGGGCGGTCGTGTAGGCCCCGATGGCGTAGAACGCCGCGTAGCCGAGGTCCAGGAGGCCGGCGTAGCCGACGACCAGGTTGAGCCCGAGGCCGAGCATGGCGAAGGTCAGGATGCCGATGCCGACCGTGACCCAGTAGGCGTTCACCCCGAGCGGGAAGGCGAGGGCCAGCAGCAGGACGACGAAAGGGCCGTAGCGCGTTATGAGCGACTGTGCGGGGCCAAGGCGTGTGGCCACCACGTCACATCCTCTCGACGACGCGCTCGCCGAAGATGCCTGTCGGCTTGAACACGAGCACGAGGATCAGGACCGCGAACACGATCACGTCCTGCCACTGCGAGGAGATGTAGCCGGCCGCGAGCGATTGGAGCACCCCGATGAGCAGGCCGCCCACCATCGCCCCGGGGATGTTGCCGATGCCGCCGAGCACCGCGGCCGTGAACGCCCGCAGACCCATCAGGAAGCCCATCATGAAGTTGATCTGGGTGTAGTACAGGCCCATCATCACGCCCGACGCGGCCGCGAGCGAACCGCCGAGCAGGAAGGTGATCAGCACCACGCCCTCGACGTTGATGCCCATCAGGCGAGCCGCGTCCTGGTCGAAGGAGAGGGCGCGCATCGCGGTGCCGACCGGCGTGTACTGGACGAAGAGGTAGAGCCCGACCATCAGCACGACGGAGAGCACGAACATGGCGAGCTGCACGTCGCCGACCTGCGCGCCGAGGAACTGGAAACCCGAGAGCGGCAAAATGTTGGGCGGAAAGGTGTCGAAGCCGGCTCCGAAGGCGATCATCGCGCCGTTCTCGAGCGCCAGCGACACGCCAAGGGCGGTGATCAGGATCGAGAGGCGCGATGCCTTGAGCAAGGGCTGGTAGGCGACGCGTTCGATGCCCATCGCGAGTAGCCCGACCGCCAGCATGGCGATCAGAAGCGCCAGCAGGAGCTGCACCGCCACCGGCAGGTGCATGCCCGCCGCGATCCCTACGACAAACCAGCCCGCGAACGCGCCGACCATGAAGAGGTCGCCGTGGGCGAAGTTGATCAGGCGGATGATCCCGTAGATCATCGTGTAGCCGAGGGCGACCAGGGCGTAGAACGAGCCGATTGTCAGCCCATTGACGAGGTACTGGACGAACACGCTCACGGAGTGCGCCCCCTTGCGGTCTTGGAGAGCCGGGGTCCCCGGGCAACAAGGGGTGGGCGGCCAGCCTGGCGCCGCCGCCCACCGCCCCGTGCGCCGGAGCGCCCCGGCGAGGCCGGGGCGCCGCTTGCTTTTACCGGGGCACCGGCACCCACTTGCCGGCCGGGTTGAGCTCCTCGAACGCCGTGAACTTGCCCTTCAGGACCTTGAGGGTGATGTAGACGGCCGGCGTGCGGTCGCCCTGCCTTGTGAAGCTGAAGCGTCCGGTGAGTCCGCGGAAGTTCTTGATCTTGAGCAGCGCCGCGTCGACTGCCTTGGGCTTCGTCGAGTGGGCGTTCTTCATCGCCTGCGCCAGCACCTGGATCGCGTCGTACTCGTAGACCGAGTACGGTCCGGGGGCCGCGTGGAAGCGCTGGTGGTACTTCTGCAGGTAGCCCGACGCCGTGCCGAGGAACTGGGCGAGCGGGGCCGTGGTGATCATGAAGCCGTTCGCCGCCGCGCCGGCCGTCTTGAGCACGGTCGGGTCGTTGGTGGCGTCGCCGCCGATCATCGTGAACTTGTAGTTGAGCTGGCGGGCCTGCTTGAGCAGGAGGCCCATCTCGGTGTAGTAGCCGGTGTAGTAGAGGACCTGCGGGTGGAGCTGGTTGATCTGCGTCAGGACCGACGTGTAGTCGCTCTGGCCTGGCGTCAGGTGCTCCACCGTCACGTTGACGTGCAGCTTCTTGAGCGCCTTGACCGTGTCCTGCTGCAGGCCGACCGCGTAGGTCGAGTTGTCGTCCAGCACGACGACCTTCTTGGCGTGCAGGAAGTTCGCGATGAAGTTCGCGGCGAACGGTCCCTGCTCGTCGTCGCGGCCGATCGTGCGGAAGATGTCGTTGTAGCCCTGCTCGGTCAGCTGCGGGTTCGTCGAGGCGTCAAGCACGAACGGCAGGTCGCCCTGCGCGTGGAAGACCTTCGACTCGGGCAGGGAGGCGCTCGAGCAGTAGCCGCCGGCCACCGCCACCACGCCCTGCGCCACCAGGTTCTGCGCGGCCTGGGCCGCGGTCTGGGCGTCGCAGGCGTCGTCCGCCGGGATCAGCTGGATGGGGTGACCCAGCACGCCGCCCTGGCCGTTGATCTTGGCGACGGCCAGCTTGGCGCCGTTCAGGATGTCGATACCGGCACTCGCGTAGCTGCCCGACAGCGGTACCGTGACACCGATCTTGATCGGACTCTTGGCGGCGGACGCCACCCCAGAAGCCACCGGAGACGCCGCGAGCAGCATCGATGCGCCCGTCAGCGCGGCCACGAGCCAGGAACTCCTGATTCTCACCGACATGACCTCCCTATTGAAGGCTGCAACCATTGCGGCTCCCCCGGGGGTGCCGCGCGGGTCCCATGGCGTACCATGGTCTACAGGGTCGTGGAAAGGCTAATTCTGTGCGCTGAAGCGTTCTCCTTCTACGCGCCGCGTGGTATTTAGGCGCCAGAGGGCCCAAGCCGCGCTACCAGCCGCCGTAGGCCATCCAACCGCCGTCGACGGTCAGGTGGCTGCCCGAGATGTAGCTCGCGTCGTCCGACGCCAGGAAGAGCGCGGCGCCCGCCACCTCCTCGAGCGTGCCGTAGCGCCCCATCGGCGTGCGGCGCTCGACGTCGCGGTCGCTGTAGTCGCCCGTGCTCTGGTCCTGCACGTCGAGGTCCGTGCGGATATAGGCCGGATCGAGGCAGACGACGCGCACGCCCCTGCCCGCCCATTCGTTCGACAGGACCTTCGTCAGGCCGATCAAACCGTGCTTCGCGGAACAGTAGGCGGCGCGCTGCGGCATGCCGACCTCGCCGAAGATCGAGCCGATCTGGATGATCACCCCTTGGCCCTTGGGCAGCATGACGCGCGCCGCGGCCTGCGAGCCTGCGAAGACGCCTGCCAGGTTGACCTCGAGGACCCGCATGAAGTCCTTGAAGTCGAGGGTGAGCGACGGGCCGATCGCGTTGATGCCGGCGTTGTTGACCCAGATGTCGAGGCCCCCGTAGGCCTTGACGGCCACCTCCGCCAGCCGCTGCGCCTCCTCTGGCCGCGAGATGTCGCCCGCCGCCGCCGTGACCTCCCAGCCCTTCGCGCGCATCTCCGCGGCCGCCTGCGCCGCGCGCTCGGCGCTGCGCGAGTTGACGACGATCCTGGCGCCCTCGCGCGCGTACCGCTCAGCGATCGCCCGGCCGATCCCCGTGCTCGAACCGGTCACCACCGCCACCCTTTGCTCGAGACGACCCATGCCGGTCTCTCCCCCTTTCCGCTTTGGCGACTAGCCCATGCGCACGTCGGACGACTTGCGCAGGGCCTGGCTCTTCGCGACCTGGGCGATGCGCTGCTCGGCGTAGCGGTCGGCGGCGAGGTACGTGGGGATCCCCTCCGCCTTCGCCAGCGCGAACACCCGGCGCATCGTCTCGCCGATCCGCCGCACGTTGCCCATGGCGCGCTCGGGCTGCATGCCGCCGGGCAGCAGCCGGTCGGTGTCGAAGATCGTGCCGCCGGCGTTCGCGACATAGTCCGGGGCATACCAGATGCCCCGCCGGTGCAGCTCATCGCCGTGGCGCTCGGCCTGCAGCTGGTTGTTGGCGGAACCGGCCACGACGCGGCACCTGAGGTTCGGCACGGTGTCGTCGTTCAGGGTCGCGCCGAGCGCGCAGGGGCAATAGACGTCGACGTCCATCGTGGCCATGGCGTTCGGGTCGGCGACCGCCTCGACATGGAACTGGTCGACGACGCGCCGCACCTTGTCCTGATCGATGTCGCCGGCGATCACCCTGGCGCCGCGCTCTGTCAGGATGCGCACCGCCTCGTAGCCGACCGCGCCCAGGCCCTGCACGGCCACCGAGCGGCCTCTGAGGTCCGGCGTGCCGAACGCCTGCTCGCAGGCCGCCTCCATCGCCTCCACGACGCCGAGCGCCGTGGCGCCGGAGATCGGCCCCGCCCCGCCCCAGGCGGCCGGCAGCGTCACCACGTACGGCGTCTCCATGCGCATCCACTCCATCTCGCGCAAGGTGGTGCCGACGTCCTCGCCCGTGATGTAGAGGCCGCCGAGCCGGTGGATGAAGCGCCCGAGGCTGCGGAAGAGCTCCTCCGTGCGGTCCGTGCGGGGGTCGCCCATGATCACGACCTTGCCGCCGCCCAGGTTGACGCCTGCGGCGGCGTACTTGTACGTCATGCCGCGGGCTAGCCGCATGGCGTCCTCGATCGCGTCGCCCTCCTGCGCGTAGGTCCACATCCGGCAGCCGCCGGTGGCCGGGCCGAGCGTCGTGTCGTGGATCGCGACCACGGCCTTGAGTCCGACCGACTTGTTCTGGCAGAGGAAGACGTTCTCGTAGTCGTAGCGCTCCATGTACTGGAAGATGCTGCTCTCCATCATCCTGCCTCCTTCGGCTGGGGGACCTCGGTCACTCGGCGATGCCGGCCAGGTGGCGCGCCTGCCGGATCTTGCCTGCCAGATCGAAATGGCGCGTCGCCGCGAGCTTCTCCGCCTCGAGCGAGCCCTCGGCGTGGACGGCGAGCACCTCGTGGTAGCCCGAGAGATCCGACACCGCCAGGTCCGTGACGAGGTACAGCGCCCGCAGGCGCTCCTCGGCCGTGCCCTTGGCCCCTTGCAGGTACTTGCGCAGCGCCGGGCCGATGTCGTCGGAGGTGAAGTCGTCCCAGGCGGGAGCGGTCACCAGCAGCCCGCCGGCGATGTCCTGCACGTCGCGCAGCGCTTCGTGGAAGCCGTGGGCGAAGTGGTACTTGGCCGTGTTGACCGTCAGCGTGTCGGGCACGAAGACGCCCGGCTCCTCCATGGCGCCGAGCAGGGCCGACGCCTCGAGCAGGCGCCGCACCGTCGCCGCGTACATCGCGAGGCTGCCCAGCTTGTCCCGCACGTGGCCGGCGCCGGCGATGCCGTTCAGCTGCGCCAGCAGGCCGGCCGACCCCACGAGCAGGTCGACGAGCGGCAGCTTGTAGCTGACGGCCGTGAAGCGGTGGAAGTCGACGAAGCCGAGCGCGAGCGGCCCCGCGTACTCGACCTCTCCCGCCAGGAAGACCTGTTCCCAGGGCACGAAGACGTCGTCGAACCAGGTGAAGCTCTCGACCATCTTGTGCTCGGCCGAGAGCGGGTGCTCGACAGGGCTGCGCCGGCCGGAGAGGTAGGGGCTCGCGACGAGCTTCAGGCCCTCGCTCGCGATGGGCAGCCAGAAGCTCACGGCGTAGTCCTCCTCGCCCGCGCGCATGGCGCGGGTCGGCAGGACGATCATCGCGTTCGCGTTGACCGAGACGGATGTGTGCAGCTTAGCGCCCCGCACCACGATGCCGTCCGGCCTGCGCTCCACGATGCGCAGGTACTGGTCGGGATCCACCTGTCCCGCAGGACCCTTCGCCCTGTCGCCCTTGCTGTCCGTCTGGGCGACGGCGAGCGCCCAGTCCTCGTGCCGCGCCTGGCGCAGCAGCGCCTCGACGCGCGGCAGGTAGCCCGTGCCGAGGGCCCTGTCCATCGCTTTGGCTACGCGCAGCAGGGCGAAGATGGCGTCCGTGCCGATCTCGTGGATCAGCGTCACCACCGTGCGACCCTCGAAAGTGGCCGTCTCGATCGCCCGCATGCGCAGCAGCAGGTCGTCCGCGCTCTCGGGCACCTTGTAGAACCGGCTGATCGGCTCACCGTCCGCCTGGGCGGTGAAGAGGTCCCGCGTCGCCGCCTCCTCGCCGAGGCGGTAGTCGATCGCGGCGTGGTCGATCGCCTTGCGCAGCACGGCATGCTCGGTGACGTCGGGCACCCAGGCACCGCGGAACATGACACGCCTGCCGTCGCGCAGGCTCGCAACATACTCCTCGGGCGATCTCAGACCCATGGCGATCCCTCCTGGCGCACTGTGTGGAGCGGCTGGCCGAGGCCCGCGAGGGCTGCCTCGCCCCAAGCCTCGGAGAACGTCGGGTGCGGGTGGACCGTGTCGGCGATGTCCTCGAGCGTGGCACCCATCTCGAGCGCCAAGACGAGCTCGGAGACGAGGTCCGAGGCATGCTCGCCGACGATCGCCCCGCCGAGCAGCACGCCGCTCGCCTCGTCGGCGTAGACCTCCGCGAAGCCGTCGCCGGCGCGGCCCGCGAGCGCGCGACCTAGCGCCCGCAGCGGGAAGCGCCCGCGCGCCACCTTGTGGCCCAGGGCCTCGGCCTGCTCGAAGCTCAGGCCCGCGACGGCGATCTCGGGGTCCGAGTAGACGACGGCGGGCATCGCCTGCGGCGCGAAGGCGGCCGGCCGTCCCGCCGCCACCTCCGCCGCGACGCGCCCCTGCGCCTCGGCGCGATGCGCCAGGAGCGGCGGGCCCGTGACGTCGCCGACGGCGAGGATGCTGGGCAGCGCGGTGCGCAGCTGCTCGTCGACGGCGATGAAGCCCTCGGCCGGCAGCCCGACCGCCTCGAGACCGATCTCCTCGACGTTGGGACGGCGTCCCACCGCAAGGAGCACCACGTCGCCCGAGACCTCCGCCTTGCCGCCCTCCACGGCGAGCGACAGCCCTACCCCGCCCGCGCCGCGCTGCACGGACTCGATCCGCGCCCCGAGCCTGAGCTCGATGCCGAGCTGCTTCATGCGGCGCAGCACCGGCTCGACGAGAGAGGGCGAGAGACCCGAGAGAGCGCGCGGCAGGGCCTCGATCATCGTCACGCGCCCGCCGAGGCGCGCCGCCGCCATGCCGAGCTCGACGCCGATGTAGCCGGCGCCCACGATGACGAGGTGGTCCGGCAGCGCCTCGAGCTCGAAGAAGCCCCGCGGCAGGATGACCTGCTTTTGGTCCGCCTTGAGCCCCTCCGGCTCGAGGGCCCGCGAGCCCGTCGCCAGGATGGCATGCCGGAAGTGGTGGATCTGCCGGCCCTCCGGCCCCTCCACCTCGGCACTGGTCGGACCGATCAGGCGCGCCGTGCCCTGCACCACGTGGACGTGCCGCGCCTTGAGCAGCGTGGCGACCCCGTTGGTCAGGCGCTCGACGGTCTGGCGCGTGAAGTCGCGCAGGCGCCGGATGTCGGGCTCGCCCCGCTCGAGCGGCAGGCCGAGCTCCGCGAGCCCCTGCGCCCGGTGGTAGTCGGCCGCAGCGGAAATCCAGGCCTTCGACGGGATGCAGCCGTGCTGCAGGCAGACGCCGCCGAGGCGGTGCCGCTCCACGAGCGTGACGTCGAGGCCGAGGCCTGCCGCGTGCAGCGCCGCGACGTAGCCGCCTGGGCCGCCGCCGATCACCAGGAGGTCCGAGTGGTGGACGATCTCGCCGACGACCATCACTGCACCTCCAGGAGCAGCCGGTCCGGGTGCTCGAGGAGATCGCGCAGCGTCAGGGCGAAGCGGCCGACATCGGCGCCGTCCAGCACGCGGTGGTCGAAGGCGATGCTGAAGTGCAGGATCCTGCGCACCGCGAGCTGGCCCTCCAGCACGACGGGCTCCTCGCGCACGCGGCCGAGGCCGAGGATCGCCACCTCGGGCCGGCGCACGATCGGCAGCCCGTAGATGCCGCCGACGGCGCCGTGGTTCGTGACGCTGAAGACGCCGCCCTCGGTTTCGGACTGCACGAGGCTGCGCGAGCGCGCAGCGGACGAGAGGCGGACGATCTCCCGCGCGAGCGCCCGCAGGCCCAGGCGGTCCACGTCGCGCACGACGGGCACGATCAGGCCGTCTGGCGTGTCGACGGCGATGCCGATGTTGAGTTCCTTCTGCCGCACGATCTCCTGGCGCTCGGAATCGAAGCGCACGCCCACGTCGGGATGGCGCCTGATGGCGACGGCCGCGGCCTTCAGCAGGAAGGGCAGCATGGTCAGGTGCTCGTCCGTGCCCATCGCGGCGAGTTCCCGGTTCCACCGCCGGCGCAGTTCCCAGAGCTCCGTGACGTCGCAGTCGTCGAGCTGCGCCGCCGTCGGGATGTCGCGGTGGCTCTCCGCCATGTTGCGCGCGATCGCGCGCCTCAGGCCCTGCAGCGGCTGCCGCTCCGCGATCTGCGCGATGGCCGGCGCCGGACCGCTCGAGCGCGGCGCGGCCGCCGCCGCGCTCGCCTGGGCGGGGAGCGCTGCGGCCGCCCCCAGGCGCTGGCGCTCGAGATCCCCGGTCGTGACGCGGCCCGCCGGTCCCGTGCCCTGCACCGCCTGGATGTCGATGCCCCACTCGCGCGCCCGCCTGCGCGTCGCGGGCGACGCGAGCACGCGGCCGCTAGGGGCCCTGGCCGCCGCAGGCGGCCCCTCCGGCCTGGCCGCGGGGCTTGGCCGACTCGCCGCAGCAGCCTGGGCCGGCGCGGGGGCCTCTCCCCCTACCTCGATCTCGAGCAGCGTCTCGCCCACGCGGACGATGTCGCCCTCCGCCTTGAGCCGGCGGGCGACCACCCCGTTCCATGGCGACGGCAGTTCCGCCGTCACCTTGTCGGTCTGGACCTCGAGGAGCGGCTGGTCCTCCTTGACCGCCTGCCCCTCCTGCACCAGCCAGTGCAGGATCTCCGCCTCCTGCATGCCTTCGCCGATGTCGGCGAGCTTGAATTCCATTGGTCGCCTCCTCAGGCCGAGAGCGTGCGGCGGACGGCTGCTGCGATGCGCGCCATGCTTGGCACGTAGAGGCCTTCCGCCTGCACGAAGGGATATGGGGTCGGCCAGCCGGTGACGCGCTCCACCGGGGCCTCGAGCGAGTAGAACGCCTCCTCCTGGATGCGCGCGACGACTTCGGCGCCGACCCCCACCGGGCGCGCCGCCTCGTGCACAACCACGGCGCGGCCGGTCTTGCGCACGGAGCCGATGACCGTCTCCGCGTCGAGCGGCGCGACGGTCTGCAGATCGATCACCTCGGCCTCGATGTGCTCCATCTGGAGCGCCTCCGCCGCCTCGAGCGCCGTCGAGACCTCCGCGCCGTACGCTACGATCGTCACGTCCGTGCCCTCGCGCGCGACCCGCGCCTGGCCGAGCGGCACGGTGTAGCGCCCTTCGGGGATCTCCTCGCGGAAACCGCGGTAGATGCGCATCGGCTCGAGGAACAGCACGGGATCCGGGTCCTCGATCGCGGCGAGCAGCAGGCCCTTCGCGGCGTAGGCCGTGGCCGGCAGCACCACCTTGATGCCCGGCGTATGGGCGTAGAGCGCCTCGAAGGAGTCCGAATGCAGGTCAGGGGTGCGCACGTTGCCGCCGTAGGGGGCGCGGATGACCATCTGCGCCTTGAGCCCGCCGCCTGTGCGCATCCTGAGCCTTGCCACCTGCGAGCCGATCTGGTTCATCGTGATGTAGAGAAAGCCGGCGAACTGGATCTCGCAGACGGGGTGCATGCCCGCCGCCGCGAGTCCCAGGCCCACCCCGGCGATGCTCGACTCGGCGAGCGGCGTGTCGAGCACCCGCTGGTCGCCGAACTCCTGCTGCAGCCCGTCGGTCGCCCGGAAGACGCCGCCGTTGCGGCCGACGTCCTCGCCCAGCACAAGGCAGTCCGGATCCTCCCGGAGGGCGATGCGCAGGCCGTCCTGGACCGCCTCGACAAGGTTGGCCTTCACAGCTCCCCCACCTCCCTGAGCTCCGCGATGCTGCGCTCCCTGTCGCGCTGCGCCTGGGGCGTCTCCTTGGCCCAGGTCAGGTCGAACATCTGCTCGGGCGTCACGGGCGGCCTCAACTCGGCCGCGGCGACCGCCTCGCCCAGCACTGTGCGCGCCTCCTCCTCGAGCTGCTCCTGCAGGCCGTCCGGGTAGATGCCTGCCGCCTCGAGGTAGCGGCGCATGCGCGGCAGGGGGTCCCGCCCCTCGTGCGCCTGCACCTCGCTGTCCGGACGGTAGCGCGTCGGGTCGTCCGACGTGGTGTGGGGTCCCAGGCGGTAGGTCACGGCCTCGACGAAGGACGGGCCGCCGCCGGCGCGCGCCCTCTCGAGCGCCTCGCGGCAGACCTCGTACACGGCGAGGGGGTCGTTGCCGTCCACAAGCGCCGCGGGCATGCCGTAGGCGAAGCCCTTCTGCGCGATGGTGGCGCTTGCGGTCTGGCGCGCGCGCGGCACGCTGATGGCCCAGCCGTTGTTCTGCACGAAGAACACGACCGGCAGGCCGTGGGCACCGGCGAAGTTCACGCCTTCGTGGAAGTCGCCCTCGCTCGTGGCGCCGTCGCCGCAGCAAGCGACGACGGCGGCCGGCTCCTGCCGCAGCTTGAGTGCGAGCCCGAGCCCCGCGGCCTGGGGCATCTGGGCACCGATCACGATCTGCACGGGGAGCGCCCGGACGCCTGCGGGGAACGGACCCGGCACGCCGCCGCGGTAGAGCGTGATCAGTGCCTCCGCGGGCACGCCGTGCACGAGGTAGGTGAGCAGTTCGCGGTACGATCCGGCGAGCCAGTCCTCCTGGCGTAGCGCGACGCCGAGACCGGCCGCGCTCGCCTCCTGGCCGCGGATCGAGCCGATCGTGCCGATGCGGCCCTGCCGCTGCAGGCTGAGCATGCGCTGATCGAAGATCCGGCCGAAGACCATCCAGCGGAAGATCTCGAGCGCCGTCTCGGCGGACGGCAGCTGCACCTCGGGCAGCGGCTTGCCGTCCTCCGCGGTCAGGCGCAGCGGTTCCCAGTCGTTCGGGGCCTCACGCAGGTAACCCACCGGCTATCCCTCCTCCCTGCCGCCCTCGGACGCGAGGGAGCGGCGGGTGAACTCTCTGGCGCGGGCGATGTGGCTGCGGATCAGACTCTCGGCCGTCTGGCCGTCGCGCCGGCGCAGTGCGTCGATGAGACCCCAGTGCTCGTCTCGGAACGCGTCCGCGAGCTCCACGTCCAGCAGCATGATGCGCCGCGTGGGACGGTAGAGACGTCGCATCGCTCCCTCGAGCACCGAGGAGACCTGCTCAAGTGTCCTGTTGCCGGCGGCCGCCACGAGCGCCACATGGAGGTTGGTATCGGGATCGGTCGCGTCGGCGCGCTGGGCGATGGCTTCGTCCACCTCCGTAGCGTAGAGGCTCATCCGGTGCAGATCCGCCATCGTGCACCTCTCGGCTGCGAGCCTGGCCGCCTGCGACTCGATGATCTCGCGGGTCTCCAGCAGTTCCAGCACGTCGGCCTGTTCGTGCGCGAGCAGCGCGCCGAACGCCCCCGAGACCGTCTGGACGTCCCGGCGCCGCACCACGGCACCCTGCCCCGTCAGATCGATCGCGCCGGCTCCGGCCAGCGACGCCAAGGCCTCGCGCACGGCGGTGCGGCTCGCGCCGAACATCTCCCCGAGCTTGCGCTCCGGCAGGAGCGCATCGCCCGGCGCGATCTCGCCCCGCTCGAGCATCGCCTCGATCTCTTCCGCAACCCGTCGGTACGCGGGCTTCTCCGTCAGGCGCCGAATTTGGCTCGCCCCCTCTTTGCCGGTCGACCATGGTCGACCAATGGAGGCGGTGTTCGCCTCCGCAGGCCGAATCCCTGCCGGCTGCGAGCGCGGACATGGACGGACGGCCCCATCGACAGGTTTACTTGGCGCGCTGTCCGTGTTATGCCAACTTCATCGGGAGGGATCACCCTGGAGGAAGTGTGTGCCGACGTCGCGATTGTCGGCGGCGGCGTGATGGGGCCTTCGGTCGCGTATCACTTGAGAAACCTGAACCTGGCTGAGCATGTCGTCGTGTTCGAGCAGGATCCGCTCCACATGCACTCCTCCACCGGCCTCTCGGCCGGCGGCATCCGCCAGCTCTTCTCGTCGGCGGCGAACATCGCCCTCGCGCGCTGGAGCGTAGGGTTCTACAGGCGCTTCGCCGAGCTGACCGCGACCAGGCAGGGCCCTGGACCGGATGTCGGCTTCCGGGAGAACGGCTATCTCTTCCTGCTGGATGCGGCGAACGAAGAGATGCTCTCGCGGCGCGCCGACTTCCAGGAGGCGCAGGGCGTCGCGCTCCAGCGGCTGAGTGTGCCGGAGGTGCAAAAGCGCTACCCCGAAATGGACGTCTCGGACCTCACGGGCGGCATCTTCGGCGTCGAGGCGGGTTTCCTCGATCCCTACCAGGTGATGCGCGGCTTCACCGACAAGGCGCGTGAACTCGGGGTGCGCTTCGTGCCCGAGCAGGCCGTCGCCATCGAAACTTCGAACGGGCGCGCGGCGGCCGTGCGCAGCGAAAGCGTGCGCGTCACGGCACCGATCATCGTCGACGCCGCCGGCGCGTGGGCGGGCGCAGTGGGCCGGCTGGCCGGCGTCGACGTGCCTGTCGAGCCGACAGCGCGCCAGATCTGGGTCTTCGGGGTGCCTGAGGATCGCTTTGGCCACTACCCGCTCGTCGTGGATCCGAGTGGCTTCTACTTCCGGCCGGAGGCCGGCGGCCGCGTGCTCTGCGGCAAGTCCTTCCCCGAAGACCCCAAGGACTTCGTCTGGGACTGGAACCGCGATCTCTTCCAGGAGGCGGTCTGGCCCGACCTCGCGACGCGCGTGCCGATGCTCGAGCGGCTGCATCTCGAAAGCGGCTGGTGCGGACTCTACGAGGTGACGCCGGACGACAACGCGATCATCGGACCGCACCCGGATCTCGCGGGGTTCTACGTGATCGCGGGCTTCTCTGGCCACGGCATGATGCAGGGTCCTGCCGCGGGTCTGGCCCTGGCGGAGATGATCGGGCATGGCGAGGCGAGATCGGTTGACGTGACAGGTCTCGACGCGCGCCGCTTCGGCGAAGGGCGGCTCCTGCGGGAGGACGCGGTCGTCTGAAACCGGGAAGGCCCCTCCCGTGCGGCGGGAGGGGCCTTCCTGGCTGACTCTCGTTCAGTGGACGGTGCGCTCGATCATCTTGTGGAGCACGGAGCTCATCGCGTGGCGCTCGTCGTCGGTGGAGTTCTCCCACATCTGCTTGAGGAGCACCTGCTCCGGCGACTGCGGGCTCGTCTCCTTCACGAGCCAGTCGCCGAGCCGCTTCGCCGACACGTCGATGTGCTCCTTGGAGAGGCCCATCCCCTTCGCGACGTCGAGCTTCTTTTCGAGTTCCTTCTCGAAGCGCTGGAACGATTCAGTAAGCTGCGCCAAGTCCAGCCAACCCCCTCTTGTCGTTCTGCAAGTATCCTGCGGTGGCCGCCGCAATCTCATGCAAGCGAGGTGCCCCGATGCCCGGCTCGAGACTCGAGTGCGCCCTCGGCTTGATGCCAAATGGCGGCGTGCTCGCCGACGTCGGCGCGGGCGACGGGCTCCTGGCGCGGCGCCTGGCGGAGCGGGCAGGGGTCTGCCAGGTCTTTGCCACAGAGTATGGCGAGGGTCCGTTCGGGCGTCTTGCCGCGGCCTGCTCCGGCATCCAGAAACTGACGCTGCGCCGAGGCGACGGGCTTGCCCCGCTGACCGGCGAGCCGCTGGACGGCGTGGCGGTGCTCGGCATGGGCGGCAGAACGATCCTGAGGATTCTCGAACTCGCCCACAGCTTTCCCCGCGCCGTCTTCGTCCTGGGACCGATGCAGGCCACCGCCGCCCTGCGCCTGGGCCTCGCCGAGCGCGGACTCGCGATCCGCGACGAGCGCCTCGTCCTGCAGGCCGGGCGGCCCTACCCGCTGATCGTGGCAGCCGAGGGCGAGGGGCCGCCGCTCACAGCGCTCGACGCGATGCTCGGCCCCGTGCTCAGGCACACGCGCCCGCAGGGCTTCGGCATGGTGGTCGAGCGCGAGCGCCAGCTGCTCGCCGCCCGGCTGCGCTTCGCGGGGGAGGCCGAGCGGGGAATCATCCTGGGGGAGATCGCGGCCTTGGAGGCGGAGGAGAATGCGGACAACTGAGGTCCTCGGGGCGCTACAGCCGCACATGCACGACGCCCTTGGCGACCTGGCCGTCGTCGGACGCCTGCCGGAGACTTGCGACGAGCTTCTCGTCGCGACGGTGGAGCCGGCAGACCCAGGACGCGGGACGCTCGTCATCGTGCCGAAGGCCGAACTCGGTCCGGCGATCGCCGTCAAGGAGAGCGCCCTCGCCCACCCCGACGGCCTGCTCGCGCACATCCTGCACGGGCTCGGGGCGCGGCGCGAAGTGCCTGTCGGCTGGGGCAGGGCAAAACTGCGCAAGCTCACCGTGTTCGTGCCCGAAACGCATCTCGAGGAGTTGCGGGCGGCGCTGACATCGGCCGGGGCCGGCAGGATCGGGCACTACTCCGACTGCACGTTCGCGGTGCACGGCGAAGGCACGTTCCGGCCCGGTGCGGGCGCGCGTCCCTTCCTCGGCGGCGAAGGAGAGCTCGCAAGGGTGGCGGAAGCCCGGCTCGAAGCGGTCTACCCACCCTACGCGGAGCGGGCGATCCTCGCTGCGATGCGCCTTGCGCATCCCTACGAGGAAATCGCCTACGACCTCTTGGAGCTCCGCAACCCCGACCCGACGTACGGCGCCTTGCGGCTGGCGGACATCGAACCCGCCCCGCTCGATGCGGTTTTGCAGCAGGTGCTTGCCGCGAGCGAATCGAATGCGATGTTCGTCTGCGACGGCGCAGCCGGACGTATCGTGCGCAGGGTGGCCATAGTCGGCAGGACGAAGGTCCCGCGCGTGCTCGCGGCCAGCGACCCAGATCTGGTGATCGCGCGGCACATGCCGCCCCATGTTGCCGAGACGCTGCACCGCAGCGGCGTCCATATCGTCGAACTGCACGATCTCGAGCGGTGTGCCATGCGGCACCTCGCCCGTCGCCTGCGCCAGGTGGCTTCGGTTCCAGTCCGTGATGCCTCGGAGGGATTGGTGTGGCGGAGCTACAGGAATCCAGGGAATATCGCTCGCTGCTGATCCACACCGACGCAGCCGCGCGTGGCAACCCCGGCGAGGCCGGCATCGGCGTGGTCATCGCGGACAGCGATGGCAAAGTGGTGAAGGAGTTCGGCCGCTTCATCGGCACGACGACGGAGCACGTGGCGGCCTACTCCGCGCTGATCGAGGCCCTGCGCTCCGCGGCGGTTCTCGGGGCGCAGGAAGTGCACGTGCAGTCCGCGTCGGACCTTGTCGTGCGTCAGGTCACGGGAGCACAGGAAGTGCGGCAGGGCGGCCTGCAGCCGCTCTTGATCGAAGCGCGCAGACTTCTCCTGCATTTTCGCCGCTGGTCGGTGCAACTGCTGCCCCGCGACGCCAGCCGGCGTCCGGGCGAACTTGCGAATATCTCCATCGATCGGCAGCGCAACAAGTAACTTCACTTGCATAGGCACAGTCATGCGACTATCGTTTAGTTTTGCGAGTAAGCCAGATGATCGCGGGCCTTCAGGCCTGAGGAAAGTCCGAGCTGCGCAGGGCAGGATGCTGGGTAACACCCAGTGAGGGCGACCTCAAGGAAAGTGCCACAGAGACATACCGCCCGCAAGGGTAAGGGTGAAAAGGTGGTGTAAGAGACCACCGGGGTCCGGGTGACCGGGCTGCCAGGCAAACCCCATCTGCAGCAAGACCAAATAGGGAAGGCATGACGCTGCCCGCCGACCTTCCGGGTACGGTCGCTAGAGATGCCAGGCGACTGGCATCGCAGATAAATGATCATCCTCGACAGAACTCGGCTTATGCTGCTTACTCGCAGTCCAGTTCCGCTGGTTATCGCCGTCGGCCGCTCAGTTATGGACTTGAGCGGCCTTGCTTTGCGCCGAAGCGTTTATCGGCGTCCCCTGCCATTAAGGGCAGTCCACCCGCACCGCGGCGCTTGAGACCGCGCAGGAACTCGGTCCAGCAATGGTGCGTCCTTCCTCAGACCGATGTCGCAGCCGAGCACCTCCCGCTCGCCGGCGCTGCGCACCCGATCGCCACCACCGGCGCCCTGTCGTCGCTGCCGGAAGGTCTCGGCCCTCGCGTCGAGTTCCTTGGCGATCCGGAACACCTCGCTCTTGCTGATGCCCGTCATGCCCTTGGACAGGCCCATCCAACTTGCGCGTGATCACCCCGAGCATGCGGGTCTCCTGGATCACCGAGGCCAAGGCCCGTTCGCTGCGCTTGCGCGACTCCAGAAAGGCCGGAAACGATCACGGCCTGCAGAAACTGTTCCAGTCCCTCGCGTAGAAACTCCGGCCAGTCGACTCCGACGTTGCGCAACAACTCAAGCGTTGCGAACTATAGGGCCAACAACTTACCAGCAAGCCATGAGGGGCACTACCCACCGCGACGTGAGAGGGAGCCGCAGTGGCTCGAAAGCCGTTGCGCTCTTCGCCCTCTCAGCCAAGCTTGATGTAGGCACCACCTTTTCGGATGCGCTCGACGGGCAGGCTCCACCTGACAGCCAAGGCAGACTCCTAGCCACTGCTATCTACCGAAATGCTGCCTCTGCCGCCTCGATCGCCGCGTCGATGGCGACGCGCGGCCCCTCACCCAGGGGTTGCAGCGGACTGACCGGATCCCCGGCGGCAAAGCCCAGCCGACTGGCCGCATACTTCAAGCCCGGGATGCCATGGACGCGGGTGATCAGGGCATTGAGAACCGATAGCGGCGCCTGCAACCGCGCCGCCGCCGCCACCTGTCCCGCCGCGAACAGATCCGCTATGCGCCGCAGTTCCACGGGACAGAGGTTTGCAAGTGCCGCGATGGTGCCGTCGGCGCCGTGGGACAGAGCCGCCAGCAAAGCTCCGCCGGATCCCACGAAATACTGGAAGTCCCCTCCGCGCTGCGAGAGAACCTCGACCATCATCGCGACGCTGCCCGACGAGTCCTTCATCCCCGCGACACCGGACAGCCCGCCGATCTCGAGGACGTCGCGCACGTCCAAGGTTACGCCCGTGTAGGACGGTATGTGGTAGAGGTACACGGGGCCGATGGCGCCCAGGGCGCGGTAGTACTCGACTAGTGCCGGCCCGCGAAGCTGCGGCGTGTAGTAGTGCGGCGTTACGGCAAGCAGCGCCGAAGCGCCGATGTCCATCGCGGCCTCGGCGAGACGGCAGGAATCCATCGTCGCGTCCCCACCCACCTGGGCGATCACCGGCCGACCTTGTGCCGCCTCGTGCACCGTCCGGAGGACGTCCAGCCTTTCGCTGTGGCTGAGATAGACGTACTCGCCGGACGAGCCAAGAGGAACGTAGCCGTCCAAAGGTGTAGCGTTGAGGCGCTCGACGTTGCGGGCGAGTCCCGCGAGGTCGAGCCGGCCCGCAGCATCACGGGGCGTGATGAGCGGCGCAAAGATCCGGGTTCGCTCGGTCATGTGGTCCTCTCCCATTGGTTCGTACTCGGCGCTCAGTCCTGCTCCCGCCACCGCGCCTCGGCGATCGCAAGCGCATCCTTGGAATCCGCAGCCACACCACGCCGTTGCAGGACGGCCCCGATCGCCTCGAGTGTCCTGTGCACCTTGGCAAGGTCCGCTCCATCACCCATCGTGCCGATGCGCCATGCCTTGCCCTTCCATGGTCCCAGTCCGCCCGCA
>JAJZQO010000027.1 GCA_021847575.1 Bacillota bacterium | reverse complement strand
TCCTTACTGGCTGATCGAGGTGACGACGCCGGCGGCGACGGTGCGGCCGCCTTCGCGGATGGCGAAGCGGAGGCCTTCCTCCATGGCGATCGAGTTGATCAGCTCAATGCTCATCTCGACGTTGTCGCCCGGCATCACCATCTCGACGCCCTCCGGCAACGTGACGACTCCCGTCACGTCCGTCGTCCGGAAGTAGAACTGCGGCCGGTAGCCGTTGAAGAACGGCGTGTGACGGCCGCCTTCTTCCTTGCTCAGCACCACGACGGCGCCCTTGAACTTCGTGTGCGGCTTCACCGAGCCCGGCTTCGCCAGCACCTGGCCCCGCTCGATCTCGTCCTTGTCCACACCACGCAGCAGGCAGCCGATGTTGTCGCCCGCGATGCCCTGGTCCAGCAGCTTGCGGAACATCTCGACGCCAGTCACGACCGTCTTCTTCGCCTTCTCCGACAGACCGACGATCTCGACTTCCTCGCCGACCTTCACCGCGCCGCGCTCCACGCGACCCGTCGCCACCGTGCCGCGGCCCGTGATCGTGAACACGTCCTCCACAGGCATCAGGAACGGCTTGTCGGTGTCGCGCACCGGCGTCGGCACGTAC
This sequence comes from Bacillota bacterium, assembly GCA_021847575.1. GTDB lineage: Bacteria > Bacillota > Sulfobacillia > JAJZYS01 > JAJYTV01 > JAJZQO01. The sequence goes on along the minus strand of JAJZQO010000027.1, from coordinate 30,801 downwards.
TCGTCCACCGCGTCCATCAGCTCCCAGACCTTGCCGCAGTGCGGGCAGTCCCGCTTGCCGCAGCCGCACTCCAGAGCCTTCAGCGCCGATCCCACCACCACCGGCACATCGTCGCCGGGGAACTGGTACGACGTCAGCAGTTCCCGAACCTCGAGCTCCACCAGCTCGAGCAGCTCCGGGTCGTCCACCATGTCCGCCTTGTTCAGGAACACCACGATGTTCGGCACCCCAACCTGACGCGCCAGCAGAATGTGCTCCCGCGTCTGCGGCATCGGCCCGTCCGTCGCCGCCACCACCAGAATCGCGCCGTCCATCTGCGCCGCGCCCGTGATCATGTTCTTCACATAGTCCGCGTGCCCTGGGCAGTCCACGTGCGCGTAGTGCCGCTTGTCCGTTTCGTACTCCACGTGCGCCGTCGCGATCGTGATGCCGCGCTCCCGCTCCTCCGGCGCCTTGTCGATCTGGTCGAACGGCACGAACTCCGCCCCGCCCGCCGCCGCCAGAACCTTCGTGATCGCAGCCGTCAGCGTCGTCTTGCCGTGGTCGATGTGCCCGATCGTCCCCACGTTCACGTGCGGCTTCGTTCGCTCGAACTTCTTCTTCGCCATGACGCTCTCCCTCTACTCGAGACGTTCGGCCCTGACGATTCGCGCTTGTCCGCAGATTTCCTTCCGCTCCGACGCTAGCGCCGCGTCCGGACCGGCACGCTCCAGTTCATGGACAGCACGAGCGCGATAAGCATCCCCGCGAGCCCTGCGTCGAGGAAGCCAAGGCCCTGCGCCACCTGCGGCAGCCTTTGCACGGAAACCGCCGCCAGGTCGCCGATCAGGACGCCGATGCCGCCGTGCAGCAGCCACCAGGAAACCATGCCACCGGCCAGGAGAACGCCAAGGCCTATGGCGCCGACGAACCAGAGCAGCCAAGCCGGAACGGAGGGCACCGCGACCGGCCGCGGTGGCAGCGTGAGACGCGGCATGGCTGGAACGGGAACCGCCGGCAGAGTGCGCAGGAGGACACCAAGCTCCCTATCGGACATCCCCGTAGACATGGAGGCCACCTCCTTCCACGTTGGGCCGGTCTTCGTCGAGTGCCGCCTGCAACTTCGCGCGCGCCCTGTGCACGAGCGTCTTGACGCTTCCGGTAGGTACGGCGAGGATCCGAGCGGCTTCACGATAGGAGAGTTCGTCCCGCAGGACGAGCTCGACCGCCAGGCGCTCAGACGGCCGCAACGCGGCGAGTGCCGCGAGCAGCCTTTGCCGCTGTTCCCGCTGGGCGATGCCGCTGAGCGGATCGTCCGCCGCCTTCGACCTGTCCTCGGGCACTTCCGCGAGTGGCGTCTCCCTGGCCCTGCCGAGCGCATTGCGGGCAAGGTTGGCGACAATCCGCAAGAGCCAACCGGTGAAGGCCGCGTCGTCCCGCAGCTGCGACATGCGCAACCAAGCCCGCGTCAAGGCCTCCTGCGCGACATCCTCGGACAGGCCGGGGTCCTGCAGGAAGTGCAGCGCCAACCGGTAGGCCTGCGGCCAGAGAGGCTGAACGAGAGCCTCGAATGCCGCAGTATCGCCCTGGCGTGCCCGCGCGACCAGCGAGGCCTGCCGCGCGTCCACGGCCACACCTCCGTCTCTGCCAACATGACCGTCATCGCCTACCCAAGGTTTCACCTGCCACGGCCGGATTGCTTGCGCCCCCATGAAACCCCAAGCGGTGCCGGGCGGTCTAGAGGGCAAAGGGAAGTGAAGCGTCGTGCGCCGTGCGGTCGGCATCGCAGCTTTCGTCATGGCACTCGCGGTCCTGGTGGTGCTCTTCCTGTCCCTGCGCCCCGCAGTGGGCTTCAGAATGCCCTTCGCCGCCATCTCCAGATGGACGCAACTGACCGTCGCGGCACCTGGAGGCAAGCTCTACAGCGGGTCCGGCAGCGCCCCGGCGCCAGGCATCCGCAAGGTCGTCGTGGACGTGCCCTCGATCGGTGCGGTGCAGCTTGCAACCGGTCCGACGGGCAGCGTGTCGTGGAACTGGACCGTCACAGGCCCCCGCCAGGGCGCCGTGCGTTCGCGGGCGTCGGGCGCGGTTCTCGTCCTGACGTTCACGCCGGCGCTGCCGCGGCAGTTGGAACTCGACTCCGCGCAGGAGGGCCTGCGCGTCACCCTGCCACCGGGCCTGGCCGCCAGCGTCAGCGTGGCGACCGGCGCGGCCAAGGTCTACGGCAGCTACCGTTCACTCGCCGCGCATGTCACGACCGGGGCACTGTCGATCCAGGACTTCAGCGGCAAGCTGACGGCAGACGTCGATACCGGACCGCTCGACGTACAGGCAGCAGCGGTCCAGGGGGTCTTGCGCCTGCAGGTCGGCACTGGCCCCCTGAACTTCAGCGGGGACCCGGGGCTCGCCTCTTCCTTCTCCGTAGGCACCGGACCTCTCACGCTGCGTCTTGCGCCGAGCGGCCAGCTCGCCGTCCACGCGGCGGCGCACCTCGGCCCGCTGAGTTCCGGCTACCCGGGTCTGCCGGGCGGCACCAACGGCGTCTTCCGCGGAACGATCGGTCACGGGCCGCGGGGTACGCTCAGCGTCGACGACGGCACTGGCCCGGTCAGCATCACACCACAGTAGGAAGGGTGAGGAGCCCGTGAACCTTGTACCAGGGAATCTCGCCGGCCTCGCGTTCATCGGCGTGCTGATCCCTCTCGTCCTGTTCGTCGCCATCGCGGCGATCATCATCGCGGTGCTCTATTTCCGCCACAAGGAGCGCATGGCCTACCTGACGGCGATGCGCCCGGTTCAGCCCTCCGTGGCCGGCACCGCGGCGAACGATGCGCCGTCGGATCCGCACTACAACTACCCGCCCGCAGCACTGCCGCACCCCCTTTCGACGGCGCTCGTGACGACCGGCATCGGACTTGGCATCACGCTCGGACTCCTGCCGATCGGCTTCGGGCCCTGGCTCATCGTTGGTCTGGTGCCGCTCTTTGTCGGTCTCGTCCGCCTCGGTCTTATGCAGTTCGAGCCGCCCGTGCCGTCGCCCTCGCCCGCGGAGCGCCTGCGCTGGCTGCGCCGCGGGCTGTGGACGGCAGGCATCGGCTTGGCCGTCGTGCTCGCGTTCCTCACCCTGGGCATCGGGCCATGGCTGCTGCCGGGCACGATCACGCTCGGCTACGGCGTGGGCCAGTTGGCCGCCTTTGCCTTGGAGCCGCACCTGCAAGGCAGGACGCCGCCGACAGGTCTTTGAGAGCACGCAGCGAAGGCAGTCTCTGACCGGGAGACTGCCTTCGCTGTGGTGGGAAGGGACTTATGCGTGATCGATCCGACCCGGGCGGCGGCGATCGTCCGGTCGGCGGCTGGCGTGCTTTGCAACTCTGTCCGCAGGCTGTTGTGGTCTTCCTTTACGGCACCTTCGTCTCGGACGTCGGCCAAGGCTTCTTCCGCCTGGTCCTGCCCTGGCTCGTCTACAACCTGAACGGTTCGGCAGAGGCGCTCGGCACGCTGGCCGCGGTGCAATTCCTGCCGGGTTTGCTGCTGCCCTGGCTCGGCGCCCTCGTGGACCGCAGCGACGCGCGCAAGATCATTGCAGCCGCGAGCCTGCTGCAGATCGCCGTGACGCTCGGCACGCTCTTCCTCTATCTTGCCGGCCGACTTGACATCTGGCTGATCGATATCGCTGCGATGCTCGCCACGGGCCTCGGCATGGTCGCCTACAACGCGCAGAACGTCCTCGTCCGGCGCACGACGCCGGAGCGTGCCCGCGTATCGGTGAATGCCCTCTCGGCCATCGTGTTCACGGTGGCGTGGTACGTCTCGCCCGGCCTGGCGGGACCCACGATCAGCCGCTTCGGCATCGCCGCCGCGCTGGCCATCAATGCCGTCGCCTACATCTTCGTCCTGCTGCCAGCCCTCTTTCTGCCCCGCACGACCCCAATGCACGGCCCGGAACACGGCGCCGCCGTCCTCGGCCCGGCCTGGTCGGCGTTGCGCAAAGCCCCAAGCGTGCTGCACGTCACGCTCGTTTTCGCCTCGTGGAACTTCACGTGGGGAGGCGTCTACGCCCTCGAGATCTTCTTCTTCAGGCACAGCCTGCACTGGGTCGCGGCCGAGGTGGGCCTGGTCGGCATGGCGGCAGGTCTCGTGCCCGTGGCGCTGGGCGTCGTCGGGCCATACCTCGCAGAGCGCCTGAGGATCGACCACCTGCTGATGGCCACGCTCGGCCTCTCCGCGATAGGCATGGTGTTCCTGGGCTTCGTCCACGGCGTCCTCGCCGCGATCGTGGCCGTCGGCCTGCTGGACGGTGCCGTCGCTCCCGTCTCGATTGTCATGGCCACGTTGTCCCAGCGCCAGATCGCGAGCGTTGTCTACGGCCGCGTGAGCGCGATGCAGTCCCTGATCGTGAACCTGCCCTTGCCTGCGGGCGGGGCCCTGGCCGGGGTGCTGGCGCAGGCGTTCGGCATCCCGGTCACCTTCTCGTTCCTCGGCCTGCTTACCGCTCTGAGCGGTGGCGCAGTGCTGCGCTCGGCTCTGCGCCGCCTGCGCCTCGGCGCCTGAGCCCGCGCAAAGCAACATGAAACGGGGCGGCAAAAGCCGCCCCGCCTGCGCGCGAGTCCCTAGTTGACGGAGATGTTTCCCGTCATCCAGCCTGCAGTCGCCATCGTTCCGCCCCAGCCGGCCGAGCCGGTGCCGCAGGGCTGGTAGCACTGCCAGGTGTAGCTGCCACCCTTGGCGGGCGTCTTGAACGTCGCCACCGTCACCGACGGCACCACGGTGCTGCCCTGGTCGGTCGCCGCGGGAAGCGGGATGTTGAGGTTGAGGCCGGAAACCGTGAACGTGTGGGCGATCACGCCGCTCGCCTTGAACGAGCTCTCCTGCGTGCCGTTGACCGTCTCGACGTTGCCCACGGTGCCGGTCACCTTGGCGTACGCGGCCGGGACGTCTCCGCCGCCGTCGTCGTAGTTCTTGATCGTCACGGTGATCGTGGCGTTGGCCGGCAGCTTAAGGGTTGCCGGGAACGGGTTCTTGCCATCCGTCGAGAAGAACGGCCAGTCCGGGTGAAGCGCATTGCCGCCGTTGACGACGGTCCAGTTGTAGGACACCTTCTGCGGCGCCGGGGTCGTTGTCGTGGACTTGGGCTTCGAGTTCCCGGCGGCCGAGGCGTTGCCGGCGGCCTGCTGCTGTCCGCAACCGGCGATCAGAAGACCGGCCACGCCGACGACCGCAGCCGCTCCAGCGAGACGACCACCCTTCAAGTGCATCATATAAAAATCTGCTCCCCTCGGAAGACTTTCGGACGGCCTCATTGTCGCAGGTGCCGCCATTTTCACAGACGGGCAAACGCACCGACTATCGGTAGTCTGTCCGGCGTGTGCAGCCTTCCCCATGCTGCCGTTCGTAGGGTCATATGCCCCTACGGCGTACGCCCGTTTGTCACGCTGCAACGGGGCCGGCGTTGCACTGAAATGCCAAGCGGTCCGGTAGGCGCGCGCCAACCGGACCGCCTCGAACTGCGTCAGTTGTTTGCGAAGGTCACCTTGCCGGTCATGTAGCCGTCGGTGGCCATCGGCCCCTGCCAACCTGCACTGCCGCTGCCGCAGGGCGCGTAGCACTGCCAAGTGTCGCTGCCGCCCTTCGGCGTGTGGAACGAGAACGTCACGACGGTCGGATTCTGCGCTGAAGCCGCGACGGGGATCGGCACGTTCAGCTTGAGCGCCGAAATCGTGAAGGTGTGGGCCACGTTCGCGACCGGCACCTGCGTCACGCTCTGGCCGTCGATCGTGGCGGCGCCGCCCGTCGTGCCCTGCACCTTGCCGTACTGCGCCGGAACCGCCGCAGCGCCATCGTCGAAACTTGTGATGGTCATGGTGACGTCGGCGTTCGCCGGCAGCGTGAAGTCACCCGGCAGAAACTCGGGCCACCCCGGCTTGCCGATCATGCCGCCGGTCACGACCGTCTCGTAAAAGTGGTACTTGACCGGTGCAGCCGCATGGACAGTTCCATTTGCCGCCTGCTGGCCACATCCCGCCGCGAGAACCGCCAGAGACAGGACACCGACAGCCGACCCCGCGATGCGTGCGATCTTCGAAACTCCGCGCACTGCTCGCCACTCCCCAAAAGTGCGTTTGCCAACGGGCCCAGTGTGCATCGCCGCAAACGGCCTACACACCGTCGGGTGGCCCATGTGCGCGTCAAGCGAAAGGCCGTGTTTCCACTGGGCGGTTTGACCAGGCTCTGGGTCAGATGGACGTTCACCTTCACTCGCCAGCGGGCGTTCCCGCACGGCGCAATTCGTCGATGGCCGCCGGATTCTCGAGCGCGCTCTGGTCGCCCAGTTCCAACCCAAGGTAGGCCTCACGCGCCAGGCGACGCAGGATCTTGCCGTTGCGCGTGTGCGGCAGTTCCGCCACAAATGCGATCGTCGATGGACGCAGCGACTTGCCGAGCACGCCCGCAACCCGCAACTTCAGCCTCTCCGCAAGCGCCTGGCCAGGCTCGGCCCCCTCGCGCAGCACGCAGAAGCAGGCGATCTTCTCTCCCTTGACCGGGTCGGGCAGTCCGACTGCGGCCGCCTCCTTCACGTCCGGGTCGCCCACAAGGGCCGATTCGACCTCCGCAGGGCCGACGCGCTTGCCTGCCACCTTGATCGTGTCGTCGGATCGCCCGAGGATGTACCAGAAGCCGTCCTCGTCGACGTAGGCCCAGTCGCCGTGGTACCAGACCCCGGGGATGCGCGCGAAGTAGGTCTCGAGATAGCGCGCGTCGTCCTGCCAGAAGCCGCGCGTCATCCCGGGCCAGACGGAGCGCAACACGAGTTCTCCCACCTCGCCGCGCACACTGGCACCCTTGTCGTCGACCACATCGGCCGAGATGCCCGGAATCGGGCCACGGAACGAGCAGGGCTTGATCGGTTCCGTCGGAAAGCAGCCCACGATGCCGCCCGATATCTCGGTACCGCCCGAGTAGTTGATGATCGGCAGACGCCCCTGGCCGACGGTCTCGAAGAACCACCGCCACGGATCGGGATTCCATGGCTCACCGGAAGATCCGAGGACCCTAAGCGCCGGCATCGGCCAGCGCCGCACCGGCTCCTGGCCGTGCGGCATCAGGCTGCGGACCGCAGTCGGCGAGATGCCGAAGTGCGTGACGCGGTGGTCCGAGATGATCTGCCAGAGCCGGTCCGGGCCGGGATAGTCCGGCGTGCCCTCGAAGAGCATGACACCGGCGCCGAGCAGCGGCGCGCCATAGATCGACCAAGGGCCCATCATCCAGCCCATGTCGGTGTACCAGAACAGCAGGTCGCCGGGGCGCAGGTCGAACGCGTGGCCGAGGTCCTGCGCGGCCTTGATCGGGAAGCCGCAGTGGGCGTGGACCGCGCCCTTCGGCCGCCCGGTCGTACCGGACGTGTAGATGATCATGACGGTGGTCTCGGGATCCAGCAGGGGCGTGGGCAGACCGCCTCTGCCCAGCTCCGCGAGCTCCGTCCACTCGACGTCGCGGCCAGCCTGCCAGGGCACATCGCGCCCCAGCCTGCGCACCATCGCGACATGCTCGACGCTCGGCGCAAGGCGCGCCGCCTCGTCCGCCGTCTCCTTCATGGGGATCTGTCGCCCGCGGCGCCAGAAGCCGTCCGCCGTTACGAGAAGCTTCGCACCCGCGTCGCGCAGGCGGGTCGCGACCGCCTCGGCGCCATAGCCCGAGAACGTGGGCACCAGAATGGCCCCGACCTTGGCCGCGGCGTAGGCAATGATCATCGTCTCGGGCAGCATCGGCAGATAGACGCCGATCGCGTCTCCCTGGCGGATGCCGATCCTGGTCAGACCAAGAGCGATCCCGTCGACTTCGCCCTGCAGTTCACGGAAGGTCAGACGGCGGGTCGCGCCGTCCTCCCCTTCCCAGTCCAGTGCTACAGAGCCGGCCAGCGGCCCCTGCGCGTGCACGTCGAGCGCGGCGTGCGCCACGTTGAAGCTGCCGCCGCGGAACCAGCGCGGGAACTCGCGGCCCCGGGAGAGGTCAAGCACCTGGCTGTAGGGCGCCTGGAACGCGATGCCGAGCGACTTCACCGTGCGGTCCCAGAACCAGGCGGGGTCCTGCGCCGCACGCTCGCCGAGCTCCGCGACGTCCTTCAGGCCTTCCGCGGCCAGGAAGCGTCCGAGCACGGACTCCTGGCGCAGCGCTTCGTCGGGTCGCCAGGCGATCTCCAGGTGGGCGAAGGACTGTGCGTCATCCCTCATGTCCGATCCCGTCCTCTCTTCGCTGGCCACGCCCTTCCTGCTTGCGCCGGACCTCCTGCGCCCCAGACTCGAGACTGGTGCCGAGCTGGTGGGAGATGAGCGCCAGCACGAAGAGGGCGTCGCCGATCTCCCCTGCAGCCGACTCGGCATCTTGCCCGAGCAACTTGCGGCCGCCCTGCGCGTTGACGTGGCGAGCGATCTCGCCCACCTCTTCAGCGAGACGCACCATATTCTCCTGCACCGACCACAGCCCACCGTGCTCCTCCGCCCAGCCAAGCGCCCAGCGGCTGAACTCCGCAACCTGCAAGGCCATCACCACACCTTCGACAGAACTGCGCGAAAGGCGCTCGGCAGGGCGACCGCCTGCAGCGCCTCGGCATCAAGCCAGCGGCCCGGCTGAAACGGCGGCTCGGCCCTCGCCACCAGGCGGCGGACCTCGCCCGTCCAGGTCTGATGGGTGAACGCATGGGCCATCGGCCAGCGCTCGCCGGTATCCCGTGCGCCTGCGACACCCCACTCCCTGAGGACCGACGCCACGGCGTCCTCGTCGGGCCGCACCGGTCCGAGAACGTGCGGCGGCTCCCAAAGCCCCGCGAGCAGCCCCTTGCGCGGCCGCGGGCGCCAGAGCAACCCCGACTCCGACTCGACGCGCAACGCGACGATCTGCAGGTGGCGCCGCGCCGGCCGCACGGGAGGGCGGCCGAACGCTTCGGGCTCGCCGCTGATTCGCGCGGCGCAACGCGCCTGCAGGGGGCAGCTGCTGCATTGCGGGCGGCGCACCGTGCAGACCGTCGCGCCGAGATCCATCAGGGCATCGCTGAGCAGAGCCGGCGGACCCGCGGCCAGGAGAGCGCCGAGGAGGAGGCGCGCGGCGCTGTCCGCCTCGCGCGTCCCGGGCTGCAGGCGCTCTCCGGCCAGGCGCAGCGCCACGCGTCTGAGGTTGGCGTCGAGCGCGGGGTCCGGCAGGGAGAACGCGAAGGAGCGCAGGGCGCTGGCGCTGTACGGCCCGATGCCTGGCAGGGCAAGCAGCTCCTCGCGCGCACGCGGCAGCGTGCCGCGGGCGGCTATGATGCCGGCCGTGCGCCAGAGCGCTTCCGCCCGTCGATAGTAGCCGAGTCCTTCCCAGGCGCGCAGCACGTCGTCGAGCGGTGCCGCGGCCAGGGCGGCGAAATCGGGGAAACGGTCGAGGAACGCCTGGAAGCGCTGCGCTACGACATCCGCACGCGTCTGCTGCAGCATCATCTCCGAGACGAGCACGCGATAGGGCGTGCGCGGCGGGCGACGCCATGGCAGATCGCGACCCGCGAAGGAAAACCAGTCGAGCAGTTCCCGCACGAGGTCTTGCACGTCTCTGCCGCAACCCCCTTGAGATCAGCTGCCATGTTCGCCTCTTGCCCTGCCAATCCCTCGCCCAGGCTGCCGCGTGCAGGTCTTCGGCGCGACTGCTGTCGAATTGGCGTCTTCGACCATACCAGAAGAAGGTGGCCCTTTGGCGACAACCGACCCATTGATCCGGCTCGGTCAGCTCATCGAAGATCAGCCGGATCTCACTGTGCGGCTGGACCCCGCCCTCCCCGAGGCCGAACGGGTGAACCGCTGGCTTGAAGAAGTGCGCACGGTAGTCCAGGCACTGACGGAGCACACCGCCAAGGTCGCGATCCGGACGGCGCGCACGACCCGGAACGTCGCGCAGGTCGATGCCGGCGTCCAGGCGGTCCTCGCGCACTCCGACGTGTCGGCGGAGATGACTTCCCACTCCAGGGCCGCGGCGCTCGAGATCGCCCAGTCCGCTTCGGCCGCCGCGGAGATCGGCAGCTCGGTGACGCGCGAGTCCGCAGAAGGGGTCGCCCTGCTGGCGCAGGCCACGCAGGACAGCAGGCAGATCGCGGAGGATGTGCGGGCGGCGCAAGAGATGATGGCGCAACTGACGCAGTCTGTCGGGCGGATCGGCCAGATGAGCGGTTTGATCGCCGATGTGGCGCGGCAGACCAACCTGCTGTCGCTCAACGCGGCCATCGAGGCGGCCCGCGCGGGAGAGCACGGGCGCGGGTTCAGCGTCGTGGCCGACGAGGTGCGCCGCCTCGCCGACCGCACGCAGAACTCGACCAAGGAGATCGCGAGCCTGCTCGCAGCCGTGGGGCGGCAACTCCAGGAAACATCGGCCGCCGTGGCGCGTTCGGCTGAGCGCGCGTCGTCGGTCGCGGCACATACGCAGGAGGCCGACAGGGCGGTGCGCGACGTGGTGGGAGGGCTCGGCCGCTTCTCCGAGCTGGTCTCGCGCATCGCCGCCAGCACCGAGGAGCAGACGGCGGCGTTGCAGGACGTCTCCGAGCGGCTCACGTCCGTGCGCTCCGAGACGCAGGAACTCTCGAAGGGCACATCCGCCCTGGGCAGGACGGCAGACCGGCTTGCCCAGGAGGCCGAAGCGGCTTACGGTGCCCTGGGCCGCGTCCGGGCGGGCACTTTCGTCGACGGGGTGCGCAGCGACATGGAGGCGTGCGCCCTGGAGGTGGAGCGCCTCTTCGCGGATGCGATCGCGCAAGGCCGCCTGACGCTCGAGGACGCGCTGGACATGAACTACAGGCCCATCACCGGCACGCGCGTGCGCTCGCTCGCGCGCCTGTTCAACGTAGACCGCGCGCCGCTCGCCGGCTTTGTGCCGCCGAAGTACGAAACGCGTTATTCGGAACTGCTCGACGCGGACACGACCCGCATCCTCGATCGCTACAAGGACCGGTCCCAGCGCTATCTCTTTTTCATTGTCGCGGATCTCAACGCCTACTGCTTCACGCACAACAGCGCGGATATGGCCGACTGGACGGGCGACCCTGGGTACGACGGGTTGCACAGCCGGCTGAAGCGGATTTACGATGAGCCCGTCGTCATCGCCGCATCGCGGGTCGGACTCGCCGGTGCGGAGCGACTGGGCCACCCGGCGACGCGCTCCGACTTCGAGCGGGCGGGCATCCGGCTGACCGAACGACGGTCGGCGCTGTTCGCGCGCACCTATATGCGGGACGACGGAATGGTCACGACGCTCTTCTCCGTGCCGCTGCACATCGGGGGCCAGCGCTACGGGGCAGTCTGCGCGGCATGGCTGGAGCCGTCGGACTAGGTATTAGGACTTGCCGCGAGATCGTGCTCCAGGCGGTCACGCAGGGCGCGCCAGACACTCGCCTGCATCATGGGCCAAAGCTTGCCGCCATGGAGGCGGCTGGCCACCTTGAAGCAGTCGTCGAGCAGGTTCAAGAGCCCCTGTGCCTCGTCCGAGGGAATATGAAGTCCCTGCGGCGCCAGAGCCTCGTGCCAGAGGTGCAGGGCCGCACGGTCATACCGGTTGGAAGGCACGGACGCAAGCGGTGCGACCGGCTGCTCGGCGCTGGCATGCGACCATGAGAATCCCCCGACGCGCCCGAGGAGGGCCTCGTCGAGCGAGCATGCAAGGGTATTGGCCAGGGCGTTGCAGGCCAGTTCCTGCTCATCCGGACCCACGTCGGGCAGATTCAGCCTGAACATGTGATAGCTCCCCCGGGAAACAACAGACATTCTAAGCATTCACCCGCAGGCCGTCGAGCCTCGGCACCAGGAGGTACTGGGTTGAGAAAACGCTTGCGACCGAGGTTCATCTGGCTCGTGGTGATCGTACTAGTGGTGATCGGCCTCGTGGCGTACTTGTGGAGCTGGTTCTCGTCTCCTTCGAGTCCGGGCCGCGTAGCGTCCGTGTCGACGAGCGCGCCGTACAACGTCCTGCTGATCGGCAACAACGCCCGCAAGGCGACGGGTCCGCTCTCGCTGGGCACGTCGGGCGGCCAGGCGGATATCCTCATGCTGGCGCACATCGATCCGCTCAAGCACAAAGTGACGCTGATCTCGATCCCGCGCGACCTCCTGATCGCCCTGCCGCAGTGGCGTGACCCCGTGCCCAAGATCAAGGAGACCCTTTTCCTCGGCCTGCAGAACGGCCCCGCGCAGGGTCCCGAGCTCGCGATGCAGGTCGTGGGCCACTTCACCGGCATGCCGGTCAAGGCCTACATCGCCACCGACTTCAATGGCTTCATCGACGCGGTGGACGCCGTGGGCTGCGTCAACATCGACATCCCGTACCCGATCTACGATCCGCTGCACAGCAAGGCGGTCTTCCAGCCCGGCGTGCACTGCCTGTCCGGTCCCTGGGTGCTCGCCTTCATCCGCGTGCGCCAGAATACGCTCAACAGCTACCGCACGACGGACTTCCAGCGCATGGACGCCGAGGCACAGGTGCTGTTCGCGCTCAAGGAGAAGCTCCTGCACGACCCGGTCCAGGCCGCCCTCCACCTGCCGGCGCTCGTCGCCACCTGGCGCAAGGACGTCGCAACGAACCTCACGAACAGCCAGCTGCTCTCGCTCGGCCTGACACTCGCCCACAGCCGCGTCCAGCACGTCACGCTGGGCTCGAACGGCGACTCGATGGACCTTGCCTCGATGCCGCTGCCTGGCATCAATGTGGAGAACCAGATCGACTCGGCGTACTATGACGTGCTCGACGCGGCCGACGTGACGCGAGCGCTGAAGCCCTACGGCAGCACCGGCGCGTGGACCGGCCTGCCTGCCTTCCCCAAGCCGAAGGATGTGCAGGTCGTGGTCGAAGGGTCACCTTACACCGCCGCGATGCTGCGCCAGAAGGGCTTTCAGGTCACACAGGGCTCCACGGCCAGCCCAAGCCAGCGCCTGACCGTAGTCTTCCCGAACGGCCAGACCGCCGCCGGCTTCGCAGTGGCCCGCGCACTCGCGGCCGGGAACGAGTACGTCACACCGGGCCCGGTATCCGAGGTCACCGTCTACGCGCCGTGAAGCGGATCATGGTCCCGCTCGGCGTGGCGCTGCTGGCGATCGCCGTGGCTACCGCCGCGGCCCTGCCGTCCCCCACATTGCGCGTGGGTAACGTCTTAGCCTTCCGGCCGGCGTCTTCCCCCCTGCCCAGGGTGGACGCGCCGGCCTTTGCCATCTCGTACGACGGGCGGCTGCTGGCGGGGCGCAAGACGGATGCCCCGCGCCCGACCGCCTCGACGATCAAGCTCCTCACCGCGCTCGCGGTGCTCCGGGAGGGCATCCCGCTCTCCCGGAGCATCGTCGTCAGCCAGGCCCAGGCAGCGGCGGCCCAGGCGGGTGCGCGCGCCGGCAATGGCGAGCTGCCGCTGGCTGCGGGCGAGATCCTCACTGTGCGGGACCTGCTCGTGGCCATGCTTCTGCCGAGCGCCGACGACGCTGCGAACATGCTCGCAGAGGCTTCTCCCGGCGGCTCCACGGGTCTGCTCGCGCGGATGCGCTCGCTTGCCGGGCGGCTTGGCCTGACCCTGCCGGCCCTCGAAGATGCGAGCGGGCTCTCGCCTCTTGACCGCATGTCGCCGCGCGACGAACTGCGCCTCGGACTCGCCGCGCTGCGATCGCCGGTTTTGGCCGACATCGTCCGAAGCCCTGCCGCCACCCTCTCGCAAGGCAGCACGGTGCACAGCCTCAACCGGCTGCTCGGCAGCTATCCGGGCGCCATCGGCGTCAAGACCGGGCAGACCGTTCCCGCCGGCTACGTGCTGCTCTTCGCCGCGCGGCGGCAGGGCACGGCGCTCGGCGTGGTCATGGGCGAGGCGAGCGACGCGGCGCGCTTTGCCGACGCGCGTCTCCTGCTCGACTGGGCGTTCGCCTGGGCCAAGGGACATGCCCTGCCGGCCGGCACCCGGGCAGGTGACGTCATCTGGCCCGGTGGCGCCCGTCAGGTTCTGCGCACGGCGGCCGGAATGTCCCTGGCATCGGGCGGCACGCCGAAGCTGTACCTCGTGGACGCCGCCGATCTGGCCCGCGGAGGTCGGGTCGGCTTCGCCGTTCTGGACGGTCGGCGCGTTGCCCTCAGCGCACGGCCCGCGCCGCTTTGGCTCAGGCTCTGGACGCTCGCCGCCAGCTGGCGCACGGCACTCTTTGGACCGTGAGCCGGGTTACAGTCCGTAGCTCGGCACCTGCCTAAGTTTCGGGTCGACCTGGTGCAGCGTGCGGTACAGGCGATCGAGATACGCAAGGGGCCTGAGCTGGAACGCTTCAACGTGATGCGCGCCCCGCACGAGCCAGAGCCTCGCTGCCGGGTCGGTGCGCCGCAGCGCGGTGTAGATCTGGACGGAGTTGCGGTACGGAATCGTCTTGTCGGACTTGCCGGCGATCAAGAGGACTGGCCGCCGGCCGAATCTGCCGACGCCGGCCAGGGGATTGACGCTGCCCGGATTGATGCCGAGCCAGGGCGACGCGACATGGATGAGAAGCCAGTTGAAGGGCACCGCCGGCAGGCCGGTCCAGAGGGGGAGGTTCTGTGCCAGGTACGGCGTCAGGGCGGCGAAGGGACTGTCGGCCACCACGGCGGCAATCCGGCTGTCGCGCTCGCCCGCAAGCAGTGCGACAGCCGCGCCCATCGAGTAGCCGACCACGGCCACGGGTTTTCCCGGCGCCAGGTGGTCTCGGGTGTAGGCCGCTGCGCCCAGGAGGTCCCGGACCTCGAACTCGCCTACCGAGACCAGCTTGCCTGGACTGCGGCCCTCCGCGCGGTAGTCGAAGGTAAGGACGTTGGCGCCCCACAGGTGCACGGCGCGCATCATGAGCAGGCCCGGCACGCCGATGTCGGCGCGGTTCGAGCCGAAGCCGTGCGAGAAAATGACGGTCATGGTGGCGTGCGGCGCCGGGATCCACCAGCCGTGCAGCCTAAGGTGGTCCTGCGCGCTCGGGAAGCGGATCGTGCGGTAGGACATGCCCCAGTAGCGCGGGTTCGTCGGCATCTTCGCCCGCGGCAGGTGCGTGAGCGACCAACCGATGTAGAAGCTCCATGCCACGCTGGCAACGCTGGCGATCAGGATGGCGGCCAGCACGGCTTTCGCCCATCTCCGCCGACTCGAGCGAACCGGCAACCCAGGCAACCTCCCCGTCAGCTTCTGCGCTGCGCCGCGATGGCCCCAAGGAAGAAGACTACGCTGAGAACAATCAGGACATCCCGCAGGGTCGGCATGGCGACGCCCACGAGCGCGGCGGTCAGGGCGGCGAACCCGCCCAGGGTGACCCACGTCAGAGCCCGCAACGCGGCACGCCCGGCGCGCATCTCGCGCCGCAGCGGCTCGAAGTCGATCGGGATGCGGTAGTCGTCCCGATCGAGCTTTTGCAGCAGGCGCAGGGCCTGGGCGGCAGGCTCGCTCACCCTGCGCAGGAGCCCCTTCAGTACGTCCCGGGTTCCGGACGCGCCGGCCGCGGCCCCCGCGTAGCGCCGGGCTCCGTCGATCAGCAGGCGGACGAAGTTCTGCCCGGGGGCGAGCGGCGCGACGATACCCGAAAGAATTCCGAGCGCCCGCCCGAGAAAGGTGTAGCGCGCCGGGACCTGGAACGGCTGCTCATAGAGGAAGTCCCGGATCTCTCGGACAAACGCCTCCACTTCCGGTCCGCTTGCGCGGAAGAATGTCGTGCCCAGCATTCGGTCGAGCAGAAAGCCGAATGCGCGCCTCAGTTTCCCAATGTCTGCGCCGGGCCTGACGAAGCCGAGATCCACGAGTCCCCTGGTGGCCCGGTCCAGGTCGTTCGTGATCACGCCTTGCACCAGTTCGCGCAAGGCGGTCTGGTCCTCTGGCCGCATTTCGCCCATCATGCCGAAGTCCACGTAGATGATGGCGCCGTCCGGCTTGACGAAAATGTTGCCCGGATGCGGGTCGGCGTGGAAGAAGCCGTCCACCAGCCACTGCTTCATGTAGCTTTCGATCAGCCGCTTGGCCAGAAGCTGGCGGTCGATGCCGGCCGCGTCGAGCGCGTCCAGCTGATCCGGCTTGATTCCCCGCACAAGCTCCATGACAAGGACGCCCGGCCGCGTGAGCTCGTCCATCACGAGCGGTGCGCCCACCATCGGATCGTCTTTGAAGTTCTCTGCGAAGCGGCGCCCCCGCTCCGCTTCGCCGAACACGTCGAGCTCCTGCTCGGTGGTCTCGTGCAGCTCCCGCCAGATGGCCATGAGGTCGAACCGCTTCCCCCAGCTCGTCAAGCGATTCAGCCAGGACACGGCGATGCGGACCGCGTCTAGGTCGATGCGCACAGCGCGTTCGATGCCCGGCCGCAGGATCTTGAGCGCCACCGCACGCCCGTCTGCCAGGCGTCCGTGGTGCACCTGCGCCAGTGACGCGGCGGCGGCAGCCGTCTGATTGATTTCGGCAAAGACGTCGGGCACGTAGCGCGCGCCGTAGGCTCCCCGCAGCACCTCGTCCACCTGGAGCCAGCCGACAGGCGGCACGACGTCCTGCAGTTGCCCCACTTCCCGCGTGAACTCTTCCGGCAGGACGTCGGCGCGCGTCGAGAGGAACTGGCCGATCTTGATCAGCATGCCGCCCTGCCGCGTGGCCGCTTCGCGCAGACGCCGGCCCTCCGTCGCCCAGAGGGCCCGCTCGGCCTGGATGCGCTGCTCCGCGTCGAGCCAGCGGCTACGCACCCGTGCAAGCCAAAGTGCCCGCACGGCCGCTCCCAGCGCCAAGCGCAGGACGGCGGCCGTACGACCCAGACGGCTATCCATGGACTACCCGCCTAGACACCAGGTTCCTTCTCGCTCTCCTCGCCTGCCTCGGCGATGCGGTCGGCCAGGTGATGGAGCCGCCGCACCGCACGCTCACGATACTTTCTCGCCTTTGCCTTCGCCTCGTCGCTGTCCACATCGCAGCGCGTGCCAGCTCCCAGCAGGAAGCCGAAGCCGATCAGCTTGAGAATCCAGCGCAGCAACATGACGCAACCCTCCCAGGGTAGGTTCCCTGCTCTAGAGACTACCACCGTCGGGCCGCCGTGCAAATCGCCGCCTGCGCCGTCTGCCGCCCGCGGACAGCCGCCCGCGTGAGCCCACCGGCTCAAGCGTGCCCAGGGTTCTGCAGTGGAAGTCAGCCAGCCGAAGACGTCGGGTCGTCGCCGCCGCCGAGCCGCGCGGCCAGCCGCGCAAGGCGGTCCGAGCGGCTGGACCGGTCGCCGTCCCACTCGACGCGCAGCACGTAGACCTCCTGCTGCACGTCGACGACTTCCCACCTGCGCAAAGGTGCCAGAGCCCGCGTCGCCTCGTCCGGGCGCAGGCTCAGCGGCAGGGCGAAGGTCTGCGTAAAGCCGCGCTGCGCCTCGTCGGATGCGATGGTGGACACAGCCATGGCACTGTTGGGAATGACGCGACGCGTGCCGCTCTCGCGAAGCACCGTGTAGAAGAAGTTGATCTCCTCGACGCGACCCGTCGCGTCGATGCCGCCGGACATCCAGGACCGCAGGCTGACCCACTCGCCAACGCGCACCGGACGAAGACTCAAGAGCATGGCGCCCGCGATGACGTTGCCCAGCATGGACTGGGCCGCGAGTCCGATCACGACACCCGTGACCGCGCCACCGAGGGCGATGCCCGTCAGGGAGACGTGCCAGATGTCCGCCGCGACTACGAACGCGATGACCACCAATACCCCTAGCAGGATCTGCAAACCGAAGTTGACCACCGTGCGCCGCTCCGGCGCGCCGGAGCGCACCTCCTGCAGCCCCCTCTGGCGGACGCTGCCCACGATGCCGGCCGCGACGATGGCCCACGCGGCGGTAATGCCGATGCGCACGAGTTCCGCACCCGACTGCGGCACGGCCGGCAGCAGGAGCCGGGGCAGGGCGACGACGACAAAAGCCGCGATGGCAAACAGCACTACCTGCGGCCAGAGACGCTTTTGCATGCGCATCCCCTTTCTTGCCTTCCTGCGACGACGCAGGATCTTCCCTAAGGCATACTCCATGGGGTATACTGAGTGACGTGGCCCAACGGGGCGTCAACTTACGCAGAGGAGGCGAGAGCTTTGGCCGTCGTACTCTACTCGACCCCGACCTGCCCCCACTGCCGCTCCGCGAAGCGTTTCTTGACCGAGCGGCACATCCCCTTTCGCGAGGTCGACGTCGCCCGCAGCGAGCAGGCAGCGCAAGAGCTCAGGCGACGTTCCGGGCAGACGGGTGTACCTGTCATCGACGTGAACGGCAAGGTCATCGTGGGCTTCGACCAGCAGCGCCTCGCGCAGGCGCTCGGACTGCGCAACTAGCAAGGCAAGGGAGACGACAACATCATGACCATCCAGCCGCTTGACGACCGCGTGCTCGTGCGTCCCGTGGAGCTCGAGGAGAAGACCGCGTCGGGCATCATCCTGCCCGACACCGCCAAGGAAAAGCCCCAGCAGGGCATCGTCGTGGCCGTGGGCACGGACGAGGAGCTCGTCAAGGTGCTCTCTGCGGGCGACGAGGTCCTCTACACGAAGTACGGCGGGTCCGAGGTCAAGCTCGACGGCCAGACACATATCATCCTGCAGCGTCAGGACATCCTGGGCAAGATCGTCCGGTAGGGGCAGGACGGGCCGCAAGGTCCGTCCCGCTCTCGCTTTCCCCTCATTACAGCTTCAGCGATGAATGATAGTCTCGTAAAGTGAGCATTCCTATCCCGATGAGGTGCACTTTGGCGAGCTATCAGGATATTCTCCAAGCCGTCCGCGTGCGGGACTTCACCGGACGAAAGATCGCTGGGGTCACGGATCGCTCGTTCGACGTCGCTCCCGGCTGGGTTTTCGTCGCGCGCCACGGCCAGCACGTCGACGGGATCGCGTACGCCCATGAGGCGGTCGAGCGCGGCGCGATCGCCGTGGTGGCGGACCGGCCGACCGCCCTCGCGGTGCCGACGGTCGTGGTTGAGGATGCCGCCAAGGCCCTGGGCGAACTGGCGGCCGCATTCTTCGGGGATCCCTGTCTCGCCATGCGCGTGACCGGCATCACCGGCACAAACGGCAAGACCACGACCGCGGCGCTGCTCAGCCGTGCCTTGCGCAACGATACCCGGCACGTCGCGACCATCGGCACGCTCGGTGTGCAGCTCGACAGCGAAGTCATCCGCCCGCTGCCGCTGACGACGCCTGCGGCGCCCGAGCTGCAGGGGGCGCTGCACGAACTCGTACAGCTCGGCGCGCAGGACGTCGTCATGGAGGTCTCCTCCCACGCGCTGCGCCAGCGGCGCACCGCCGGGTGCAGCTTCGACGCGGCCGTGTTCACCAACTGGACGCGCGACCACACCGACTACCACGGCGACATGCAGCATTATCTCGAAGCGAAGGGCCTGCTGTTCTCCGGGCTTTCGGAGCAGGAGCGTCCTTCGTTCGCTGTGCTCAACCGCGACTCGCCCGCCTTCGACTACCTCGCCTCCGTGACGCGCGTACCGATCCGCACCTACGGCCAGGGCAGCGACGTGCGCATCGTCCGCTGGCAGGACGACGGTCTCGTCGGCGGCCACGGCGTTGTGGCCGTCGACGGCGAGACCTATGAGATGCAGCTCCGCCTGCCGGGCAGCTACAATGTGGAGAACGCCCTGGCTGCCCTTGCGGCCGCCACGGGACTGGGCATCGGCGCGAGGGATGCGCTCGAGCGCATCGCGCAGGTGCGAACGGTCGCCGGGCGCACGCACATCATCGAGAGCGGCAGCCCGCCAAGGCGCGTGGTCATCGACTACGCGCACAACCCCGCAGGACTCCTTCAGCTTCTGCGCTTCGCCCGCCGTACCACCGAAGGGCGCGTGATCGCGGTCTTCGGCGGTCGCGGTGAGCGCGATCGCGGCAAGCGGCCGCTCATGGGTGCCATCGCCGCTGCGCTGGCGGACCGCCTCGTGGTCACGATCGACAACCCCCGTGGCGAGGACGCCATGCAGACGGCGTCGGAGGTGGCAGGCGGCGCGAAAGAGAGCGGCATCCCGACGGATATCGTGCTGGACCGCTACGCAGCCATTCGCCACGCTCTCGAACTCGCGGCACCCGGTGACACCGTCACGATCACCGGCAAGGGAGCGGAGATCTGGGATGAGCGCCACGAAGGCCGTCCAATGACCGACATCGAGGCAGTGCGCGCCATTCTCGGCCTGTCCGACTAGGCGGCGTCGCAAGACCGGCGGCCCTGCCTGCGCAGCCAGGGCCGCCCGCATTCTCCCCGCCCCGCGCCAGTGAAGCCGCTCATAGGCCGAGCGCGTGGCGCAGCTCTCGCGCCGCGGCCCCGGCATCGCCGGCGCCCAGGATGGCGCTGATCACGGCAACGCCGGCGATGCCGGATCCCTTGAGCTGCGCTGCCGTACCGATGCCGATGCCGCCGATCGCGACGACGGGACGTCTCGCCTGCCGGGCCACTTGCCGCAGGATCTCCGGGCCGGTCGGGGCTGCCGCGTCGTCCTTCGAAGGAGTCGGGAACACGGGCCCGAAGCCGATGTAGTCCGCCTCGGCCGCCATTTGAGCGCTCGGGATGTCGTGGCAGGACATGCCGATCAGAAGGCTGGGCGCGATCCGCCGCACGATCGCCACGGGCAGGTCCCCTTCGCCGACGTGGACCCCATCCGCTTCGAGCGCGAGGGCAAGGTCCGGCCGGTCGTTGACGAAGAACGCCGCGCCCTGGCGCCGCACGAGATCCCTCAGCTCCCGGCCGACCCGGTACGTCTCGCCGTCAGGCCGATCCTTCTCCCGCAGCTGCACGAGCGTGACGCCGCCCCGTATCGCAGCCTCCACCCTGGGAAAGAGGCTGCGGTCCGCCGGCACCAGAAGCTGCAACGCCCACATGGCAGCCGTCACCCCATCAGCCCCCTCGAAGAGCGAAACTCGCCGCCAGCCGAACGAGCCTTGTCAGGCTCGCGTTCGCAGGTACTCCTCGCGCAGCTCGAGCCAGCGGCCGACACCCTCGGCCACCGCGTCGGCGCCGGACGCCAAACTCAAGCGTACCTCGCGGTCGGAAAGCTTGCCGAAGGTTGCGCCAGGCACGACCACCATGTCCTTGCGCTCCAGAAGAGCCCGGGCAAACTCCTCGGAACTGGTCCCGGCAGGCACGGGCAGCATCAGATAGAACGCGCCTTCCGGCACATAGCGCTTCTGCCCCGCCTGCTCGAGCACCGCCAGGGCGCGATCCCTCGCCTCGCGGTACGCGACGACCATCACGTCGATCTCCTGCTGCCCCACTTCCCGCAAGGCGGCCAGCGCCGCGATCTGCGCCACCATCGACGACGAGGAGTAGCAGGACTCCACAAGCTTCGTGGTGTGTGCCTGCATGCCGGGCTGCAGCACGGCGTAACCGAGACGCCATCCCGTCATGGCGTAGGTCTTGGAAAAGCTGTAGACCGCCAGGGTGCCCTCAGGGTAGACCTCGAGCATGCTGACCGGGGGCGGACCGAAGTGGATCTGGTCGTAGACCTCGTCCGAGATCACCCACAGGCCATGCCGCCGCGCGACCGCCGCGATCCTTTCGAGCATGGTCCTGGGCAGGACAACCCCCGTGGGGTTTTGCGGGCTGTTGATCAGGATGGCCCGCGTCTTCCCGTCCACCGGCCATCGCTCGGGATCCGGCAGGAAGCCATGCTCCGGGTCCATCGGAAAGAAGACCGGCTGCGCCCCGAGCGTGAGCACCTGGCCAACCGCGTTCGGCCAGCAGGGGTCCGGCATCAGGATGCGATCGCCTGGTCCGAGTACGCTCGCCAGCGAGGCGTAGAGGGCCCCCACCCCGCCGTGGGTCACGAAGACGCGCTCGGGGTCGACGTCGACGCCGTTCACGGCCCGCAGCTTGGCCGAGATGGCCCGCCGGAGCTCCGCCGGGCCTTCTGTCGGCGTATAGACCATGCGTTCCGCCAGGAGCGCCTGCGCCGCAGCGCGCCGTACCGCCTCGGGCGCAAAGAACCTTGGCTCTCCGTATTCGAGGTGGAGGAGTCCTGCGCGGCCCTGGGCGAGGGCAGCCATGCCGCGGATGCCCGAGCGCGGGATAGCCTCCACCGAAGGAGACAGTCGCATAGATCTCCGCTTCCTTCCATAGGATGTCGCACGCGTCCGGGTCCTGTCCTCAGTGCCCGCCCAGGAAGCGCAAACCGCGCAGGATGGGCAGGATCTCCTGCGGCGTGGATGTCACGACCAGGTAGCGGTAGGCAACGCCCGATATCGTCTGCGGCTTCGGATAGAGCACGACTGCCTCCGCCACGTCGCCCGCCTGCCCTGCTTCCGGCAGGATGACGTATCCGGGCTGGCCGTCGACCGTCGCCCGCCTCAGGACGGGGTCGGGTCCGAAAGGCGCCAAAGACTGCGTCGCCTGCCCCAGAGCCGCCGCCCGCGGCGTCAGTCCACTGCCCTGCAGGGCATTCACGGCTACGTAGCCACCCTTCCCCTCGATGCGTTCAAGGTACCCCGCCGCCGGCTTCCAGCCTATGGGGTGGCGCAGTGCCACCCCATAGGCTGGAAGCGTCCAGACGGGCCGCGGCAGCCCATGGTGCTTCCTCGTCGCCACCGCAGGACCGCCGCACGCGCTGAGCACCAGGGGGGCGAGCAGAGCGAGCGCGACAGCCGCCTTCCTCATGTCTGCCTCCCGGGAACGTTTGTCCATCTGTCTTCTACCGGCCGGGGGCAGGCACCTTCTAGACAGCGCCTGGGAGCTCCCTGCAGGATCCGGCCCACCCTTGGCGGCCTAACTCAAATCCCATGCCCGCCTGCGCGCGACAATGCGCCATTGGGTTGAGACAACGCCGCTAGCGTCCTCGCACACTGCTAATCTGCAGGCGCCTGCGGGCAATCTCGTTGCAGGACATACCCTATTGTTCGCCAAATTGCCTAATAGACAAGGGAGTGACGGGATGTCCAGCCAAACCGAAAATGCCCTGGGGGGCAGCCTCAGCCAAGACTATCGCACCACGTCCGGCATACCGGTGAAGGCGTTCTACACACCCGCAGACGTCGCCGGGCTCGATGCCGTGCAAGACCTTGGCTTGCCTGGCCAGCCGCCGTACACGCGCGGCGTCCACCGCGACATGTATCGTGGCCGCCTGTGGACGATCAGGCAGCTCGCAGGGTTCGGCACGCCCGAAGAGACGAACGGGCGTTTTCGCATGCTCCTCGATCAGGGTGCCACGGGCATCAATTGTGTCTTCGACTTCGTGACGAACCGCGGCTTCAGTTCGGACCACCCCTTGGCTGAGGGCGATGTAGGACAGGGCGGCGTCGCGATCGACTGCCTTGACGATATGCGGCGGCTGTTCGACGGCATCCCGATCGAAGACGTGTCGGTCTCGCTGGTGCTTTCCAATCCCGTCGGGGCGGGGGCGATCTTCGCAGCCTTCCTCGCCATGGCACAGGAGCGGGGCATCCCATGGGACAAGCTGCGCGGCACCCTGCAGAACGACTTCCTCATGGAGACGGTGGTGCTCACCGCCCCAAACATCCTCGAGCCCGCATTCTCGCTGAAGCTGTCGGTGGACGTCGTCGAATTCTGCACGGAACA
This sequence comes from Bacillota bacterium, assembly GCA_021847575.1. Lineage (GTDB taxonomy): Bacteria > Bacillota > Sulfobacillia > JAJZYS01 > JAJYTV01 > JAJZQO01. The sequence continues at coordinate 7,291 of JAJZQO010000027.1, read as the reverse complement.
CCTGCCGCAATGGAACCCGATCAGCTTCGCGGGCTACAATTATCGCGAAGCCGGCGCAGACGCGGTGCAGGAGGCGGCGCTCGTCATCGCGCACGCCGTGGCGGTCGCCGAGGAGATGGTGCGCCGCGGCCATCCGATCGACAGTTTCGCGCCGCGCCTCTCAAGCTTTTTCACCGCCGACAACGACCTCTTCGAGGAGGTCGCCAAGTATCGGGCGGCTCGGCGCGTCTACCACCGGCTCTTCCAGGAGCGGTTCAAACCGCAGGACCCGCGCAGCAGTCGCCTGCGCTTTCACGTCCAGACGTCCGGCTCCGCGCTGACGGCCCAGCAGCCGCTCAACAACGTGACGCGCGCCGCATACCACGCCTTGGCTGCCGTCCTTGGCGGCGCCCAGTCCTTGCACGTCAGCGCGTACGACGAGGCCCTCTGCCTGCCGTCTGAGGCGGCGGCCCTCACGGCGCTGCGCACGCAGCAGGTACTGGTGCACGAGACCGGCGTGACCCGCACAGCCGATCCGCTGGCCGGCTCCTACTACGTCGAGCAACTGACGAACGAAGTGGAGCAGCGCATCCTCGCCTACCTCAAGCAGATGGATGACCTCGGGGGGCTCGTCCGCGCCGTGGAGAGCGGCTGGGTGCACCGCGAACTGATGGGCACCTCGTACGACCGCGAACTCGCGACCACGAGCGGCGAGCGCAAGGTGGTCGGCGTCAATTGCTTCACCGACGACGTGCCGCTGGAGATCGAGCTCTTCCGGTTCCCGAGCGCGCTCGAACAGCAGCGCGCGACGCTCGAGCGGCTGCGCGCGGAGCGCGACAAGGGCCAGACTGAGGCAGCGCTCGAGCGCCTGAGACAGGCGGTCCTCGCCGACGAGAACACGATGCCGCACCTGGTCGCGGCCGTGCGTGCCGGGGCGAGCGTCGGCGAGTGCTGCGATGTTTTCCGCGCCCTCCATGGCGGCTGGCACCAGCCGCTGCTCTAGACGCGTGCAAGGAGGTCCCGCAGGTGGCGCTGATCAAGGTGGTCATGGCAAAGATGGGTTTCGACGCGCACTACCGCGGCGCCATGATGGTCGCCCGGCATCTCGTGCAGCGCGGCATGGAGGTGGTGTACATCGGCAATCGCCTGCCGGAGGAGATCGTGCGCACGGTCATCGACGAGGATGCCCAGGTGCTCGGGCTGTCGAGCCTGTCGGGCAACCACATGGTGATGGTGCCGCGCATTTTGGTCCTGCTGCAGCAGGAGGGCGCGGAACGCGTCAAGGTGCTGCTTGGCGGCGTGGTACCCACCGAGGACCAGAAGGAGCTCCTGAGACAGGGGGTGTCGGCCGTCTTCGGCACGGGCTCAAGCCTGGATGCCATTGCGGACTGGATCGAAGCGGCGGTCGGTCACGGTCCGGACGCAATACAGGTCTGAAGGCAGTCCGGGACCGGTGCAGCGAAGGGGGGGCCCTCGGTGGACCAGGCATTTTGGAACCGGGAGAAGGAGACGCTGGATCCGTCGGTTCGGGCAGAGCAGATCTTGCGTGACATCAAGGATCAGTTGCACTACGTCTACGATGAGCTCCCGTTTTACCGCGCCTATTACGACGAGCACCGCTTCCACCCCGACATGGTCAAGACGCTGGAAGATTTCACGCGCAAGGTTCCCGTGCTGACGAAGGACACCCTGCGCCTGGAGCAGGAGGCCCATCCGCCTTTCGGGCGGTACCTCGGCTTTGCGCCGGAGGATGGCCTGCACGTGCACGGCTCGTCGGGCACCACAGGACGCCCGACATTCTATCTCTTCTCGCGGCCGGACATCGACTACATCCGCGGCGTCATGGCGCAAGCCCTCTACACGGCGGGCGTACGCAAGGGCGACATCGTCCAGATCTCCACCGACCTCGGCATGTTCATGGGCGGCTGGGGAGCGCTCTGGGGCGCGGAGGAGATCGGAGCGGCGTGCTTCACGCCCGGCGCAGGCAACGCCGAGCGTCACGTTCGCCTGATGCACGAGGTGGGTGCCACGGTCCTGATCACCACACCCACGTTCGGCCTGCGACTTCTGGACGAAGCGCGCATGCGCGGCTACGACCCGGTGCGCTCGCCGCTTAGGCTCGGCATCTTCATCGGCGAGCCCGGCGCCGGCATCCCGGGCACCAAGGCGGCGCTCGAGGCCGGTTGGGGCATCAAGGCTCTGGACTGCGCCACGACAAGCGAGATGACGCCCTGGGCCACCAACGTCGAGTGCGAGGAGCGGCATGGCGTGCACGTCCTCCAGGACGAGGTTTACACCGAGATCGTGGCCAAGGACGACCCCCAGCGCCTGCTGCCCGAGGGCGAAAGCGGCGCAGTCGTCTACACCCACCTCAAGCGCAAGGGCCAGCCGATGATCCGGTTCTGGTCCGGCGACGAGTCGCGCATGACGAGCGAGCCGTGCGCCTGTGGCAGGACGTACCCGCGCCTGCCCGACGGCGTCTATGGCCGCGTCGACGACATGCTGATCCTGCGCGGCGTCAACGTCTATCCGAGCGCCGTGCAGCGCGCCCTGCTGGAGGTGGAGGGGCTCGGCAGCGAGCACCGCATCATTCTCACGCGCAAGGGCGCGATGGACGAGGCCACGATCCGTGTCGAGTATGACTCGCGCCTCGCGGCGGGTGGCAGCACACCTTCGCCTGATCGCCTGGACGAACTCATGGATCGCACCACGGAACATCTGCGCGCCGTCACCGGCGTGCGCTTCGGCATCGAGTTCGTGCCTCCCCAGACGCTGGAACGGTTCGACGTCAAGGCCCGCCGCGTCGTCGACCAGCGTTCAGCGAGTTGAGCCACGCAACGGAGGCGGGCCGGGTTTTCCCGGCCCGCCTCCGTTGCCATCTGTTCTAGAGCCTAGTCATCCGCCAGCGCAGGGTCGGTGCTGGCAGTGGCCCCGCAAGCTTCACCGGCACAGCCTCACGCTGCTCGCCAAGCTGCGCGGTCAGCCGTCCCACCGTCGTTCCGGGCGCCGCGGGCGTCGCGGGTGTTACCGCCTTGAGCCTGACGGTTGCGGCAAGCCCTGGCCAACCGAGGAACCGCACACCGCCGTCCGCCACGACCGGCTGCTTGCCGCGCCATGGCGTCGAAACCACGGCGACCTGGGCGCCGCGCGCAAACACTGTGACCGGACGGACCTGGGTCGCGGCGCTGTTCACAAGCTTCAGACCGTCGGTAATCGCCAGAGCGAGCGGTTCCGCCGTGCTCTGCCCAAAGACCGCGGCCATCACCACCATGTCCCGTCCGGCCACCTTGCGGTTCGCAGCGACCACGTAGCAGCCGCCGGCCGCCTGGGTGGATCCCGTCTTGACGCCGATGACGCCCTGGTGGGTCACTTCATGGTTGTAGTTGTAGACCAGGCCGGCCACCGGCAGTACCACCTGCGGCTGGTCAACGATCTGGGCAAGGACAGGATTCTTCATCGCCGTCTCGGCAAGGCGCAACTGGTCCACGGCGGTACTGACCGTCTGCTGGCTGAGACCGCTGGCGTCGGCGTAGGTGGTGTGGGTCAGGCCGAGCTGCTTCGCCCTGTGGTTCATCATGCGGACGAAGTTCTTCTGGCCGCCACCGATCCATTGCGCCAGCATGGTCGCGATGTTGTTGCCCGACGGGATGAGAAGCGCCTGCAGCATCTCGTACTCCGTCAACTTCTCGCCCGCCCGCACGGGTACGAGGGACTGCGCCGTATTGGCGATCGCCTGATACGCCGCGGCCTGCTGCGCCGTCACCGTCACAGACGGGCCCTGCGCACCCAGGGCGAGCGGATGCTTCTCCAGAACAAGCAGAGCCGTCATCACCTTCGCGACGCTGCCGATCGGCACCGGCTGGTCGCCGCCGAAGCTGCCCATCTGGCCGATGCCCTGCACCGCGACGGCCGCCTCGCCGCTGTTCGGCCACGGCAACGCGGGCCGGCTGCCAGGAACGCGCAGGCTCGATACCGTCGGCACGACGACAGGCTTGGGCACCGGCCGCACGAACTGTACCACGCCAAGAATGATCACGATGACCAGCAGGACACCCAACACCCGCAAGAACCGCATGCTCCCGACCAGCCTCCCCGTTTCGCGTCCGCCTGCCGGGCAGACATGCCGTGTTCAGGGTACGTCCATCAGGCCTAGCATTTCCTGATGAAACCATGAAATCCCGCCCTCTGGGGGCAATTCCCTTGGAGCCTGTGCCTACTGCCCGGCAGCGGAAGGGTCCGCTCTGGCCCCTCTGCAATCTGGTAGCCACTTTGGCCTGCTGGCAATCACTGCAGTCGCCGGCACAAAGCGACTTCGAGCCGCGCAAGGCGCCCGGACCGATGCTGGTACCACGGCGGAGGGCTCGTCGAGGCTTCAGTTCACGGGGACCTCGCGGTCCCTGCGCAACGGGAGCCTAGACCGCTCGTCGCATTGGCGCAACGGTTGCATGGCCCGTCCCAGCTTCGGAACCTTGCTGTGCGCGAAGGCGGGGTCAGTCGGCACCCTGCGCCTTAGGAGCAGCGTAGCGACCCATCACGATCGGAAAGAGGACGACGTAGCCGAGTTGCAGGGCCGCCGCCAGCAGGAACGGCCAGACGATCACTCCGATGCCGATCAGATAGCCGCCGATGGCCGGGCCGATGGCCGCTGGCAAACTCCATGACAGTGCGTTCAGGCTGCTTGCAAGCCCCCTGCGGCGGTCTCGCACCAAACCGACGCTGAAGGCCTGGCGTGCGCCGGCCGAGCCACGGTTGACGATCGAGCGCGTCACATAGAAGACCGACGCCAGAGCGAAGGTGGGCGCGAATGGGATCAGCCCGATCATCAGTACGCCGAGCAGACGTGGCAACACGATCGAGCGCACGAGGCCGATGCGCTGCGAAATGCGGCCGACGGCCAGCGAGGAGAAGCCTGTGACGATGAAGGTCAGGCTGTAGACCGGACCGATCAGCTCCGGGCCCACGCCAAAACGCATGGCGAACCAGTACGGGAGCAGCGGCATCACCAGGCCGGCCCCGAGGGCGTTGACCATGTTGACGATCACAAGGAGCAAAAGCGCCCGGTTCTCCTGACGCACCACCGTTGTCTCGGCGACCTCGATGTCCTCGGCCCCCGCCGGCACCCTTTCTTGGACGTCCAGCCGATCTTCCTGGAGACGCCAGATCTGCACCAGGTTGACGAGTGCCACGAGCAGGTTCAAGGCGAAAAGCGGCAGATAGGCCGCACTGCCGTTGACGCCGGGCAAGAGGTGCGGCAGGCCCGCCGCGAGCAGCGAGCCCACACCCATGCCCATGAACTGGGCAGCGGCGTTCAGGCTGAAGACAGGGCCGCGCTTGTGGCTGGGAACGCGCTGGGCTAGCCAGGCCTGCTCAGCCGGGGCGAACGGCCCCGAACTTCCATTGGCACCTCGGCCGAAACCGAAAAGTGCGGCGGTCGCCGCCAGTACCCAGGTAGCTGGCAGCCACATGACCGCCAGGGTGCCGATAGTGAGGCCGACCTCATACACGATCAGGAAGAAGCGCCTGCCCATCCGGTCCGACAGGATGCCGACGACGAGGCCGAGCACAGCGCCGATGAGGCCGCCCGCCATTAGCAGCAGGCCAACAGCATCGGCTTGCCAGCCGCGCGCGCGCAGGTAAAGGGTGAAGTCCACAGCCAGCGCACCTTGCGCGACGCTGCGCAGCACCCGGATGACGATGAGCTGCCGCGCCACCGCGTCGAGCGACCGCCACTCGGCAAGCGTATATGGCGACGATGAGTGCGAAATGTCTGCCACCCCCGAGATCGGTGCGCAAGAAGTGCGCCCTGGGCCGCAGCTGCACGGCGCGGGGCGCCTCTTTACCGTATCATTCCTTCTCTACCGGTGCATCGTTCCCTCCCGGGACGGTGCCGTCATGCCCGTGCGGGCGCCAACGGCGCGCACAAGCACCGCACTGGCAGCCAAAAGCCCGAACGCCAGGGCCACGAAGATCGACGCAACTCCCGCCTTGGCCGAGAGCAGACCCAGTAGCGGGAACAGGATCAGCTGCAGGCCCATCTGCACGGTGTTCACCGCCGACAGCGTCGTGGCACGCGCCGTCGGGGGCGCTTGCGCGATGATGGTCTGCTCCAGCAGCATGCTCGCCGCACCACCCGAGCCACGGCCCAGAACGACGCCACCAGTGGCGCAGGAGAGCGCCCAGGCCGCGCCAGGGGTCGCCGCGGCGACCCCTGGCGCCACCGGATAGCCCCAGAGCGCCACGCGTAGGAGCCTCTTCCGCGCGGAGGGCCTCAGTCGCCCGCTCCAGACAGTGAGCAACCAGCCTGCCCCTCCCGCGGCCGCAAACACGAGCGAGATGGCGAACGGGTGGAGGTTCAGGCCGAGAAGCAATGCTTGGCTGTACTCTGTCCCCACGGACGAGAGCGCCCAGAGTGCCGCCGCGGAGATGCCAAGGGTCCAGAACGCGCGCTGCGCAGGAATGCCAAGCTCACGCAGCGCACGGACGGGGCCCTGCACCGCTGTCCCGTCGGCCAAAGACGCACGCTCCCCTCGTGGAAGCGCCAAGGCCGCCGCGAACATCATCAGGCTGCCGATTGCCTCGGCGATGTAGAGCCATGAGAACGACGCGCTGGCGATGATGCCGCCCAGAATGCCGGAGCCGAGCGACGCGAGGCGCTGCATGGCCACGTAGTCCGCAAAGCGGCGCACGAGCCCGGCTTCGTTCTGCCCGCCCTCCACACGCTCCGACAGGCCGCGCACGTAGGCCAGGTCCACACCGGACGGCAGGGTGAGGGAAATGGCGATCACCAGAGAACCCGCGAGCACGTAACCGGGTCCGTTCCCGGCGAGCAGGAACAGGATGGCAGCCAGGAACTTGGTCAGGGAACCTGCCACCAGAACTGCCCTGCCGCCGAAGTGGTCCGCGAACATGCTGCTTGGCAGGTCGAACGCCAATCTGCCCGCCTGCATCAGCGCATACTGCAGGCCGATGAACACCGGGCCATAGCCCAGGTGAAGCAGGTAGACAAGCCAGAGAAACTGGTCCAGGTACAGGGCGGAGAGAAAGCCAAATGCGTACACGCGCGCCCACACAGCCCGTCATCCTTTCGCGGATACGGGCGGGCGCCTTGTCGTCCCCGGCGCACGCAATCCAACTGGCGAATTGCTGGCTCAGCCCTCGCAGAGCAGCATCGCACCCACGTCCCAGGTCCGATCTTCCCCAAAGTGTAATCGAGTAGGGTGGCGCCGGGTGATCAACCCGGCGTCAGCCCTCTCACAGAACCGGACGTGCGTTTTTCGCATCCGGCTCCTGAGAGACCTCAAGAAGTTCGATA
>JAJZQO010000108.1 GCA_021847575.1 Bacillota bacterium | reverse complement strand
GAGGGGGGCACCGCTGAGGCGGTGCCCCTTCCGTCTGGTCAAACGGTAGTCCAGGAGGAGATCGGTTTGGCGGAGAGCGGACTTGTCGCGCGGCTTGCGGCCTTGGCGCGCCTGGAGCTCGGGGAGGGCGAGGCGGAGCGGCTGGAGAGGGATCTCGGCGCGATCCTGGGGCACGTCGACCGGCTGAAGGCGTTGCCTCTGAGCGATGTGGCGGCCACCTACTGGACGACCGAAGCGAGGCAGGGTATGCGCCCCGACGAGAGCAGGCCGGGCCTGCCGGTGGCTGACGCGCTGGCGTCGGCCGCCAAGCGCAGCGGCCGCTACCTCCTGGTGCCCGGCATGCGGGAGGACGCCTGATGGAAACCCTGCTCGAGGCGGCCCTGCGTCTGGGGCGCGGGGAGACAAGCTCGCAGGAACTGGTGCGCGCGTCGCTGGACCGCGTGGCGGAGCGCGAGGAGGAGCTGCACGCCTTCCTCACCCTGCTGCCCGAGAGCGCGATCGAGGAGGCGCAGGCGAGCGACCGGCGCCGCGCCGCGGGTCAGGCCATGTCCGTCTTCGATGGCATCCCCTGGTCCGCCAAGGACAACCTGCTCACCGAAGGCGTGCGCACAACGGCCGCATCCCGCATCCTCGGCGACTACCTGCCGCCCTACTCGGCGACCGCCGTGGGGCGCATCGAGGCGCAAGGCGCCGTCCTGCTCGGCAAGACCAACCTCGACGAGTTCGCCATGGGCTCCTCGACCGAGTACTCGGCGTTCGGCCCGTCGCGCAACCCTGTCGACCCGACGCGGGTGCCTGGCGGCAGTTCGGGCGGCTCGGCCGTCGCCGTGGCCGCCGGCATGTGCCACTTCGCGCTCGGCTCCGAGACGGGCGGGTCGGTGCGCCAGCCGGCAGCCTTCTGCGGCGTCGTGGGCGTCAAGCCGAGCTACGGCCGCGTCAGCCGCTATGGTCTGATCGCGTTCGCTTCCTCGCTGGACCAGATCGGCACGCTGACGCGCGACGTGCGGGACGCCGCGGCACTGCTGGGGGTGATCGCAGGCGGCGATCCGATGGACCAGACCGCCTCGACCGCGCCGGCGCAGGACTACCTCGCCGCCGCGCGCGAGGGCGGCAAGGGCCTGACGTTCGGCGTGCCGCCGGAGTACCTGGGCGAAGGGGTCGCGCCCGAGGTGCGGGCGGAAGTCGAGCGCGCCGCGGGCCTGCTCGAGCGCCATGGGCTCACGCGGCGCGACGTGTCGCTGCCCCACACCCCCTACGCGCTCGACGCCTACTACATCATCGCGCCCGCCGAGGCGTCATCGAACCTGGCGCGCTTCGACGGCATGCGCTACGGCCCGCGCGCAGACGCGCAGGACCTTGCGGAGGCCTACCGGCGGAGCCGCGGCCAGGGCTTCGGCCCAGAGGTGAAGCGGCGCATCCTGCTCGGCACCTATGTGCTCTCGGCGGGCTACTACGACACGTACTACCTGCAGGCGCAGAGACTGCGCACCCTGCTGCGCGACGAGTTCCTGCAGGCCTTCAGGGACGTCGACGTGCTGCTGACGCCGACGACGCCCACTACGGCGTTCCGGCTCGGCGAGAACACGCAGGACCCGCTTGCGATGTACATGGCGGACACGTTGACGATCCCGGCGAACCTCGCCGGCCTGCCGGCCATCTCGGTGCCCGGGCGGCCTGTCGGGGGCCTGCCGGTCGGGCTGCAGCTGATGGCTGCGCCGTTGCGGGAGGACCTGATGTTCCGCGTGGCGGCGACTCTTGAGGAGGTGGCGGCGCGATGAGCGGTTTCGAGACGGTAATCGGCCTCGAAGTGCACATCGAGCTGCAGACCGAGAGCAAGATGTTCTGCAGCTGCCCGAACCGCTTCGGCGATCCGGCAAACACGAACATCTGCCCGGTCTGCCTCGGCCTGCCGGGTGCCCTGCCGCGCCCGAACGCGGCCGGCATCGACGCGGCGATCCGCATGGCTCTGGCGCTCGGCTGCCAGGTGGCGAAGCGCAGCAAGTTCGACCGCAAGAACTACTTCTATCCGGACCTGCCGAAGGGCTACCAGATTTCGCAGCTCGACGAGCCGATCGGCGCGGACGGGCGGGTCGAGGTGCCGGGCGGTGGCACGGTCCGGGTGCTCAGGGTGCAGCTCGAGGAGGACGCAGGCAAACTGCAGCACGAGTCGCACGGAGCGGTCGTCGACTTCAACCGCGCCGGCGTGCCCTTGCTCGAGATCGTCTCGGCGCCGGACCTGCGTTCGCCGCAGGAGGCGAGGGCGTACTGGGAGGAGATCCGGCGCATCGCGCTGGCCCTGGGCATCTCCGACGCGCGCATGGAGGAGGGCTCGGTGCGGGCGGACGCCAACATCTCGCTCAGGCCCGTCGGCGCGGAGGAGCTCAATCCCCGCGTCGAGATCAAGAACATGAACTCGTTCCGCTTCCTTGAGCGGGCGCTCGCCTACGAGGCAGAGCGGCAGGCCGAAGTCTACCGCCAGGGCGGCCGCGTCGACCAGGAGACGCGCGGCTGGGACGACCCGCGTGGCGTGACGTTTTCGCAGCGCAGCAAGGAGGAGGCGGAGGACTACCGGTACTTCCCCGAGCCGGACCTGCTGCCGTTCGCGATCGACCCCTCGCATGTCGCGGAGCTGCGGCAGAGCCTGCCGGAACTGCCCGGTGACCGTCGCCAGCGGCTCGCCCGGCTCGGCCTCGCCGAGGAGCAGGTCCGGCTGATCGCCGAGAGCTCTGCCCGCACGGCATACTTCGACGGGGCCATGGCCGCGGGGGCGGACGTGGACAGCGTGGCCAAGTGGATCTGCGGCGATCTGGCGCGCTACGAAAACGACGGCCGCTTCGACTTCGCCCATCCGGCCTTCCCCGCTGCGGAACTCGGCGCCCTCGTGCAGAGCGTCGCGCAGGGAGAACTGACGGGGCCTGCTGCGAAAAAGGTGCTCTCGCTGCTCGCGGAGCGCGGCGGCACGGTGGCCGACGCCGTGCGCCAGCTCGGGCTCGGCCGGATCGACGATCTCGATGCCGTGCGCGCGGAGGTGCGGGCCGTGCTGTCCCTGGAGCAGAAGGCCGTCGCCGACCTGCGCGCGGGCAAGAAGCAGGCGATGGGATTCCTCGTCGGCCAGGTGATGCGCCGCACGCGCGGGCGCGTCGCGCCCGACGTCGCGAGCCGTCTGATCGTGGAGGAAGTGGGGGAGTAGTGCAGGCGGAAGTGGAGATCACGGGGCTCGGCCAGGCAGGCGAGGGCGTCGGCCGCCATGAGGGCCTCGTGCTCTTCGTGCCCGGCGCCGTGCCGGGCGACCGCTGCCTCGTCGCCTGGGAGCCGGGCCGCAGGCGCATGGCCTGGGCCGAGCTCGTGCGGCTGACGCAGCCGAGCCCCGATCGCGAGACGCCGCCCTGCCCGGCCTTCGGGCGCTGCGGCGGCTGCCAGCTGCAGGCTATCGGCTATGGCGCGGAGCTGCGCGAGAAGCGGCGCACCGTGCAGGACCCCCTGCGCCGCATCGGCCATCTCGACATCGCGGTGCCGGCCTGCCTGGGTCAGGGCGAGGCCTACGGCTACCGCGCCAAGGTGAGCTGGCCGATCAGGCAGGGCCCCGCGGGCCCGCTGATCGGTCTCTTCGCGGCCGGGAGCCACGAGGTGGTCGAGGAGGACACGTGCGCTGTTCTGGCGCCGGCGCTGCGCCTATTGCCGGGCGTGCTGCGCTCGGCCATGCGGGACCTTGCCGTCAGTGCCTGGGACGGGCGGCAGGGACTTATGCGCCACGCGGTGGCGCGGCGCGCGCGCACGGGCGAGATCCTCGTGACGCTGGTCGCCACCGACCGGGATGCGCGCCTTCGCCTGCTCGCGCAGCGCCTGATGGACGAGGTGGCCGACGTGGCAGGCGTCGCCCTGAGCCTGCACGGCGGGCAGGGCAACCGCATCCTGGGTCGCGGGGCGGAGCTGCTCGCCGGGGCGGGCGAAATCGAGGAGCGGATCCTCGGACTGCGCTTTCGCGTCGGGCCGACGAGCTTCTTCCAGGTGCATCCCGCTGCAGCGGAAGCGCTTTTCGGCACCGTGACCGCGTGGGCGGGCGATGGGGAGGGACGCGCGGCGCTCGATCTCTACACGGGCGTCGGCGTTCTGGCGCTCCTCCTGGCGCGCCAGGGCTACCGCGTGCGCGGCGTCGAGTATGACGGCGAGGCTGTCGAGCTCGCGCGGCGCAACGCTGGGCTGAACGGGCTCTCAGCCGACTTCACGGCCGGCGACGCCCAGGAGGCATCCCTGGCGGGGCAGGCGCTCGTGACGCTCGATCCGCCGCGGGGCGGCGCGCCGCGGCTCGCGGCGCGCTTGGCGCAGGACGGCCCGGAGCGCGTGATCTACGTTTCGTGCGACCCCGCGACACTGGCCCGCGATGCGGCAGCGCTCGTGTCGGGCGGGTACCGTCTTGCGCGCGTGCAGCCCTTCGATCTCTTTCCGCGCACCGCGCACGTCGAAACGGTGGCGGAGTTCGTGCGCTGACTTTGTTGCGGGTCAACTGGAGCACCCGGATCTGCGCCCGGGACGGCCAGCAAGGCCTCAGGGAACTGCCTTCCTGAGCCATGCGCAGCAGGCGCCCGCTGCGGTGCCAGGTGCAGGCCACATCCACGGCGACGCCATCAGCAAGCTGTAGGCGGCGAGCGTGCGGTGCGCGGTGACCGATGCTTCCCGAAGGATCAGTCGCTCATCAGGACGACCGAGAGCTAGCGCTGCAGTGGCTCGGGCCCCGCGAGGATAACCTGCTTCGCAGCCAGCGGCGGATGGACTTGCAAGTTGCGCGCCGCGTTGGCGGGTTCTGTATCTCATTACAGAACCCTCTGTTCACGACAGTTGTTGGAAATGCGGCACTCAAACGACTGCGAAAAAGGTAGAGCGACGCTGGCTAGCAACATCGCCTTCGGGGAGAAAGAAGGTGTCTTGTAAGCGAACACCTATCGTGAAAATAATAAGTGATCCAGGAGTTACGGTATCAGACTACCAGCAGTGTCGCCTTGGCATGACTCGGGATACGACAACAGGAGAGGAAAGGTGTATAGAGTCTTGCCAGGCTGGCACTGGGCGGTTGGCATTTCTACGGTCACTGGTTGTGATCCAACGGTTTGGCTGACTATGATGGGCGTTGGCGGCGACGACCAAAGATCATTCGCGCCTGTAATTATTGTTGGCTTTACATGGATAGGACCGCCGTGACGGATATACGCATGGTTATGCGTCGGCTGGCCGCAACCAGCCAAGGCGATCCCCGCGCAAACCGCTGCAACAATCAAAGGTTTCATTACTGTTCCTCCGATTGCCAGCATACTCCATTTCGAGTCAATATCAAGAACAACCAAGATCTTTCGTAGTGGCGAACACCATCGGCGTGTGACTGTGATCCAGGAGGCGACTCGCAACTACGTTGCGGGAGGGATCAGTATACTCAACCCCCTTGGATACCGACACACTTCAACAGAGGGTTACAGAAAGGAAACAGCGGCCAGGGCGCGAAGGGTCATGCGGACAGAACGGCATCGTTCTTCGGCAAACTTCGCTGGGCGGGAGTGGTGGTTGTGAGACGCCTCCCACTGCTCGCGGCAGGCTGCGGCGCGCTGCTGCTCTCGGGGTGCGCCACAGCTAACACGAAAACGAGGCCTTCGTGAGAACCGGCCCGAAGGGCATAGCAGGCTGGAGGGCACCCTGGGAGGGTCCTCGAACGAATGGTGACCGGGCTACGCAGCGGCGACGGGAGTCAGGCTGACGG
>JAJZQO010000026.1 GCA_021847575.1 Bacillota bacterium | reverse complement strand
ATCTTCCAACATGGCCGCCGACTTGTCCAGGACCAAATTTCGTGAACTTTTGCCGCCTGTACCCCCAAACCTGCTCCGCACGCGGCCCTGCTTACTCATGCGTCAGGGCTGCCGCCACGCAGAGCGTCCTACCCTCGTCCAAGGACTGCGTCTCCATCTCTGGGCAGGACAACGCCTGCCCTTCTGACGAGAACCGTTCTCCCTTCCTGGAACCAACCAAACACTGCCGCTCCCGGGGGTGAGGTCCCCGTCACTTCTTTCGCTGCCCACGCCGGCCAACAGAAACCTTGGCCACCCGAATCAGCCGGCTTTTCCGTCCACATCGTGCCGCACGAGCGCGATCGCGAAGCCGTCGTATCCCTTGAGACCTACGGTCTGGATCGCCGTCGCCTTCACGCGCGCTTCGGACCCCAGATCTCGCATGAGCGTCTGCATGCCCTGCACGTCTGGATCCTCCGAAGCCGCGTCGACGAGGGCGCCGCGGCGCACGACATTGTCGACGACGATCAGGCTGCCGGGGTGGGTCAGCCGCAGGGCCCACGCGAAGTAAAGCGGGGCATTGCGCTTGTCCGCATCGATGAAGACGAGGTCGTACGCCCCCGTCGCCTCAGCCCCGATCTGCGCCAGGACATCGGCCGCGAGCCCCTCGCGCACCTCGACGACATCGGCAAGCCCCGCGGACGCGATGTTCTGCCTGGCCACGCGGGCATGGTGGGGGTCCGCCTCGATCGTCACCATGTGCCCCCCCTGGGGCAGGGCCCTGCCGAAACAGATGGCGCTGTAGCCACCAAGAGTGCCAACTTCGAGAATTCGCCGCGCACCTATTGCCATGGCCAGGAGGTGCAGCAGCATTCCTTGGTTGGGCGCGACCTGAATGTCAGGCAGCCCTGCGGCCGCACTCGAGCGAAGCGCCTCCTCAAGCGCGGGATCGCTCGGCACCAGCAGACCGCAGATGAAGCGATCGGTCTCACGCCAGGTCTCTTCCATCACCCAAAAGTCCCCCTTCCGGCTGGTCGCGAATCGTCTGGTTATTCGCTAGGCATTGTCGAACATCCGTTGGCAGGATGTTCCATTCGACAGCGCGAATCGGGCGGTTATTACAAGAAAGGGGACATGTTCCATGATCAACAGGGTTGTGCTGGTCGGCCGGCTCGCAACCGATTCGGTATTCCGCTACTCGCGCGACGGGCTCGCCATATCTGCCTTCTCCCTGGCCATCGGCCGCGGCGAGACCGGGTCCGACTTCATGCCTGTGGTGGTCTTCCGCCGGCTTGCCGAGGCCACCTGGCGCTACCTGCGCAAGGGCCGTCTCGTGGGCATCGAGGGCCGTCTCGCCAGCCGCACGCTCGACACGAACGATGGCGAGCCTCGCCGGGTGATCGAGATCGTGGCGGATCGCCTGCGCTTCCTCGACCCCCCGCTGGTTCTCGGCGAGGAGATCGAGCAGCGCGAGACCGCGTCCCAGCCTTCGCAGGGCTAGCCGATGCCCATTCAGCAGTTCGTCCTCAACGCCATCACGACGTTGCAGGGCTGGTTCGCAGGCTTCGCTGTCCTCGCCCTGCTCTACGGCGCCTATCTGCTCTGGACCAGCGGTGACAACCCACACGGTCGCACGCGGGCGTGGAGTCATCTGTACTCGGTGGCTGCAGGGCTCGTCTTGGTCATCTTCGCCAAGGACATCGTCCGGGTGATCTTCCAATGGGCTGGACTTTCAGCTCCGCTCTGACACCGGCCCTGCAGCGGGCGTACGGATGGGTGGGAACGCTGCTCTGGGCGCACGGCTTCCCTCCTGCCGCACCTGTCGTCACGGAGCTTGGTCACATCGCACTGATCGCCGGGGGAGCGCTCGCGGTGCCGCTCTTCATGCTCGAGGCGGCCGCAGGCCGGGCTGCGACCGCTCTGACGCGGCTCTTCCTGGGCGTGGTCGGCGTCCTCGTCAGCCACACCGTCGTCTCGTGGCTCTGGCAGCTGAACGGTGCCCTCGTGGCCACGATCGCGCAGGTGGCCGGTTCCGTGCCGGTACCGTCGCCCGGCTTCGGCGGGTCGCTCCTCGATCTCCTCGTGTTCGGTCTGCCGTATCTCCTCATGCTGGTCTTCCTGGCCGGATTGCTTCTGGCGCGTCTGGCCGCTCTGGCCCTGCTCTCCGCCATCGCGCCCATCGCGGTGCTCGGCGGCATCCACCGATCCTTCGCGCGCCTGCCGGCGCTTTGGCTCTGGCAGTTGGTAGCCTGGTCAATCCTGCCCGCGGCCGAAGCCTTTGTTCTTGTCGCCGTGCGCGGGCTTGCAGGCGAACTCTCGGTCGCCGTTCCCGCGTCCGATATGCTGCTGAGCCTTGTTCTGCTCTTCTTCATGCTGCGGCTCCCGTTCACGCTTCTGGGCGTCGGGCGGCGCCTCGTGCCTTGAAGTGCCACGTCCCTGTCGACCTCCTGCGCGTCGAACCGCGCATTTGGGGTGACCTCGAGACAAGTCAAGCCATCTGCCTGTTCGGCGCGGGCGTAGCGGCCCTCGCGGCCCTCGCGGGCCATCTTCCCCTCCCTGAAGCGGTCCTGGTGGCCGGGGCCCTGGCCGGATATGCCCTCGTCGATCTGGACGGTCAACCTGTGCGTCGTCTGGCGCCGCGCATCATGCACGGCATACGCCGGCAGAAGCCTGCGGAGGATCTTGACGCGACGCTCTGGCTCGAGGCCGACAACGACGGAATACCGCATCGGATGGGCCTGGCGCTGCATTGTCTAGCAGATAAGGCGCGGCACGGCAGGTAACGCCTCGGCCTCAGGCGAAGCGTAGCGCCACTGCCGCGACTTCGGCGGCGAATTCGGCATGGAGCGGGTGACAATGACCATTCGCGTGTGCGTCGCGGGCGCCACCGGCTGGACGGGAGGCGCCGTGGCCCGGCAGATCCTTTCGTCCGAGGGGTTCCACCTGACTGGCGCTGTGGCACGGCAGACGGCCGGCAAGGATCTCGGCACCGTCCTCGGCGGTCCGCCGGTCGGTCTCACGATCTCCCCGGATCTCGAGACCGCCCTCGCCGAGCCGACCGACGTGCTGATCGACTATACATCGCCGGCCATCGTCAAGCGCCATGCCATGACGGCCCTCGAAAGAGGCGTGCGGGTCGTCATCGGCACGTCGGGCCTGACGGCGATGGACTTCGAGGAGATCGCCACCATCGCCACATCGAAGGGGCTCGGTGTGATCGCTGCGGGCAACTTCTCCATAACGGCGGCTCTCGCCAAGCACTTCGCACTGCTCGCCGCAAAGTATCTGCCGTCCTGGGAGATCATCGACTACGCGGACGCGCGCAAGGCGGACGCTCCAAGCGGAACCGTGCAGGAGCTCGCGGAGGAGTTGGGGCAGGTGGCAAGGCCCCGCGAGGAGTTGCCGACAAGCCAGGTGCATGGCCGGCCCGACGCGCGCGGCGCGGAGATCGAAGGCACGCATGTCCACTCGCTCCGCCTGCCGAGCTACGTGATTGCGTTCGAGACCGTCTTCGGACTGCCCAACGAGCGCCTTTCGATCCGCCATGACGCAGGGACGGGAGCGGACCCATACGTCGCCGGCACGCTGCTGGCGGCCAAAGAGGTGCTGCGCGTGCAGGGCCTCGTACGCGGGCTCGACCGCCTGCTGTTCGCATGAGCGACAACCGAACAGTGTCGGCGGCCCCACGCCAAGGCGGTGGCGCCGCCATTCGCCTGCAGCGCGTACAGCCGAACCGGCAATGTTGCCTGCAGGTGCGGCGATGGAGCGTGTGATTCCGCTCCGCGAGGAGGACTGGGCGACTCTCAGAGAGATCCGCCTGGCCGCCTTGAAGCATGATCCCGGGGCCTTCGGTTCGACGCTCGATCGCGAACAGGGCTACGACCAGGAAACCTGGTGTTCCCGGCTCGGGGCGAGCAGGTGGTTCATGGCTCTCGACGGCGGGCAGCCCTGCGGGATCGTCGCAGGGCGCGATGCGGACCGGCCGGACGAGCGGGAGCTGATCTCGCTTTGGGTGGACCCGGGCCACAGGGGCAGGGGCCTTGCACGCCTGCTGGTCGAGGCCGTCATCGGGTGGGCGCGCCTGCAGGGAGCTCGGCGACTGCTGCTCTGGGTGGTGGACGAAAATGATGGAGCCCAGCGCCTGTACGCGCGAACGGGGTTCCGGCCCACCGGTCGCCACAAGCTCGTCCCCCGCGATCCCCCTCTTCCTGAACTCGAGATGGCATTGGACCTCTAGGAGAATCCGCCATTCGGGCGGCGCAGCCATGCAGGGCGGCGCCGCCCCGGCGTTTTCGCGGCAGCTTGTCTCACAGCGTCAGCGGCGACAGTGCTCGCCATGTTCTGGTATAAGCGAACATATTTTGGCAGGAAGTGCCAAGGTTGCCTGGAACCCCGACTTCATTCCTTCTCGGAAGGTCGTGGTTGTTCTGAGCGTGCACCCCCCAGATTCGGGCTACGGTTCCCGCACCGCGTCATGAGCGGCGCCGTAAGGCAGCCCGCCGGCACCGTCTACGAACTCGGACGCAGGGAGTATGCGTGGCTCACTCCACCGGAGCGCGATGCACACCAGGCCGCGCTGCGCGACTTCCTTCTGGCGGCAAAAGGCCCCCTGTTCTGGACCCTGTCGCTGCAGGGCGGCGAACGGCATCTTTATCTCTGGCTGCAGGACGACCCCGGCAACTTCCAGGCACTGCGCGATCTCGGCGTCCCCGCACGGAGCCTCGGGCCGGAGAATCCCGCGGATCTCGCGTGGGCCGTCGCCAATCCTGCCCTGCCGCCGCGTCGGCAGCTTCCGGGCCGGATTCCCGTGCGGCCGGTCCCGGTGCGCGCCGGCTTTGGCCGGACCGCCCCGCGCGCTCGCGTGCGCTGGCTCGAGGCGGGCACCGGCTACCGTCAGCTTCTCGCCGTCGAGGCCTACCCGGAAGAGCTGCACGAGCTAAGCCTCGAACGCCTGTGGTCGTTCCAGCAGAGTGCGATCGTGGCCTTGCGCATGACTCCGCTTTCCACCACGCAGGCCAGGTCGCGGCTGGAGCACCGCCTGCAGCAGCTGCACGCCAGCTCGTTCCTGCGCCGGCAGCGGGACCGTCTGCCAGACACCGAGGCGGAGAAGGCTCAAGCCGACGCGCTCAGGCTGCGCGAGGTGATCGTCGACGGACGCGAGCGGCTCTATGCTGCCGCAATGCTCGTTTCGGGGGAAGGACCCGACCGGACCGCCTGCGAGTCGCAGGCGTCGCTTCTCCGGACGACGTTCGCCGAAATGGGTTTGCTGCTGCAGGTTCAGCTCGGCCTGCAAAACCGGCAGCAGGACTGGCTCCTGCCGCGGCCCGCCCAAAGCGAAGCGCCAGCGCGCCTGCTCACGGCGTCCGCCCTGTCTTGCTTGGACCTCACCCCAGGGGCGGAGCCGATTGCGACGGGTGACCAACTCGGCGTCCATATCCTGGATGGGACCGCCGTCTTGCGGGACCGGCTGCATGCGGCGAACCCCATGGCGGTCGTGCTCGGAAGCCCCGGACATGGCAAGTCCGCCTTTGTCAAGGCGGAACTCCTGCGCCAGAAGCCCCGACACCTGCTCGTGGTCGACCCGGAGGGCGAATACGGGCCGGTCGTGGGACACCTGGGCGGCCGCACGGCGGCATGCCTGCCGCCAGCCGCGGCGACGGGACTCCTCGATCTCTCCTTGCGCGAGGTGCCCGAGACCAAATGGCCCGCCCTGCTGAGGGAGGCCGCCCTGCACGCAACGCTGGCGGCGCAGGCCATCGCCCTGGAGGAGCCGTACTGGCTGACGCTGGACGAGGGCCATCTCTGGCTGGGGCCCGCCGGTGCCGAAGATGCCCTCGTTGACCTCGCCAAGCGTGCGCGCAAGCGAGGCCTGATCGTCACGATCGTCAGCCAAAACGTCGGAGACTTCCTGCGCTCCCCCGGTGGGCAGCTCATCCTCGCCAACGCCGGCCGTTTGACGCTTTTCCACCAGCAAGCCACCGACCTCCCCCGCCTCAGGGAGGTGCTCGGCCTCTCGGATCGCTCTCTCGAATTCCTGCGCGGCTGCCGCCCTGGCGAGGCCCTGCTCGTGGACGAGCACGGCACCATACCGCTGCGTCTCACCCTGGACGAGGAGGAATTGCGCCTTGTTGACACGCGTCCCTCGTTTGCGCGCTATCGCTAGCCGCTTGCGCGACCCTCTCTGGCTGCCGCTCCTGAGCGCGTGCTGCGCCGTGCTCGCCTTCGAGGCGGCCAGTCTGACGTCAGGCCACGCCGTGCTGGTGGCGGGCCGGAACCTGCCATCTGGCAGTTCTCTCACAGGAGCCGTCGTGCGCACGGTGCGCTGGTCGGGTCCGTTGCCCAGCCCCGTCCTAAAGCGGCCAGAGGGGCGTCTTCTCGTGCCTCTCGCCGCTGGCATGCCCATTCTGCGTTCGGCGGTCTCCGCGCATGGCGCCTCGGCAGCCACCGCCAGGGAGGTGGTGGGCCTGCCCGCCTCCTCCCTGCTCAGTGCGCCGCCGCTTGCAGTGGGGGAGATTGTCTCCGTTTACATCGCACAGACGGGGCTGCCACCCGAGCGCCTCGTGCCCACAGGCAGCGTCGCGTCGGGGACTGCCGGCGACATCGCCCTAAGCGTACCCTCGAAGGAACTCCGGGCGCTTCTCACCGGCATTGCAGCCGGGCACCTGATCATCACCGCCTCACCAGCGGATGCCGAATAGGAGGGATCGCCGTGCGCTCGCTCTACGCCCTGCATCCTGAGACGGTGCTGCAACTGCATGAGCGCGGTGCGGCCGTCTATGGGCAACCCCTCACGCTCTCGCTGGCCGAGACGGAAGACCGGATGCTGCAAGAGCCGTTCCCGCGCATCGTGATCGACCCTGGCCTGGTCCGTTCCGCCGAGGAGCAGCGGGCTCTGCGCAGGATAGAGGTCATCCACCCCGATGCGGAGATCGCCTGGCTGCGTGGTCGCTTTCCGAGCCGCGGGGACCTGGCCATCGACGATCTGGCGGCCGAACTGCGCGGCGAGAATCGTCAGGGGCAAAGAGTGCTGGCGGCGGTGGTGGCGCCCGGCGATGCCCGCCAGGGCGCCGCTGTCGCGCTGGCCGTCGCCCTCCACCTCGCCAGGGGCCGCGAGACCCTGCTGGTGGAGACAGACACCACGGAGCCGATCTACGCGCGGCGACTGCACCTCGTGCCCTGCCTTTCGGAGTACATGGCCGAGGGCAGTTCCCTTGAGCCGCCCCACTGGCCAAGGCGCCTGAGGATTGTGCCGGCGCCGGCGCAGCCCGAACTCCTGCTCACGGCAGGCATGCAGCCGCTTGTGGACCGCCTCGAGCTGGCCCAGACCTCCGCCGCCGTCGTCGTGCGGGCCAGCGCGAACCTTGCCGACCGCGGCCTGATCGCCGCCCTGGCCAGGGCCAGCGACATTGTGCTGGCCGCCGCGCTGGACGAGGCGGACTACACACGCTGGCTGCAAGGCCTTGCGCCCAGGGCCCGGGTGACTCGCGTGCCGCCGGGCCGCCTGCCTCTTCGCCTGCCACTGTTGGCCCGCCACGGAGCGCAGATCTGGCGCTGGCGCGAGGAGGCCCAGAGCGATGGCCGCTGAAACGCACCTTGGCTACTGGCTCGGCCCCCTGGAGCCCGCATTCCGCGACGAGCAGGTCAGCGAGATCATGGTGCTCGACTTCGACCGCGTGTTCGTCGAGCGCCAGGGCCGGATCGCGAGAGAACAGGCCTCCTTCGGCGACCGGCGCGCTCTGCAGGAGCTGATCGAACGGCTGCTCCTGCCGCTCGGCCGCGAGCTGACCCAGGCCTCCCCCTACGCCGACGGCAGGCTGGGCGACGGTGTGCGCTTCACCGCCACCATGCCGCCGCTCACGCCTGCGCCCACGCTTACGATCCGCAAGGTGTCGCGGATCGACCTCGAGAGGCAGTGGCTGGAGGCTTTGGCGGGCGACGACCGGCCCCTGCGCATCCTGCGCTCTTGGGTGCGTGGCCGACGGAACATCGTGATATCGGGTGCGGCGGGTACCGGCAAGACGTCGCTCGTCCGCCTGCTGGCGGAGGCGATCGACCCGGCGGAGCGCGTCCTCACCCTTGAGGAGACGCGAGAGCTCGAACTCGGCCGCATTCATCCGCATGTGGTCGCGCTCGAGACGCGCTCACCGAACCGTGCCGGTCTCTACGCGATCGATCTCGACGACCTGCTTCGGCTCGCGCTGCACATGCGCCCGGACCGCATCATCGTGGGCGAGATCCGCGGCCGCGAGGCGGTTGCCTGGCTCGCGGCGCTCGATACCGGCCACCGTGGCAGCATCACAACCCTCCACGCCACCTCCGCCCGCGACGTAACCGAGCGCCTGCTGCTCGCGGCCGCCCCCGCGCGCAGCTTGCCGCCACGCCTCATGCGGTCGCGGCTGCGCCAGCTCATCGGCGGCATCGTTCACCTCGAGCGCAACCCGGCCGGCGCCAGGCTGCCGACGGCTCTCCTGCAGTACGAAGACGGCCTCGGCCAACAGGTTTGGCCATGATGGCGCTTTGGCTGGTGGCCGCAACCGCCGCTCTTGCCAGCGGCCTCGCGACAGGTGGGCCGAAGGCGCTCCTGCGCTGGCTCCCCCCTGTGGCGGCGAGCGTGGCGGCACGTCCGTCGGGCGCCCTCGTCGCGCTCGCCGCGGGCCTGGCCGTCGGACTCTGGCAGTCCGGCGTCGGCCGGTATCTCGCCCACCGTCGCCTGCAGGCCTTGCGAGCCGCTGCAGAGGAGCCCATCCAGGCGATGTTCGAGCAGGCGTCGCTCTACGGCAGTGCGGAGCTGTGCGCTCTGGCCGCCCTGCCTGCGTGCAACGCAGGCCTCCGCCCGCTCTGGCAGGCCGCTCTCGCCGACTGGCTGCGCGGCGGTACGAGCGAGGCGGCATTCGCAAGGCTGGGACGGGAGTCGGCCATCCCGCTGCTCGTCCGCCTCGCACGCGCTCTTGCCCTCAGCCGCCACACCGGCTCCCCGCTCGACCGTCACCTCGCGGTCCTGCTCGAAGATGCCGCCGACGATCGGCGCGAGATGGCAGCCGTCGAGGGTGAAACCCTGCCCTACTTCGTCGTCACAAGCTTGATGGCGACAGGGCTGCTCGTCCTGGGGCTGTGGCTGGCCTTGCGTGGCGACCCCGCCCTGCCCTGGCTCGTCTGCGCAGGGCTCGTGACGGGAGGTGGCGTGCCGCTGCTTGCCGCGGCGCTTCTGCCGTGAGCGGGCGCTTCATCTGGCTTGTGCTGTCCGTCGCGCTGTGGCACTTCGGCCGCCGGCCCACACGGGCCCTCCCCTTGTGGCTCCTGGCCGGGCTCTTGGGGCCATGGGGCCTGGTGCTTGCGTCGCTCACCGCCCCAATCCGCCTGATCGCCGGGGTCATCGCACGGCAGTTCAGGCGCAGCGCGGCCCGGGAGCAGGTCCGCAAGGCGGTGCCAGGCCTACTGACCGATCTCGCCATGGCGGCTGCGGCGGGCCAGCCGCTGCACTCGGCCCTGCACTACGCGGGGCTCTGGGCGGAAGGACCGCTCGAGCCCGTCCTGGCCGCCTTCCAAAGTCAGGTGCGTGGGGGAGCCAGCGTCGCCGCTGCGCTCGAGTCCCTCCGCATCGCGCTCGAGACGCCGGAAACGGACCGGCTGGTCGGCCTGCTGTCCCGTGACGCGCAGCTCGGCTTGCCGCTCGGGGATTCCGTCGCGCGCTACCGGCGGGGCGCGCTCGGCGACCTGCGCAAGGAGTTGCGCCGTTCCGCGGCCTACCTGCCTTACGTCTTCACGACGCTCGCCGGCATCCTCCTTCTGGAAGGTGTAGCGCTGATCGCGGTTCCCTGGCTGCTGTCACTGTGGCGGTCCGTTCTCTGACATCGGGACGGGGCCCAGCGGCCGCGAAAAAGGGCTTACGGACGATGCGCGGTCCCTGCTCCGGCGCTATCTTCAACTTGCTTTGGGCAGCCTTCCCGCCGGACCCTCCCGCTTGATGCAGCAGGTCCCGCTCCACGCGACTTGGTTGGCAGAGGCGGTGAGAAGCGGACGGGACGCATCGCCGTCGCGTCCGGTCCGGTGGCCACCACGGCCAGCCCTGGCATCGTACCCGCCATCGCAGCGCGCGGCGCCTTGGGGCGCCGCGCGCGCCTCACTGTGCTTCAGGGCGGATGGCACGCGTCCATCGCCCCGAACTCGGCAACCTTACGCGGGACTTCGGCTTGCCCGGACGCCGGACCCGCCCGGACTGCTGAAGCTTATGACCGGATCGGTCGCACCGCATGCCTGGAGGCGCCGAGTTCCCCTGGGACGCGAGAGCTCGGCGCCCGCCGGGATCCGGCCCGGTGCCTGCCGCTTTGCGCAGGTAAACGGCAAAATGGTACGAATTTGAGTTCCCGGGGGAGTCCATTTTGACGCGATGCGCCTGGGTACCTGAGGACGACCCGCTCTACGTCGCCTACCACGACAGCGAGTGGGGCGTGCCGGTGCATAGCGACAGGCTGCTGTTCGAATACCTCTGTCTGGAGGGTGCGCAGGCCGGCCTCAGCTGGCGCACCATCCTGCACCGCCGGGAACACTACCGGCGGGCTTTCGCGGGTTTCGCGCCGGAGCTGGTGGCAGGGTTCACGGACAGGGACGTCGCACGCCTGCTGGCAGATCCCGGCATCGTGCGCAACCGCCTAAAGGTCCGCTCGGCGATCGTCAACGCCCGACAGGTGCTTGCGATCCAGGAGAGGACGGGATCGCTCTCGGATTACCTCTGGCGCTTCGTCGACGGTCGGCCGCGGGTGAACCGCTGGCGCGCCCTCGCGGAGTTGCCCGCCGAGAGCGACGAGGCGAAAGCGATGAGCCGAACTCTGCGCCAGGACGGTTTCAGCTTCGTCGGCCCGACAATCTGCTACAGCTTCATGCAAGCGACCGGCATGGTGATGGACCATGTCGTCGAGTGCTTCCGCCATGACGAACTCGCAGCATACGGGAAGAAAGCGAGGTAGCTCCTTTGCTCGACGCCACCGGCGACGGCAACTCGGTGGACATCCACCAGTTCAGCGACATCGATGCGGCGGCTGATCCCCGGCACTTCATCGCGTTTCTCGAACGCGTGGAACAGCTTCCCTGGCTGCAGACCATGCGTGAGGAATCCTTCGCCCGTCTAGGCCTTGCCGCAGGCCAGGCCATGATCGAAGTCGGGTGCGGCCCGGGGACGGCGGTGGATCTGTTGCGGCAACGTGGCATCGCGGCCGTCGGCGTCGACGCCAGCCGCAGCATGGTCGAGCACGCCAGGTTAAAGGTGCCGCAGGCCGAGTTCTGCCAGGCTGCCGCCGCGTCGCTCCCTTTCCCGGACCACAGCCAGGACGGTTACCGCGCGGAGCGCGTCTACGAACACCTGCATGATCCCTTGGCGGCTTTGCGGGAGGCGAGGCGGGTACTGCGGCCCGGCGGCCGTATCGCCCTTCTCGACATGGATTACGAGCTATGGGCCGTCGACGCGGACGACGTCCGACTGACCAGTGCCTTCAAGCAGGCGATGGCCGGGACGGTGGCGTCCCCGTTGATCGGCAGGCGGTTCTACGCCCTCATGCGCGACGTCGGCTTTGCCGATGTCCATGTCACGGTGCATACGCACATTCTCACCGACTACCCCCAGGCGGAGCCAATGCTCGAGGCTGCAGCCAAAGCCGCGGTCACGGCGGGGATGGCGACCCCGTCCCAGGTGGACGCATGGCTCAAGGAGCAGGCAGCACGCGCCGCCGCGGGCCGACTCTGCCTCGTGCTGCCGCTCTTCCTCGCGAGCGCTTCCGCCTGAGGCTTTGCGCCGCCTCTAGACCTCCCGGCGCCCGAACAGGAGGCGGCGCAGGACGCGGTCGAAGGGCCTGGCAAGTCTGGGCAGGAACGCTTCCCTGTGCGACAGGGGATCGACAAGATATAGGGGTATGCCTTGTCGCCATGCGCCGGCGCCATCCGTGAGAAGCTGGTCGCCGACCGCAACCACCTTGGCTGCGGGCAGCCGCATGAGCCCGAGGGCCCTGCGGTAGCCGCGGCCGAAAGGTTTCCGCGCCCGGCTCACGACAGGCAGGCCCAGCGCTTGGCCCATCCGATCAGCGCGCTCGCTGCGGGCGTTCGAAACGATGACCGAAAGGAGGCCCAGACGACGAAGGTCTGCGAGGAAGCGCCGCGTCTCGCCTGGCACCTCGTCGCTGCCTGGCGGAACGAGCGTGTTGTCAAGGTCGAGTATGAAGCCGACGACACCCGCACCCCGGAGTTGTTCGAGCGGCAGGTCTTGGATCCCGCGAACCGCCTGGATGGGCCTCACAGCATCCCCTGCCGATCAAGGACGAACATGATGACGACAGTGATCCCCCAAAGACCAAGATTGAGGAGCGTCGGCCAATCGGCGACGAGCAGCTCGTCCGGATTTTCGGCACGGTCGTTCGCGCTCAGCAGGTAGAGGTAGCGGAAGAGGCCGTAGATGACGAAAGGGATCGTCAGCATGACAGTCGGGCTGCTGGGGTAGGCGAGCGCAAGGCCCAGGGCAAGCAGCAGGCCCGGCAGCCAAGCGGCCGCCCTGAGGGACGCCTGTCCGCTTGCGAGCGGGCGCGAGCGCTTCTTTGGGTGGCGTCCGTCCTCCTCCCTGTCGTGCCAGTCGTTCGCGGTATAGATGGCGCTCGACGGCAGGCAGAACGCCGCGAACGCGTATATGGTCGGGGGCCATGTCGAGAGGTGGAGAAAGTCCTCGGCGAAGATCAGCGGGGCAAAGACGAGCAGGTTCTTGACCCACTGCCTGGGCCGCCTCAGGCGCCAAAGCGCCAAAGCGGGCGCTGGCTGCGTCGCTTGCCGGGCGATGCCGGGGATGGGGTAGGCCATGCCCGTCGTCTCCTCCCTAGATGTCCAGGCGGTTGAATGCAAACTCGGGCAAAAGCCGCAGCGAAAGCATCACCGGCCGCATCGCCAGAACGTGCACGCGCGTAGCCCTAGGGGTGGCGATCTTCCCTTTCGGCATCCAGCTCACCTGCCCCGACCCGACGCGCGGCATGCCCAAGCCCGCCAAACCCGCCTCGAGACAGCGTTGCCGTTCAGGCCGCAACACCTCCGCATGCTGACCACGGCCTGTCCCCAGCCTGCGAAGTCGAGCATCCGTCCCGCCTCATGCGGCAACGGCTGCGCCGCCTCCCTGCCTGGACGCGTCATGGCAGCGTAAGGTAGAAGAAGTCGCGGGTGTCTGGCGTAAGGTAGCGGTCTGCCGACCGCTCGATCGCGGGGGTGAGCTTGGTGCCGACGAGATGGCCCGAACTGTTCCGGCCAACCCACCTGTAGAAGTTGAACGTCGCCCAGTAGGCATTGATGTCGAGCTGCATGGCCCGCACCGCACCGGCCGCAACGAAGGTGTTCGCGAGCGTATAGGCGGAAAGTGGATTGCCCGCCACGTAGATCAGATCGCCAGCGGGTGTGATGCCGAGGCCGGAGCGCCAAACATAGGTGGAGTTTCCCACGACGACACCCCAAGCGCTCGGGTCGCCGAGCAACGGGCTGGCGACGCCGCCCGCCTCGATCAGCGGCAGGTTCTGCCGGAACGAGACGATGCCCTTGCGGGGCACCGAAGCACTTCCCCACGCGCCAAGGGCGACTCTGCCGCCTCGGTAGATGGCGAATGTCGCTACGCCGTTGACGGGCGGGTCGAGCAGTTCGCCGTCCAGCATCGCGCCGAAGGGCGTTGCGCCTGTCTTGAAACCCGAGTTGAAGGCCGCGACCACGTGGCGCAGTTCGGCCGGATCGGTCGGCAGAAGGCCGGGGCCATGAACGCCTGAAGCCGCAACAGGCTCGTGGAGACCTGTCTGGTAGTGCACCGTGAGCAGACGTGGGTCGATCCACACGAGGTAGGAAGTCGCCCAGGGCCGCTGGGGATCAGGGTGCAGGAACGTCTCCTCCATCGCGGGGTGACCGTGGACGAGGGGCCCGACGCCGTGCCAGACTCCCTCTCCAGCGGCGGCCGGCCAGCCTGCGGGCAGAGTGATGTTTTTCGGCAGGTCGGGGACGGCCTCCGAGTGGCCGGCAGGCTTGCCAGGCAAGGCCGCCAGGGTCGGAGTGCCGGCACGCTGTCCGCTCAAGTGGAAGACGATGCGCTGCGCGCTGTCCGCAAGATTGTAGTAGAGGTCCTCGATCGCGGCTACGATGCCGCTGCCCAAATGCTGCCGAACACTTTCGACCAGGCGTATGAACACAGAGTTCCCGCTCGCGGTGCTGGTTTCGACGGCTCGCAAGGCTTTGGACGCGCTGCGGGGGCCGGCTTGACCAAGGCTTATGACGCCCTGCCGCCATTGGCGTCCCACGAGGTAGGCAACCTGCAGAGCGTTCTTCCCCGGTGTCAGCCGCACTTCCTCAGCGGGGTCACCCAAAGCGAAAAGCCAGTCCTGCGTACCGCCTCTGGTCAGTGTGACGGTCTGAAACTGACGCCCAACCGCCGTGGCGTAGTATGCATACCCATCCGATGCGCCGAGCCCGTAATCCGCGGAGCCCGCGGCGGCACGCGGCTTGCCGATGAGCACAGAGCCAAGCCTGCCGCCACTCCAGGCGAGGGACAGGGGGTAGACGCGAGGCGGCGCTCCCTTGACGCTCGCGTCCATCAGCGCCGCTTGGGGCTCATAGCCGGCAGCGAGCGCGACGACAAGCGGAAGTGTCCGGGAACGCAGGATCGTGACGCCCTGCGGGAGGAGGTGCGCCACTTCCCCGGGCAATGCTGAATTGAGCGAGACGGTGTTCGCTGACGCGAGGATCGGGCGCAACAAGAGGGCCAGCCCACCAAGTGCCAGCACCATAGGAACCGCGACCCTCAGTGGCGCGCGATGCCTTCCGCGCCGCGATAGATGTCTCGGCACCAACTTCCCGCCTTTACGTGAACGCCCGCCGAGTCAGCTTGTTGCGGGGCTACTCTCGATGCTATCCCACGTTTCCCAGGGAGACATGAGGAGGCCCCCACAGTATAGAAGAGCCACCTTGATTGCGGAACGCTACACTTGCCCGTATTGGTGTGTCAGACGTACCTGCGCGGTTGGCAAAAAGCCTATTTGCGTTCCATCCGTAGCCTTTGGCGCGCAGCGTCAAGTTCTACGGCGGCCATGACAATGCCGAGGTGTGAGAACGCCTGGGGGAAGTTGCCGCGCGGGTTGCCGGATTCCATATCGCAATGCTCGGCCAGGAGGCCGAGGTCTGTGGCGCTGCCGATCAGGCCGCGCAACAGCTCCTCCGCGCGATCAAGCTCTCCGCGCAGGATGTGGACCCTTGCTAGGTGCGAGGTCGAGAGCACGAAGGGAAAGGCGGCCGCGCCGAGCATGTCGGAGGCGTAGCGGTAGACCCAGTGGCCGTGTACGAGTTCGCGCTCGATCGCGGCGAGCGTCGACTCGAAGCGCTCCTCCCGGGCGTCGCAGTAGCCGTAGAGCGGCAGCATGAGAAGGGCCGCATCGAGTTTGCCGCCGTCCCCGAACGCCTGCGTATAGTGGCCGGACCTGTGGTCGAAACCCCTCTCCTCGATTGCCCGGCGCACCTGCTCCGCCGTCGCCTGCCACTTGCGGGCGAGGGCGAGCGCGTCTTCGGAAGCCATGGTGGCCAGTTCGGCCCCGTAGTGCAGCGCCACCCAGCACATCAGCTTCGAATGGGTGTACTGGGCGTCCTGGCCCCTGAACTCCCAAAGGCTCGCATCGGCTACTTGCCAGTTCTCCGCAACCCAGTCGACGATCGCCCTGATCAGTTGCCACCAGGCCGAAAGGCTCTCCTTGTCACCGGACTCTTTGATGTAGCGGTAGACGACCCAGAGGAAATCGCCCTCGATGTCCAACTGCAGCTGTCCTGTCGCGGCGTTGCCCTCGCGGCAGGGCCGCGAGTCGAGAAAGCCCCGCAGCCAGTCGAGATCGCGCTCGCCGCGGATCAGGGTGCCGTCGACATGGAAGAAAGGCGCCTGGAACGGCTTGCCCTGCAGGTCGACGCACTCCAGCATGAAGGCGATGAAGCGCCGCGTCGCCGCGCGGTCGCCTGCCGACAGCAGAGCCTCGGCGCTATAGGCGCCGTCCCTGATCCAGGCGAAGCGGTAGTCCCACTGCCGGCTACCTCCGGGCAGTTCAGGCAGGGATGTTGTCGGAGCGGCGATGAGCGCGCCGGTGGTGCGATAGGTAAGGCCCCGCAGCACCAGCAGCGAACGCTCGACAGCCTTGCGGAAGGGACCGTCGTAGTTCAGGCGCGTGGTGTTGCGCCAGTACCGCAGGTTGTTTTGGTAGGTGCGGTGCTCCCTTTCCGCGGCCAGGTCCTCTTCCGCCTGCAAAGCCTCCTGGGCGACCGCTTGGGCTGTTTCCGTGAGATCGCGGCGGCTGTCGCCGACGTAGCGCAGGATGATATCGTAGCTTCCCTTCGGCAGACGCCACATTCCCGAAAGAGCGTCCTCAAACAACACCTGCGTTCCACTGTGGCTGCCGATGGTAAAGAGGAGGGCCTCCTCGCCAAGGGGGTTCCGAAAGAGGACCCCTCGGTTGTCGGGTGATACGGCGGGCGCCACGAGACCATAGCCGAAGCGCGGCCTAAGGTGTACTTCGAACGGCACGTCGCTGCGCACGAGTCGCCTGAGTTCTGACCTCCCCACGGACAGGAAGTCCGTAATCTCCAGGCGCCCATTCCCGCACGAGAGGGTGGTACGCAGGATGTTCGTTCCCTCGACGTAGGCCTGGCTCGCCGTGCAGGCTTCGGTTGGCACGATCGAGCACATGCCCGCGTCATCGCCGCCGAGAAGACGCGTGAAGACGGAAGGGCTGTCGAAGCGCGGCAATGGCAGCCAGTCCACGGACCCGTAAGGGTCGATGAGGGCCGCGGTGCTGCCGTTCGAGATAAAGCCGTAGAACTTCACGAGCCCGTCACCTCCACCACCGACTTGATGCCATCCGAGTCCTTCGAGAGCGCCTCCTGGAACGACCCAAGCGGATGGCGGGCGGTGATGAGCTGCCCGGCGAGGCCCGGGAAATCCGTCTCCCAGGCGAGCAGGTCCTGAACGGCGGACTCGTAGTGCTGCCTTGCCGCATTTACCGAGCCGAACAGCACCTGGTTCTCAAGGACCATCTCCTGGTTCATGGCATCGACATCGATCGGGATGGTGTGGTGGCCCGCCGTGACACCTGTCAGCACCATGGCGCCGTTGCGCCCGAGACGGCGCAGCGCACGAAACACAAGCGGCGCGAAACCGCTTGCCTCAAGCACCAGGTCGAACGCCTCGCCAGCTGTCGCGCGCTCGAGAGGCTCTTGCAGGTCATCTATGTAGCGGGCCCCGGCCGCCGTCGCGATGCGAGCCTTGGGGCTTGCCTGCGGTCGCTGGTCAAGCACGGTGACCTCAAGACCTCGGCTGCGCAAGCACAGCGTCGCGAGCAGTCCGATCGGCCCGGCTCCCGTGACGAGCGCCCGCAACGGCCGGACACCCCTGCGCTCCTGGATCAGCATCGTCTCGCCGATCGCCTTCTCCACGATGCTAAGCGGCTCAACGAGTACTCCTACCCCACGAAGGTCCTTGGGCACCTGCACGCAGCGGGCCGCCTCGTCGGTCAGGCATTCGCGCAGCATGCCGTGCAGGCGCGAGATGCCACGCTCCGCGTAGTGGCCCGTGAGGCACATGTCCCATCGCCCACGACTGCAGGGATCGCAGTTCTCCGGGCAGGGCCGCCGCACGATGGGCACCGCAAGGTCGCCGGGTGAGAAGCCGGTCACGCCCGGTCCCAGAGCCGCCACTTCGCAGAGCGACTCGTGTCCCGGCACCAGGTGGTCTTCGCCTGGCGGCGCGGCACCGTAGAGTCCTTGTTCGATCTCCGCGTCGGTACCGCAGATGCCACACTCGAGCACTGTGAGGGCCACTTCTCCCTGGCCCGGCTCCTGCCGGGGCTCGTAGCCGATCCTGGCGCTGTGCGCCTGTCCCGGCGTCACCTGTACTGCGAGACATGAGCCTTTGGGCCGCTTCCCGTCGGGCATTATTGCCTCCCCCTTTCGCTGGCTCCCCGTCATGGACGTACGGTGGACACGGCCCCGTGCCCGACGAGGACTCCGGTCAAGGACACTCCCACATCCCCGCTTCGCGCATTGCCGGCAAAATCTCTCCCGTAAGCGCAGTTCGGCGCTCTTCTCAGCGCCCCGCCCTATTCACGCGCCCGCCACCTGAAGCTGCTCGAAACGAACCTGCGCAGGCCCAAAATAGCCCTTGCCCTCCTCCGTCTCGCGCGACAACCGGCAGCGTGCCAGAGCCTCGAAGACATTGCCCGTCACGCTGCCCTGCGCGACTGGAATGCGTTCGCCGTTGCGGTGCAGGTAGCCCATCTTGATCTCGGCCGCAAAGGAGCCCGTCATGGGATCGGGCATGAGCGCCGAGAATGCCAGCACCTCGAGCACCGGTCCGTCTGAGAGCAGATCGGCAGCTGGCGCGGTACCGGGCTGCCAAACCAGTGTGCCCACGGGCCCTGTCGGCTCGGTCCCGAGATAGGCGCCGAACTGCACGTCGGCATGCATGTTGCGAATCACGCCGTCGTCGAGCAGCTCAAGCCGTCTCGCCGGTACCGTGGAGCCGTCTGTCGGGGCGGAGGCGACGCCGAAGGGACGCAGCGGATCGCTCGCGATGCGGATGGCATCGCCCTCGGTCTCGATCAACGCGTCCCCAACCTTCTTCTGAAGCATGCCCGTGACGAGGAACTGGGCGTTCGTGTGCATGTTCACCGCGAAGAGCAGGGTCTCGAGCTCGCTCGCCGGCAGGACGACAGGCATGCGGCCGGTTGGGGGCAGGACTGCCCGCGCACGGTCCCGGACAGCCTGCAGCGCCCGGTCGAGGGCGGCGTCGGGCAGGAGTTGCTGCAAGATCCTTCCCTCACGCATCAGACGGAACTCGCTGGAGGCGTCCCCTTCGCCCGAGGCCACGACCAGGTCCACGAGGAAGCGATCGCCCTGCCACCCGTGGCCTCGCCCGTTCGACGACTGGACGTTGGTCTCGTGGCGTCCCGCAAACAGTTCGAGATGCGAGGCCTTGGCCCCGGCACGCCCGATTTGGCGCAGAACCTCCACCTGCCAAGCCTCCAGTGCCTGGCGCCCTGGCATCTCCTCCCCGCCCAACGGGATCTCGGGGTAACTTGCCGGACCATGTGGCAGGTGGTACGGCGGATTGAGGGCGAGGCCTGCAGCTGTCAGGGCCGTGCGCACCCGCCCGCCGTCGCCGACGTCACCGGCGAGTTGGGCTGAAGCTGATCCCCGCTTTCCGTCCATATCCCGATAGAGCACGAGTTCATGGGTGATCGTCGCGACCTCGCGCTCGGCGTGGAGGGCACCCAGTCGCCAGTAAAGCTGCGTCTCAACGCCGCTGGTACTGGTCAGGACCCACTCGGAGGCCTCCGCCGCCTCCCTGGGCATCGCGACGCTCATCCGAGCCTCGCCGTCATGCGGAGGTGCGGTCCGCCCGTTCCGTTGGTCAGCCATTCCTTCCACCCCTTCCCGCAGTGGCCCGGCCACATCGCAAAGTCGCTGGCGGCGCCGTCGATGCTGTGCAGCACTTCGGGCACGTAGCCCGTCATGCCGAGCGTGCGGTAAAGCTTGCCCGTGAGACGTCCGTCCCTGATCTCCTCCCCGTAGTGGCAGGTGACCTGCAGACCCCAGTTCCGGGGATCCTCCATGCCTGACTCCACGCGCTGGAGGTAGACGCCGCGCTCGACCCCTGCGATCAAATCTTCAGGACTGCTCGTACCCGGCTGGAAGTAGGTGTTGGACATGCGGGGATAAACCTTGCGGCTGTAGTCTTGACGCCGGCCGTTGCCGGAAGGGACATGCAGGGCCATGGCCGCGTCGGCGTCGGCAAGTCCTCCCTTGAGGATGCCGTGGTCGAGGATGACATGCGGGCCGGCCAGCATGCCGTCGTCATCGAACGGATAGCCGCCGAAGCCACCCGGCAGTGTGGGGTCGTCGATGATGGTGGCGAATTCGCTGCCGACACGCTGGTCGATGTAACGCTGCGCGCGGGCACGATCGGACAGAAAGAGATCCATCTCGACGCCGTGGCCGAAGGCCTCGTGCGCCAACACGCCGGAAACCTCGGGGTGCGTCACGACCTTGTAGGTGCCGGGCTCGATCGGCTTGGCCTCCAAGAGGCGCAGAGCCTGCTCGACCAACCGGTCGATCTGGGCGTCCTCAAAGGCGGCCAGTTCGAAGCCGCCTATTTCGCCACGGCCCATGTAGTCATACTCGCTGTGGCCATCCTGGTGAACGACGAGGTGCGCGACAAAGTGCACCCGTCCTACGCGGCTGCGCCGATCGAACGCCTCGGTGGAGACGCGATTCTCCTCGACGAGTTCCTGATAGCGCACCATCACCTGGACGATGCGCGGATCGCGGCCTTGCAGGCGGTCCCGCAGGCGAGTGACCGCCTGAAGTTTCTCCTCCAGCGTGACATCCTCTACTGGCCGCTGCCCGGTCCACTCGAACGTCTCCACGGGTGCGCCGCCTTGGGCCCAATCCGGCCGCCAGCCAGGGGTGGCCCATTCCCGCTGGACGCCGTCCCGCACCTCGCGCACTACGGTACCCTCGCGTGGTGGATCCTGCCTGATCTCCACCGTCGGGCCCATCGCGGTGATCGCCAGGCCCTTGGCGCGCGACATGGAGACCCAGCGGCCGCGCGTGGCCCCTTCTGCAGCCCTTTCGAGCAGAACTCTGCCGGCCTCCATCTTACGTCACTCCCTCCGGCGCCCCGAACTGAGGTGCCATTTTCCCTCCGCCCCAGGGCGGAGATGCTGTTCAAGCAACACCTGTATCTTCCGCGAGAAGGTCCACCGCGCCTGCAGCGTCTTACAAAAATTGGCCCAACGGCCACTGCGGATCAGGGCAGAGCGGGCACGATCGCGCCAGCACCGATCGACTTCCCCGAGCGTATGCAGGGAGGAGTGACGGAAGGGGGCGGGGCATGGCAACTCCAGCGGAATTCGTTCTGCTTTGCAACGGCGCCAAGGAACCCATCGCGTGCCACATCGAGGGGCGGGTCGCCGCTCTCGGACGCGACAACCTCCTGGCGGCCAGGGTATCGCCCCCGCTTCCGACGGGTATCGGTTCGGACAAGGTGGCAACGGTCGTGCTTGTCCCCCGCTTGGCGAGCGCATGGCCCTGGGAGGCGGACGGCAGATCGGTGCCCGTCTACGTGTGCCAAACGGTGCCGTCACCCGACGGATCGCCACAGCTGGCCGTCATCGCGTGGTGCACCCTCGAGCCCCGATCCGTGGGGAGAGACGGGCCCTGAATCTGGCGACGAGTTGCGGCAGGAGCCTCATCTTTCCGAGTCGCGGCCGCAGAATTCTGATAGATCATTCCGTGCTGGCGCCGCAAAGAGCGACGTTCGCCAAGGAACTCAGGCACTGCGTCGACGAGGATGCAGCGCATCTTGTCATATCCCTACGGCACGGCAACCTCCGTTTCCGCAACACTCGTTCTCGCGATGACGTAGGGATGTCCTGCGTCGACTCTTGCAGCGCGTAACACCTGAGCGTCGGAAGCACGCCTTGTCCAACCCATCTCCTCGACTCGCCCACACACGGCCCGGAAGAGCGTCTGGGACGTTCCCGTTCGTCTGTCCGTCCCCCATCCACTATGGCAACGCCGTGCAAAAGAACTGATGCTCCAGAACACCCGTTGGTAGGATATGGATGTTGCTGCTCGAACTTCTAGTCCGTCGCCGACGCGACGAGAAAGGGGCAGTCCGAATGTGGTACACGTTCCTGCGGGTCAAGCTTGCTGCAATTCTCAAAGACGAGCGCGGAGATCTCTCGACCTACCTCGCCCAAGGCATCCTGGCACTGGCCGCGCTCTCCCTTACCGGTGTCGTGATGGTCGCCTTCACGGGTGCCGGCACGAAGCTCAGCGACATCGTCAACCAGTGGCTCGCCGTGCCCATCAGCAGCTGACGGACGCACGGGGCGATCTGAGCGCATTCCTGGCCGTGGCCATGCTCATGCCGCTTCTGCTCCTGCTTGCCTTCGGCGGCGCGGAGACAGCGCACCTGATCGGGCTCCGTTCCCTTCTGGTGGGACAAGCCTACGCAAGCCTGCGTAGCGCGGAGATGGCGGGCGGAGTAACGTCCACCATCGCCAACGACCTCGCGACCGAAATCGACGCCTGGGCGGGCACCAGCAACGCGACCGTAGTCGGTACACCCCCGCCCCAACCGTGGGGCGCCCAGGTCTGCCTTACCGCGGAAGCGCCGGTTTCGGTCAATTGGCCCGGCACCGCACTTGTCGTCAATCTAGGAGGGACTTTCTGTGGATCCAGCGACCGTCCGCCGAACGGCATGTGAGGACGGCGTCTGGGGCATCCTCGCCGCCGCCGGCACAGCCGCGGTGCTGCTGGCCGCCCTGGCCCTCGCGCTCGACTTCGCCGCCGTCGCCAGTGCCCACTCCGATGTCCAAGCCGCGCTAGACGCCGCTTTGCGCGGTGCAGCACACCAAGTCGCCCCGTCATCCATTCCGTCTGGAGTTCCTCTGCTCGATGCCGCGGCCGCGGAAGCGGCCGCCGCGCCAATCCTGCGCGCCTCGCTTCCGGGCGGCGTCGGCTTCGCCTGGGAGGGCGCGCCCAGCGTCCAAAGTGGCCCTCCCGCCGCCATCGCCGCTACCGTCCTGGTGACCGCCCCCATGCCGGCATTGATCGGCGAAGTTACGTTTCCGGTCCATGCCGAGGAGGCGATCGGGTGGTTGCCGCACTGAGTCCGGTTCTTTTTGCAGCGGCGGTATCCGGCCCCGTG
Organism: Bacillota bacterium; assembly: GCA_021847575.1. Taxonomy (GTDB): domain Bacteria; phylum Bacillota; class Sulfobacillia; order JAJZYS01; family JAJYTV01; genus JAJZQO01. The sequence goes on along the minus strand of JAJZQO010000026.1, from coordinate 9,590 downwards.
GCTGCGTTCTCCGCCCCTGCCGTCGTGCATACGGGATCGCTTGTCACATACGTTGACCATTCCTACGATCCGGCGCCTGGTCATCGCATCACGCTCGAGATCTGGATCGGTCGCCAGTCGACCTTTGCAACACCCGGCAGCTATCGGGTCACCCTGTTCGTCGAGGACGATCGAGGACTCACCGCCAGCACAAGCCGAACGATCGTGGTTGTGGCAACCACGCGACCGCCCGCAGTGCCCTCGGCAGCGCTCGAACTGTCGAAAACGCGCGTGCGCCGGGGAGACAGCTTCACTGTCGAACTAGCGAATGCTCCCGGGGCAGAGAACATCCGCCTGTACCTGCCATCTGCCTTCCTCCAGACAGTGGCCCTGCCCGCCGGCGCCATCGACTACGCAAAGGTGAACGTTGGCCAGTTCACCGCTTCAGGAGACGGCTTCACCACCACCGTATGGGTGCCGTGGACGGCGCGAAGCCCTGCGGACGGCTCGTACGTCCTTTCCGTCGGCTGGACGCAAGGCGGCCAACAAAAGACGCTCTCCACTTCTATCGACGTCGCCGGAACCGACCGACTGGCCATCTGGACAAGCGGCTAACCCGGCCGGTGCCGCCAGCGGTGGTAGATCCGCAAAACGGTCCGAATGTACGCCTTGGTCTCAGGGTACGGCGGCACGCCGCGGTAGCGATGGACGGCTGCCGGCCCGGCGTTGTATGCGGCAAGGGCCAGGGTGAGATTGCCGTGGAACGCCTTGAGCTGCTCCGCCAGGTACTGCGCTCCGACATCGAGGTTGGTCTCCGCATCGAACGGATTCTGCGTGGGCTGGAACTTGTTCCGCGTCGCCTGCATAAGGCCGAGGGCGCCACGGGCACTCACGGCATACCGCTTGCCGCCGCTCTCCGCCTCGACAACGGCCGCCACGAGCGCAGGAGGAAGGCCGTGACGCCTGGCCGCTCGCACCTCGAGCGGCCAGAGCGCCTCTTGCCGTGGGCTCCGCAAGAACGAGGCGATGCTGGCCGCGAGAAGGAGGAGCGCGGCGAAACCGAGCAGGCGTCCCGGGGGTACGCGGCGCAAACCGAGTGTCCAAACTGTCATGCGCATCGTCCGAACCTACGCCCGCCACCCTACGGCTATGACATGGCAGCCGCTCCACGCAGGAGCGGCTGCCATGTCCTGAGCACGATACTTTCGCGGACTACAGCGCTGGCAGCTCGAACAACCCGCACCGACTAGCGTGCGGGTTCTCAGACCGCCTGGCTGGTTCCGATCTCTGCCGCGCAGGCGCTGCAAATGTTCTTGCCGCGGAAATTCGTCACGTCGCCAGCGTTGCCGCAAAAGACGCAGGCTGGCTCGTACTTGCGCAGGATGATCTTCTCGCCGTCGACGTAGATCTCGAGCGAGTCCTTTTCAGCGATGTCGAGCGTGCGACGCAGCTCGATCGGAAGTACAACTCGGCCAAGGTCGTCTACCTTGCGCACGATCCCGGTAGACTTCATCACAATGCTTCACCTCGTTTTCTCTTTACGCTTTCACGCGTTACCATGCGATCATAACGATAGGCTGCCTGGGAAGTCAACGCCTGGAAGACCTCCCAAAGCAGATTCTTCAAGTGCCGGAGAAACAGCCGTGTCGTGCTGTTGCAGCGACCGGGAAATGGCCCGTGCGCAGAGCTGATTTCCTTGCCTGCTCACGTGGCTTTCAGGATTCCGGCGCTTTGCCTTTTTGCTGCAAGGCCTCCTGATAGGCTTCTTGCCGTGCGTAGCCAGCGGCCTTGGCTTGCCGCGCGGTCGCCGCGGGACTGTCGCCCTGCGCGAGTCGGTCTGCGACGAACTCGGCGAGAGGAACCGCTGTAACATTGGGCGGCTGGGACATACCTCCCACGACCACGACGATCTCGCCGCGCACCTGCACCTCGCGCGCCCACTGCGCAAGCTCCCCGAGTTTGGAGCGGCGGGTCTCTTCGTGCAGCTTGCTGATTTCCCGTACGACAGCAGCCGGTCGCTCGCCAAGCACGGTTTGCGCATCGGCGAGCATGGCGGCGAGGCGGTGGGGCGCCTCGTAGAAGACCAGCGTCCACGCAATGCCCGCGAGTTTCTGGAGAGCGGCCCTGCGGGCGGCGGTGGTGCGCGGCAAAAAGCCGAAGAAGGTGAACGGCGTAGGCGGCAGGCCAGACAGCAGCAATGCCGGCAGAATCGCCTGCGCACCGGGCAGCGCTTCCACCGCGAAACCCTCCGAGATGGCGGACTCGATGAGAAAGGCTCCTGGATCGGAGATGCCCGGTGTGCCGGCATCCGACACCAGGGCTACCGTGCGTCCCTGCCGCAACTCGTCGAGCGCAGCCATGCTGCGCGCCTTTTCGTTTCCTTTGAAGAGCGACTTCATGGGCTTCTTGATGCCGAAGTGCTGCAACAGCATGCCGCTCCGCCGGGTGTCCTCGACGTAGATCACGTCGGCCTCCCGCAGAGATTCCAGTGCCCTGGCCGTGATGTCGCCCAGATTGCCGATCGGAGTAGGAACGACCAACAGCCTAGGTGCCATGGCTCTTGCCAACCAGCGCGATCTTCTGCGTGCGTCGCTGCCGCTTGATCTCGCTCTCACGGCGCAAGGCCTCGGACCGGTCCCGGCAGACTTCACTGTAGACAAGTTCCAGTGGGCCACGGCCACGCGTGTAGCGTGCCCCCTTGCCCGCCCGATGGGTAGCAACGCGACGGTCGAGATCCCTCGTGTAACCGCAATAGTAGGTACCGTCGCCACACCGCAAGAGATATACGTAATGGGGCCTGTCAGGCTCCACTCGTCACCGCCGCCTTGGTTGTGCGACCACTTTCGACCTGCTCGAAGCGCAGGCAGCAGAGCAGCCGGCCGCAGTTGCCGGTGATACGCGAAGGGTTCAGGGAAAGCCCCTGATCCTTGGCCATGCGGATCGAGACCGACTGGAACTCTGTCAGGAACGAGGTGCAGCACATCGGCCGCCCGCACAGACCTAGTCCACCAAGGATCTTCGCCTCATCGCGCACGCCCACCTGGCGCATTTCCACGCGGCAGCCGAGCCGGTTCTGCAGATCGCGCACCAGCTCGCGGAAGTCGACGCGCTCCTCTGCCGTGAAGAAACAGGTCACGTGGTGACCATCAAAGGTGTACTCGCACTCCACGAGGTCCATGTCGAGGCGCAGCCGCTCTATGGCCGCGTGGGCGACGGCGAAGGCCTGCGTCCCCAGATCGTGCATGCGCGCATGCTGCTCGGCGTCGGCATAGTCCGCCAAGCGAAGAACGGGCCGCAACTGGCTGTCCGGAGTCTCCACCTCGCCCGCCTCACGCGCCACGATGCCGTACTCCTGCCCGCGCACCGTACTCACGACCACCGCGTCCCCGACAGAGACGACGAATCCCGCGGGGTCGAAATCGTAGATCTTACCGGCACTACGGAACCTTATTCCCACGGCCTGCGCCACGGCGCAACACTCCCAGATGCGCAAGTTCCGCGAAAAGCACCTCGACAGCCAAGCGAGGGTTTGCGTTGCGCGCCAGTAATAGACGCGTCTCGTCCGCAATCCGCCAAGCTTCCAGATAGCGTGGGTCGCGCGTCGCGCGCCAGCGTACAGCCAAACGCCCCGTCAGGCCAACCAGCCACGTTTGCGGCTTTGCGTCCAGTGCGGCGGCGGCGCGTACGAACCAGTCCTCCCGACCATCTTCCTCCGGCAAGGCCTCGTCAAGGGCCAAAAGGGCCTCCAAAATGTCGCGCGCTCGGTCGATGTGGCCATCCGCGGCTAGGGCCGCTTCGTTTGCTGCTTCCCCAGATGCATCAGGGCGTTCGGCCAGGAGTCGCGGGGCGATCTCGTCTGCCTGCAGGCGTGGCAGCGGGTGCATGCCGAGGCGCGAGCGCAGTGTGGGCAGGACCTGCTGCGGAGTCTCGGCCTCGGTCACGAAGTAGAGATCAGGCGGTGGTTCCTCGATCATGCGCAGTAGAGCATTCTGCGCCTCTGGCGTCGCATGGGCGAGCCCCCCGAGGAGCAGAGCGCGCCCTCCGCCCAGAAGCGGAGGGCGCGCGAGAGACGACGCGATCTCTCGCACGTCATCGATGCGCAGCGGATCCGGATATTCGCGGACATCCGGATGGCGACCATCCAACACGAGAGCCTCTGAGCCGGTAGCGTCGATGAGATCGGCGGCAAGCCGGCGGCTTTCGGCGCGGCGTTCCGGCCCTGCAGGCCCAGTCACCAGCCAAGCGTGCAGCATGACTAGAAGCGGTGGTACTGCTCGACGGGCAGCACGAAGATCGTTGCCCCACCGACAGTCACCTCGACCGGGTAGGGCACGTAGGAGTCCATCGGGCCGCCAACCGCAGAAAGAGGCGTGACCAGCTTCTCGCGCGAGCAGCCAAGCTCACCGATCAGATCGATGACCTCTTGCACCTGGTCCTCCTCGACACCGAGGAGGAGAGTCGTGTTGCCCTCGCGCAGGAACCCACCGGTGCTGGCGAGACGAGTGGCCCGAAAATCCTTCTTAACAAGGGCCTGCAGGATGCGGCTGGCATCCTTGTCTTGGACGATCGCCACAACGAGCTTCATACTCGCCTCTCCCTCCACTCCATCACGACCTGCCAAACCTCCTGCCAGATCTCCTGTGCCACATCTCGCGCCGAACCGTCGGCGTCGACCAGCCGGACGTGTTCCGGGAAGCGACGGGCGATCTCGCGATAGGCCTGCCTGAGTTCCTCATGGTCCCCTTGTGCTTCGACGGCGTCGGGCTCGCGATCCTGCCAACGCTCGCCGTCTTCCGGCATATCGAGCACCACGGCGATATCAGGCAGGAGCAGGCCAAGGTCGTCGTGCAGACGCAGCATCAGGTCAAGGCCAAGCCCTCGGCGGATACCCTGGTAGGCAAAGGTAGAGTATGCGCTACGGTCCGACACGACCACCGCCCCGCGACGCAGGGCCGGCTCGATGACGCGTTCCTGGTGCTCGGCGCGATCAGCGAGGAACATAAGCAATTCTGCGGTTGGAGACTTCGTTCCTTCGTGCAGCAGGAGACGGCGCAATTCCTGGCCAAGCGTGGTGCCGCCCGGCTCCTGCGTCTCGACGACCTGGAGCTCAAGCGCCTTGAGTCGCTTGACTAGCTTCTGCATCTGGGTCGACTTGCCGACCCGGTCGGCTCCCTCGAGCGCGACGTAGAGTCCCCTCACTCCGCCACCACCCAAACCTGTTCGTGATCGATTCCCATGATGCGTCGGCCCTGCGCAGCCTCGGATTCCAGGTAACCAGCCACCTCGCGCGTGATCCTCTCCCCAGGCCAGAGCGCAGGAATACCGGGGGGCACTGGCGCGACCACGTCTGCGGCGATGGTTCCCACCGCGTTCTCCAGGGCTGTGCGCCGCCGTCGCGCAAGAAGCGCGGCGCGCGGTGCGATGCGTTGAGGTCCTCTTGGCGGGACCACTGGCGGCGGCGGTGGCGGCGGCAGTTCCGCCAGGGTCTCCCTCAATGGTTCGAGGTCTTGGGCGCCCGCCCCGAACGGCACGCAGTAGAGCGCCGTGTCACCGTCCACATATTCGCCGCGAACGCCTTTCAATGCAAGGAAATCCGCCAACTTGCCCGCCGCGTCCGACCGCCACGCTATGCGCAAGGGGTCCTGCGGCCTCTGGACCTTGATTCGGGCGGGTCCTTGCACCGCGACTGCCGCCTGGATCGACGTGTGAAGCAGACCCGGGATCGACGTGCGCAGATCGTGGACCGCCTGTTCAAGCGAGACCAGCAGCAGGTACGAAGGCGACGATGTGGCAAGCAGACCGAGGGCGAGCTCGACAGAGCCGGCTCGCGGCGCGGCCGCGGGTCCGAGCAGCAGGATGGCGGCCTGCGTCAGGGCACCACCTGTCTTGTGCATGCCCGCGACCACAAAATCCGCTCCTTCTGCGAGAGCCGCGGGCGGCAGTTGCGGATGCAGGCCGAAATGCGCACCGTGGGCGGTATCGGCTATGACCAGCGCCCCCGCCGCATGCGCGGCCATGGCGATTCCCTTGAGGTCAGGCGCGACGCCAAGGTAGCTCGGGTAGTTGACAAGCACCGCACGGACATCGGGCCAGCGACCGATGGTGTCCGCCACGGCGGCAGCGCTCGGTCCGGTCGAGGCACCGCTCGAGAGATCCCGCTCCGGGTCCACCAGGACCACCTCGCAGCCGCGCACGGCGGCCGCACCCAGGAGGCTGCGATGGCTGTCACGAGCCGCAAGCAGGGCCCCGCCCCTTTCGAGGGCGGCGAATACGGCGGCGTGGACACCCAGCGTCGCGCCGCCCGTCAAAAAGAAGGCCCGCTCTGCGCCGAAAAAGTCGGCCGCCAAGGCTTGCGCGCTGGCGATAGGGCCGTCGGGGTGAGACAGGTCATCGAGTTCCGGCTGTTCGGTCACGTCCCAGCCCATGAGGTCAGGCCAAAGGGCTTCGAGTCCTGGACTGCCCGGGCCGCCGCCATGGCTGGGAACATGGAGACGTGCAGCCACCGTCGCCCGGTAGCGTCTGATCGCATCGGTCAGGGGTGTGTCACTCAATCCGTGGCAGCCCCCGCAAATCCATGCATCATGTGCACCCAGAACGGGTAGAGCGGGTGCTGCGGCTCGAGCCGCACGGTGATGCGCTCGCAGACAGGGCAGAGATGCTTGCCGTCGACCGTTATCGCCCTGCCGTCGTCCGGGCGGCCGCATACATGGCAACGTTCCACGAGGGAGTCCTCCTGCCTGTTCAGTGCTTTTGCCCCAAACCGTTCCGCCGTGCGCGCCGATTCTTCCGTGGCTGCGGCATGAGACCCAGGCTCGAGTCCAGCACGACGTTGCCGCGCGTGCGGAACTCCTCGTCGGTGTCGAACTCGAAGAGCCGCAGGGCCTCATTCTCAATCTGCCGTCGCTCCGCGTGCAAGTCGCCCACCTCCCGTTGCAGGACAGGCCATTCGGTTCCCCTGAAGGGGATTCCTGCCTCTCTTCCGCCAGTCAGTATTGCCGCAGAGCACGAGGTGAAAGCGCCTGTTAAGGCTACGCGCCACTGCTCGGCCTTGCGACGCCTCACCAGAGGTTCTTCTTCGATTTTCGACCCGAGCGATCGACTCGCGCATACGGCCAAGGCCTGGATCCGGCCGATGACCTGCCTCGAAGTAAGCGCCAGGCATCGCTTGAGCCCGGTTGCGGGGCACCGACGCGACCGGCGGAGGGTGGCCGGGGAGCCGTCCAGGATCCCCGGCCGCGTCAAGATGGGCGTGTCGAAGGCACATAGACCCGAACGGCAAAAAGTGCGGGGTACCTTCCCGAGGAGGTCGGGCTGTCGAAATACGTCGCCGGGCGCCACCCCCTGAACCGCGAACTGTGTTACTTTGTTCGCATGGAAGAACAGCCGGAAAAGATTCGCGCAAGGGCCAGGTTGTGGGCCTTTCTTGACCGCACGGCAACAGCCGGCTACATCCTGGCCGCTTTCCTCGTCCTCTTCTTGATCTGGTGGCTTCCCGCCCGCGTACCTTCCGGTTACCTTATGCCCACCATCGAAGGCAGCGTCGCAACGCTTCCCGATACGCTTCCCGCCATCTGGGTACGATCCTGGCCATGGCAGACAAGTCCGCCGGACCTGCGGGTAACATGGCTTCTGCCTGGCGACCAGAAAATCACCGTGCCGGCACGAGCCAAGGTCGGGCTCGGCTTTCGCGGTCGCATCGTGCCTGTGGACCTGCAACTTGGCGGTCTGCCGCGGATCGCCCCGACGCAAGTCCTCGGCATCGTCCTGCAGTGGCCGGGGGGCTCGGCGTCCGCGGAGGAGTCGTCGCTTTGGATTACCGCTCGTGCGAGCGACGCAAAAGCTAGCGGAGCCCGAATGATCTGGGCTCCAAGGCTGGGAGGCGGCGCGCAACCTGGTATCACGCTCGACCTCGCCAAGCACCCGGACGTCGCCGCAATCTCGTCGCCCGCCCCAGAGACCACACCCTGGCTTGCTGCTCGCTGTATCCCGGTCTTCAACCGCTCTCTTGCTACAAAGCTCTTGCAGGGGGGGCTGAAGGCGAAGACGATAGCCTGCGACAGGGTTGGCGCCATACATGCGACCGTGGTGACCCCTCCCCTGGCGGGCGGCTACACCTACTACCTTTGGCAACCTACCCTGAAGGAGCTCGTCAACCGCCACTTGCGCACCACCATCGTCGGCGTGCCGATGATCGCAGTCAGCGAGCCGGTTACCGCCTTCAACTGGTGGCGTTTCGCCGCGGGGGGCTTGGCGCCCGGCTTCTGAGCCCTTGTCCGCATCCCGTCTGCGCGGGCCGCCTCCAAATGCCGGCGGCCCGCTCCAGGCGCTAAGTCGGGACTGCCGCACTACAGTGGCGCCTGGCCGGAGCACATGAACAGAAAGTATCAGCCTTGACTGGCGCTACCCTAGCGCTCTGACTGCAGCGCGACGGTAAAGGCGCTGCCCTCGCCGAGGGTCGAGGTGGCCGTGATCGTCCCGCCATGCATTTGCACAATGCTGCGTGCGATCGCGAGCCCAAGCCCGGAACCTCCGGTCTCGCGAGATCTGCTTCGGTCAGCGCGGTAGAAGCGGTCGAAGATGTGCGCAAGGTCGCTCGCCGAGATGCCCTGTCCCGTGTCGCTCACCCGCACGATGGCTCGCTCGTCCTCACGCCAGACCTCGATCTCCACCTGCCCGCCAGTGGGCGTGTAGTGCAGGGCGTTCGCCAGGAGGTTGAGGAAGACCTGACGCAGTCGACCTCTGTCGCCCCGCACCAGTATCTGTTCCCGCGGGGCCGTGGCGACTACCAGAGGCTGAGTGAGATCTTGCGCCGTTAGCTTGTCCCGGCAACATCACCAAGGCCGCCTGCACTGTGCAGGTGACCTTGGTGTGCTTAGGTGGGCCTCGGGTGGGTCAGTTCCGAAACGACGCCAATGGGGTCAGTTGCAAACGGCGTTGACAGCTGACCGCCCCGCGAACCTCGTTGAGTCTCTTCACAGACGAAACAAGGACGTACATGCACAATTATGGCATATCCTCGTTGCAGGAGGGATCGGCATGAACGACGAGTATCCGGTCCGAGTCGCGATCGAGGTACCGCAAAGGAGTTCCAGGATCCTGGCCCTACTCGGTATTCTCTTCTTTCTCAAGGCAATCATTCTGCTGCCGAGCGTAATCGTGCTCTGGTTCCTCGCCGTCGCGGCGTCAATCCTGGCATGGATAGGCTACTGGGTAGTACTCTTCACCGGCAGGATGCCGGCGGGCCTCCACGGCTTTCTGACAGGCGTGCTCCGTTGGCAGACCCGCGCGTACGCTTGGCTCTACGGTCTGACGGACGTGTACCCGCCATTCAGCCTGCGCTGATAGGTTCACTGCAAAGGGCGAGCGAGTGCACGGTGCCTCCTGGGTCGCCATATACGGGTACCCTGCTACCGGGGCTCGCGCACTCCAGGGCCGACGCTGGGTTCCGGACAGGGTCAAAGTACTACCGGCGCTCACACCTCCCGCCAATGCCCAGCAAAAAGCGGAGCCCCCCGCACAGCGCGAGCTGGTGCGGGGGGCTGAAGGTTTCCCGGCGGCGACCTACTCTCCCGGCTCCTTTCGGAGCGAGTACCCTCGGCGCTGGAGGCTTT
>JAJZQO010000107.1 GCA_021847575.1 Bacillota bacterium | reverse complement strand
TCCGGGACAAGCGTTCGCCCGTCTTTCCCGATCCCGTTGGTTAATGAACGCCCACAAGGACCGGCGGCGCCCTAAGCCCGCCGGTCCTTCGGTTGGTACGCCCGGCGCGAACGGAGATTGTTGGAGCCGGTCCTCGAACCTGCGGGGCGCACTTGCGTTGCGCAACGCCGACGATATCACCTAGCCGCATGGGTACCTGACGCCTCTCCACGACTCCTCAACCGCATGTGGCCCTCGGCGAAGTGCGGCGGGCCGGCCGACCCCTCACGTGCCCGTAGCCGCCTGTCAGGGATCCCACGGCTTGCATGTCTGCATCACCTTATGCATTGCGCGATGGGATCGCATATGCGGAGTCCCAGACCCACGTCGCGACGCAGAGAGACCGAACAGGCGGCGCAATGCGGCGCGACCCTGTTTGCGTGAAGGCGCACTTGTATCACGTGCATCGGAACCGTTGACTGGCCGCGCTAGGAGGAGCGCCACGACGTACCCAAGGCGTAGCTTGCGTTGATGAGGACGTGCAGCGCGAGAGGCGCCAGGATCGTGCCCGTGGCCAGGTACAGCACGCCAGCCAAAAGGCCGAAAGAGAGATCCGCAAGGCTTTCGCGCCGGGTGCGGCGCGCTCCGCCGATCCTGCCGACCTCGTGCGCCGAGAGAAAGAGCAGTGCCGTGAACGCCGCTGCGCCATAGCCGCCGAGCACCGGCATCGCCAGGGCCATGAGAAATCCCCGGAACAGGATTTCCTCGGAGAGCGGGGAGAGGAACGCGACGGTAACCGGGTTGTCCTTTGGGCTCCCACCATCCGGTATCTGGGCTGACGGTCTGATGCCCGCGACGAATACGCCTGCGTAGAGAAGGGCGAGACCCGCGAGGATAGCCGCTTGCGCCGGCTGCGCAAGCGGGTGCGGCGGCCAGATGTGGACCGGTAGCCAGAGCAGGAGCACGGCCCACGAGACCAGGGCCAGGAGGACGGCAGTCCCGTCGCGACCAAGGCAACCGGCTGGCGGCAGTACTGCGCTCAGAAGTGTGGGGACGAAGACCCAGTAAAGGAGGAGCGGCAGGCTGAGAAGGAGCGACACTCGATGGCCTCCCGTCGCCCGGCGTCAGGGCAGAGCGCCAATGGCCTTGCGCAGCTCGTCGAGGTCCTGATGGATCGCCCGTGTCCGCCGATCGGTCGGCAGGAACTGAGGTGTCTTGAGGCCGCTGCCGGTCACGAGCGCCACGATTCGTTCTTGTGGGTCGACGATGCCTCTCTCACGCGCCTTGATCAGGCCAGCGGTGGCGGCGGCTCCTGCGGGTTCGGCACAGATGCCCGCGTGGGCAAGCAGGGAGTTTGCCGCGGCGAGGATGTCGTCATCAGGCACCGAGAGGAGTGTGCCACCACTTTCCCGCACGTCGCGCAGGACGACGGCCGCGCTCACGGGGTCCGGCACCGCGATGCCCTCAGCCTTGGTGCCGCATGTGTCCGCCGCGAGAGGCGGCTCGCCGTGCAGGCGCCGCACGAGCGGGTCGAGGCCGGACGACTGCACGCCGATCAAGCGTGGCATCCGACCCTTCGCGCCGCACAGCAGGAGTTCCCGGAAGCCCTTGGCGAGCGCGGCCAGCGTCGGCCCATCGCCAACCGGAGCGAAGACCACGTCAGGCAGCACTCCAAGCTGTTCCCAGATCTCGAATGCAACCGTCTTCTTCGCCTCAGTCGTCAGTGGGTTGACGCCAGTGTTGCGATCAAGCCAGCCGAACTCCCTGGCCGCCTGCCGCGACAGCTCGAAAGCAGCCGTATAGCCCTCGGCGACCTCGACAACGTCCGCACCGGCGGCCAGCATCAGCTGCAACTTCAGGGGGCTTGTTCCCTGCGGTACGCAGATCACGGCATGCAGGCCTGCCGCTGCAGCGCCGATGGCGAGGGACGACGCCACGTTGCCCGTCGAGGCGCAGGTGACGACCTGCTTGCCGGCTCTCAAGCCGGACTCGAGCACGAGCGCGGTCGCGCGGTCCTTGTTTGATGCGCTGGGCCCGCGTGTCTCGTCTTTGAAGTGCAGGTCGCTGAAGCCGAGCCTGCGGGCCAGCTCAGGGGCCGTCGTGAGAGGCGTGCCGCCCACGTGCAGGGGATAGCGGATGTCCCCGGGGCCGAGCGGCAGAAGGCGGCGGTAGCGCCACATGCCGTTGCCGGGCCGACCTGCAGCACCAGGCAGCAGGTCAGGGTCGTAGCGATACGTGACCTCGACATGGTGGCTGCCGGAGACCGCGATCGCCTCTTCGATGCTGGAGACGGACCTGCTGCTGGCGTCGGGGGCGATGATGCGTATCCCCTCGATCTCGGGCAAGCGGGGCCCTCCTTTCACAGTGCCTCCGAATGGGCGTAGAGGTCGTCGGCGACGTCCGTGATCGCCGCCCAGCGCTCCACTGCGTTCCGCCATTCGAGCGGGATCGCCTCGACGCCGTAATAGGCGCCGGCCAGTTGCCCGTAGACAGCGCCGGTGGTGTCAGAGTCGTTGCCGAGGTTCACGGCTAGGTAGAGGCCGCCGAGAAAGGTGTCACCGTGGTGGAACGCCCAGAGCGCCGAGGCGAGTGACGAGACGACGTAGCCGCCTCCGTCGATTTCAGGCGGACGCTTCGGCTTGTAATCTCCCCGGGCGATGCCGTCGATGCGTTGAGCCAGTGGCTCTGCGCGCCACAGGGCCGCCACGGGCGAGTAGCCCGGCGCAAGCAGGTTCGGTTTGGCCGTGCCCTCGAGTGCCCCGAGCGTGAGAGCCGCAAGGTAGCGACAGGCGTCCACGGCTTCCCGTGCTCCGTGCGTCGTCCGGGAACTCTTGGCCGCGTACGCGATGGCGGCGCCAGGGTCCTTGCGGAAGAACAGTGGGATGGGGGCGAGACGCATGATCGATCCGTTGCCTGCCTCCATCGGATCTTCGCTGCCGCACTGGGGCCCTGGCGATCGCTCGAATTTCCTCAAGGCGTCCCGCGTCGTTCCGCCGATGTCGAAGCAAGCTCCAGTGCTGCTCCTGAGGCCATCGCGCCACCAGCCGACGTAGCGGCGCAACTGGTCCTCGGCGTCGAAACCGTGTCTTGCGAGGAGCGAGTCGGCTAGGCACAGCGCCATCGAAGTGTCGTCGGTGAACTGGCCCGGCAGCAGGTCGTGCGGGCCACCGCCCTGCAGATCGAAGACCGGGGCGTAGTGCGGGTGACAACTGAATTCGATGCTTGCGCCAAGGGCATCGCCCACAGCCAGACCGAGCATCGCTCCGCGATACCGGGAACGTATGTCCAAGGCGGTCGCCTCTCTCCCGCGTGTTGCTCTCGCTGCCTTCGACATGCTGGGCCAGGCCCCTTCAGCGCCTGCTCGTACTTGCAGCGTATGGGAACCTTGCCGCGGTTCGCCGTGGCCGCTGCGCCCGTCCACCCCGTAGTCTCGGGGTGAGGAGGCGTCGAAGTGGTGGAGAAGGCTGCTCCGCAGGTCCACGTCTTGCGTCTAGGCGCTGCCGCGCAGAAAGCGGGCGAGACGAGGGTGCGCTGGGTCTACGCGATTCAGTGCCTGGACGAAGAGGCTCTGCGCGAGCAGTTCGCGATCTTGGCCGACGCCCAAGGCCTGGGCCCGCAGGAACTGCAGGACATGCTGGCCAAGTTGCCTGTGAACAAGGTGCTGGCCGGAGCTGGCGAGATCCAGGCCGCCGCGAGGCGCGACCCGATGCTGCGCAGGGCTTTGCGTGCTGCCCGCGATACCCTTCGTGGCGAGGATGCGGAGGCGTTATCGGCGAAGATAGCGTCAGAACAGGACAAGGGGGCAGTGTAAAGATTTGCAGATGTTGCTTGATTGCGATCCTGGCATCGACGATGCGCTGGCGATCCTGACGCTGCTGCGGGAGCCCGTCGATGTGATCGGCATGAGCGCTGTCGTGGGCAACGTGCCGGTGGAGACGGGTTTTCGCAACCTGAGGGACCTCGCTGCCTTCGCGGGCCGAGCGGATATCCCCGTATTCCGGGGAGCCGAGTTGCCTCTGGTGCGCGACTACACGTTCGACCCGACGGTGCATGGCGTGGACGGACTGGGCGGTGCCCGGATCCCTGCCAGCCCGTCCCCGCGACAGGAGGAGCATGCCGCAACGGCCATCGCGCGAATTCTGCGCGCGTCCAAGGAACCGGTCACGTGGGTGGCCACGGGCCCACTGACCAATGTGGCCCTTGCCTTGCGTCTTGACCCTTCCCTCGTGGACAAGGTGAGCCGTCTTGTCGTGATGGGTGGCAGCACGTTGCGCGGCAACGTGACGCCAGCAGCCGAGTTCAACGTCTATGTCGACGCGGAGGCTTGGCAGTCGGTGCTTTCATCCGGCATCCGCCCTGTGATGGTCGGGCTGAACGTTACCCACATGGTGGGCATGACCGAAGAGGACTTCGCTGTTGCCGAGGGGATCAAGACACCGGTCGGACAGGTGGCGCGCGCGATGCTTGCGTTCTATCGCGAGGTGCACGAGCAGGGCGGCTGGGGTGAGCCGAAGCTGCACGACGTCGTCGCAGTGCTCGGTGCGATCTCCCCTGAGTTGCTGGAGACGCGACCGGCCCACGTTGCGGTTGAAACGGGCAGTGCCTTGACCTATGGCATGACCGTGGTAGACGAGAGGGAAGCGCCGGAGCGCTGCAACTGCGATGTCGCGGTCGGAGTCGACGCTGCGGCGATGCGTGCGCGCATGCTGAAGGCACTGCAGTCGGGCTGACTTTATTGATCTGGTGCCGTCACATTCGCCTTGACGGCTCGGTGCGGCGGCCCTATAATCACTTGTGCTGGTGAAATCGCGGGGTAGAGCAGTCTGGTAGCTCGTCGGGCTCATAACCCGGAGGTCGCAGGTTCAAATCCTGCCCCCGCAACCAATTTTTTGTGGTTCGGCGGCGTAGCTCAGTTGGTTAGAGCATACGGTTCATACCCGTAGTGTCGCTGGTTCGAGTCCAGCCGCCGCTACCAAGACTTGGTTTGTGCGCGCGTAGCTCAGTTGGAAGAGCAGCTGACTCTTAATCAGCGGGTCGTAGGTTCGAGCCCTACCGCGCGCACCAATCCCTTTTGTAGAGCGGGTTTCCGGGCGCAGGCATCCCAGAAGTTGGGCCCTGCGTCCCGTCTTTGCTCGCCAGAGCCCTGAAGCCCGGTCGGGGAGTTGTTTGCGGGAGATCCGCGGGAGGACCACCGGCGCGCGACGCGACGTGTCACGGGGTGGCGATGAGATCCTCCAGCGGCGTGGCGTGCTATAGTATTTAAATCGGCGCAAACTTCCTGGACGCGTTGGCGCCAGTCTGCGAATGTGAGCCGTTGCCGCCTGCTATTCCCGGTAGGGCGAGATATGGATCAGACGGATCGGGGTGCGACGACGCGGTGAGTGAGACAGTTAAGGGCACGCCGCAGGATCTGGGGGCCGCGCAGGTGCGGCTGATGCAGGGCCTGGCACAGGAGTTGGCAACGCTGCGTCCCGAGCTCCTCGTTGGCGGAGCGACCGTCGGGGAACTCGCTTGGGTATTCGGCAAAGACCGGGCAGCGCTCGGCCACGCCTGGCGTCACCGCTTGTGGCGCCGCACCGACGGCAGCGGCCGACTGGACGCCTGGGCCTGGGTGTGCCTCCCGTACACGACGACGCGCAGCGACGGATCCACATACACGTCGAACAGCGCGAACCTGGCCTGGCAGGTCCATCCGGACCGCCCGGAGCTGCTGGACGAGATCCTCGACTGGTACGCCGAGCAGGCGGCGGGTCTCGACCGGTTCATCACGCCGCAGGATCCGGACACGCACATGTTGGCCCGGCTGCCCGCGTACGGCTACGAACCCGATACCAGCCCTGACGCATGAGTAAGCAGGGCCGCGTGCGGAGCAGGTTTGGGGGTACAGGCGGCAAAAGTTCACGAAATTTGGTCCTGGACAAGTCGGCGGCCA
>JAJZQO010000106.1 GCA_021847575.1 Bacillota bacterium | reverse complement strand
AGAACGGAGGCCATCACGAGGTACGGACCGCCATCCATGTAGTAGTGGCGCATCACCGGCAGGTCATAGAGCGAGCAGTCGTCGCCGGTCTGCACCACCTCGCGGACAGGCGCCTCCTCCTTGGAGACCACCACCGGCCGCATGGCGTTCTTCTCGCGGGCAATGCACTCCATGCCCATGGCGGCGCGGTTCGTCGACGCGGGGACGCCCATCGCCACCTGGATCTTGTTCTGGGTGATCTCCGCATTCATCAGGAGCTTGACCTGGCTCCGCTTCCCGTTGAGGTCCAAGGCGTTGTCGAAGCTGAGGATCGGGAACTTGCGCTGCTCGTCGAGGTGCTTGATGATCGCGCTCACGTCGAAGTCGGCCGGGTTGACCTCCTTGTCGACATGCACGACCTCCTGCGGATAGGCGGCCTCGAAGTCCCTCAGGAACGTGCGCAGCGTCTTGATCTCGGTCGAGCCCATCGGATGCCTCCCTCCGTCTCTAGGCGTTGCGGTAGTCCTCGCTGTACATCGCCTTCCAGGCGCTACCGTCGTAGAAGCTGGACTTCACCGCGTCAGGTGACTCGGTGAACCGCGCCGTCAGGTGTCCCGCGGGGGAATTCCAGGCGTAGCACGGCTTGCCGAGCGCCACGTGGAACGTGGTCTTGTCCTTGCCCGCAGGGTCGATCACGACTACGCCGGCGGAGAGCGACGTCTCCTGGCGGCTGTCGTGGTGGTGGCGGCAGAGCGCGTTGAGTCCCGGGCCGTTCTCGTGGTCCTGCGAAAGGCCGATCAGGGTCTGCTCGTCGATGGAGCCCTCGTGCTGGCGCAGAACCTGGTTCGCACGCACGAAGCGGGCGTGGCTCGAGATGTCCTCGGGATCATTGATGTCGTGGAAGATCTCGAACTTGTTGGTGCGGACGAAGACGCCGTCCCGACCCTCGGAGAGGGCCATGCGGTCGTAGCTGCCCTCGAGGAACCAGGCCGACTGGGCGTCGACGAACTCCATGTTGCCTGGCGTGCCCATCGGGCTCGCCGAGACCTCGCTGGCCACGCGCAGGGCGGCTTCCCTGGCCGAACCCTCCTCGAGGGCGATCCTGGCGAGTTCCGCGCGGTCCGCGGCACGCACGGTGGAGAGCGAAACCGACTTGGACTTGAGCTGGATCGTGCGCGAGATGTTGGTGCCGACGGCGATACCCTCGGCGGAGCAGCCGAACTTGAGCCCTGTCGTTCCGGCCGCGCCGACCCCCATGAAGGCGGGCAGGCCCTTGGGCTGCACATAGACGAAAACGTTGATCTCCTTGCCCTGGTGGAAGCCGTCGCCGCTGAGCTCGGGCCCGCCCACCTTGTCGGAGTTCTTGAGGAAGTAGGTGCGCCCGTCCTTGCCCGCCTTGCCGTGGGCGATCGCAACGCTGCACTCGTCGGCAAACAGCACCCCGCGCAGCAGGTTGTAGCCGAGCACCTGCTTGTAGTCCAGGCCGGCCCCCCGCGCGATTCCGTCGATCATCTCGAGCCTTGAAAGGGGCTGCCGGCGCTCGGCCTCAAGCACCGCGGTCTCGGCCTCCCTGCGGCTGACGCCGAAGCGGTCGACCACGCTCCAGAAGCCCATGACGTTGTGGCGGATCTGCTCGGCCACCGCGGTGCCCTGCATGAGTCCGACCGTGCCCGGACTGCCGGCTCCTGTCACCAGATAAGTTCCGCTGTTTTCCATTACTTTCCCTCCTGCTGAGCTGTCAGAGCATGATCCCGCAAGGCCCGCCAGACCCTTTCCGGATGGAGCGGCAGGTCCCGGATCTCGATGCCCGCCGCCTGGTTAACGGCCGCGGCGACGGCGGTGGCGACCGCGCAAGTCGCGCCTTCGCCGATGCCCTTGGCTCCGTACGGCCCGGGTCCGTCCTCGTTCTCGACCATGATGCTCTCGAGGCGCGCAGGCAGGTCCCCCATCCGCGCGACCCGGTAGTCGACCAGGTTGCCGTTTACGAGCTGCCCGTCCGCGTAGACCATCTCTTCCCAGAGCGCGTGGCCGAGCCCCATCATGACGGCGCCTTCATCCTGGGCCTCCGCGAGCGCCGGATTGATCGCCTTGCCTACGTCCGCGACCGATACGAGTTCGTGTACCGAGGTCTCTCCCGTATCATGGTCGATCTCGACTGTCGCACCGACGAGGCCGATCTCCCAGAAGGGCGTGATGCCGCTGAGCGGCACGTTGCCCATAGCGCCTGCGTAGGTGCCGACGCCCACGACCTCCGCCCCGGTCATGCCGAAGAGGGAGTCGAGCGCCTCGCCATAGGACATCTGCCGGTCGGCTGCCTTCACGATACCGCCCTCGGCCTTGACCGCCTCCGGCGCGACGCCCCAGCTGCCCGCCGCGATGTCCCTCAGCTGGCGGATCACGTCCCGGGCTGCCGCCTGGCAAGCGTAGCCGTTCAAGGTGGTCGAGCGGGAGGAACTCGTCGCCTGGTCGTAGGGCGTCAATGCGGTGTCGGCCAAGATGACCTGGACCTTCGCCATGTCGATGTCGAGGGTCTCGGCGACGATCTGCGCCAAGGCGGTCTTGGCGCCCTGGCCGATCTCCACGGTTGAGGTGAAGAGGCTGGCCGAGCCGTCGGCGTGCACCCGCACCATAGCCTGCGAAAGCGAGGGGGCGATCGTCGTCTTGAGCGTGACGGCCATGCCCTGCCCCGTCCAGGGACCTCTCGAACCGCGCTCCGGCATGCCGTGCCGCAGCTCGGCGAGATCCCCGGGCAAGTCGGCGTCGAAGTCCGAGTCGGAGGGCGTGTAGCGGTCGCCGCGCCGCAGCACGTTGCGCATGCGCAGTTCGATCGGGTCCACACCGAGCGATCGGGCGATGCGGTCCATCTGAAGTTCGTAGGCGAGCGCCGTCTGCGGCACGCCGTAACCCCTGTAGGCGATGGCCGGGACCGTATTCGTGTAGACGCCGTAGGCGTCGATGCGCGCGTTCGGGATCCTGTAGGGACCGAGTGCCGTGTAGCCGGCCTTCTGCGTGACGCGGGGGCCGACATCCGCGTAGGCGCCCAGGATGTAGTAGACCTCGATGTGCCTCGCGACGATCCTGCCATCGGGCGACACGGCCGTGCGCACCCGGACGCGCGCCGACGGCTTGCGCCCCGTCTGGAACGCCTCCTCCGCGGTGAGGCAGAGGCGCACAGGCAGCTTGCATGCGCGGGAGAGCGCTGCGGCGATCGGCTCGACCTTCGCGTACGACTTGCCGCCGAAGGCTCCGCCGATGTAGGGCACCACGATGCGCACGCGCGACAGGGGCAGGCCGAAGATCTGTGCGATGTCCCGCCGGACGGGGTGGGGGTGCTGGGTAGCGGCGTGCAGAGTGACCTGGTCGCCCTGCCAGTCCGCGACGCAGCCGTACGGTTCCATCATGACGTGGTGGATCATGGGGTAGGTGGTCACGTCATCGAACGTTTCGAGCTCTGGACTTTGAAAGAGTTCCTCCGTGGGCTCGCCATGCTGGTAGTGGAATTCGTGGACGACGTTGCTCGCTCTCGCGATCAGGTTCTTCACATCCGAAAACATCCCGTTCGCCCTCGGCGGCGTCTCATGCACGAGCGGCGCCCCGGGCGCCAGGGCCTCGTCCAGCGTCATGACCGCAGGCAACGGGTCGTAGACCACCTCGATGCGTTCGAGGGCTGCGGCGGCCGTCCGCTCGTCGATGGCCGCAACCGCGGCCACAGGCTCGCCCTGGAAGCGCACCTCGCCCGCGGCGAGGATCGGCTGGTCCTTGAGCACCGGGCCGAAGTAGGGATCGATGCCCTTGAGGTCCTCGCTCGTCAGGACGCAGAGGACACCTGCCATGGCGCAGGCCCTCGACGTGTCGATCGAAACGATGCGCGCCCTCGCGTAGGGGGAGCGCAGCAGCTTCGCGTAGGCCATTCCGGGCAGCTTCATGTCGCCGACATAGACCGCTCTTCCGGTGACCTTCTCCGCCGCGTCCCGCCGTACGACGCTTTGGCCGACGGCGCGCACCTCAGTCTGCCCCCGCGGTTTGGGCCTGCGCCTGCGCGGCGGCCTCCACGGAGTCGATGATCTTCTTGTAGCCGGTGCAGCGGCAGATGTTGCCGTGCAGGTACCACTGGATCGTCGCCTTGTCCGGCTGGGGGTATTCCTTGAGCAGGGCCTTGGTCGAGAGGATCATGCCAGGCGTGCAGAACCCGCACTGGAAGCCGTTGTGCTCGACGAAGGCCTCCTGGATGGGATGCAGCTTGTCGCCCTCCGCCAAGCCCTCGATGGTCTCCACGTTCTTGCCCCTGGCCTCCCAGGCCAGGGTGGTGCAGCCGCTGACCATCTGTCCGTCCACAAGGACGGTGCAGACGCCGCAGACCTCCATGTCGCACGATCGCTTCGTGCCCGTCAGGCCGAGCCGGTCCCGCAGGACATCGATGAGGAGCTCGTTGTAGCCCACCTCGAGCTCTACCGGCTGGCCGTTGACCTGCATGCGCAGATCGAACCCGTGCAAGCTGCTCATGCGTTGTTCGCCTCCCGTCGGCCGAGCGTTTCGCTGATGGCTCGCTGAGCGAGCACGTCGATGAGGTGCCGTTTGTATTCCTCGCTGCCCGTAAGGTCCTCGAGCGGCTCCGCCTCTTCGGCGAGCACCCGCCCAACTTCAGCCGCCCTGCCTGCCGCTTCCTCCCAGCTCACGTTCTCGAGCAGGGCTTCCGCGGCGGGGCTGCGGCGGGGCGCAAGGCCCGCGGCTCCCTCCCCCACGGCGGCCCGCCGGCATCCCTTGCCGTCCTTGGTGGGCTGCAGAACAACGCCGACGACGCAGCTGGGCCGCTCGTGCAGGCGAAACTGCTGGTAGCCGAACACGGTACCCGCGCGGGGGACCGGGAAATCGACGTGGCACAGGAGGTCGCCTGGCTGCATGGCCGTCTCGTAGGCGCCGACGAAGAACTCCCCGGCAGGGATGGTTCGCGTCGCCTTGCCGTCGAAGACGCCGATCTCACCGTCGAGCAGCAGAGTGACGAGGGTCATGTCCGAGTGCGGCTCCGCGAAGCAGAGGTTGCCGCCGAGGGTGCCCGCATTGCGCACGCGGACGTTGGCCACATGCCTTTCCACCGTCGGCAGCAGCGGCAGGAGGTCGCCAAGCAGCGGCGACCTCTCGATCTCGCGGTGCTTCACGCAAGACCCCACGCGGACGCGGTCGGCACCCGCGCGGCTGATGCCGCTCAGCGACACAATGCCCTTGAGGTCGATCAGGACGTCGTGCTGGGCCACTCCCTGCTTCATGAGCAGGAGCAATTCCGTGCCGCCTGCGTAATAGGCTGCACTTCCCGCGCCGCCCTGGTACGCCTCGAACGCCTCGCGCTCGCTCGCGGGGGTGACGATCGTGAGCGGGGTGATCACGAGACCACCCCTTCCGCCATGCGCTCGCGCATGTTGCTGACGAAGCCGGTCATCGTCTTGCGCGCCTTGTCCTTCATGATGCCGAAGCCGAGCGAAGCCACCTTGCCGGCGATGTTGACGTCCGCGTCGAGAACCACCTCGACCTGCCCGCTTTCGACCTGCTGCACCTGAAGGTTGACCTTGAGTGTCAGCGTATTGCCCAGCTTGACGTCCTTGCCGCTGCCGTCGCTCGCAATCCGGTGCTCCGCCGTGTCGACCGCGAACGAACCGGTCACGTGAAACTCGACACCGAACGGCCCGACCCTATCGGTGATCACGGCCGTGATGCCGCCATCCTCCGTCCGCGCGACGTTCGAACTGCCGGGGATGCACGCGATCAGGCTTCGGCCATCCTCGACGAACGCCCACACCTGTTCAAGAGGTGCCGCGATGAGGAAGCGTTCGCTGTAGTTCACCGCCCGTCATCCTCCTAGCCCTGGCGCCTTACGAACACTCCACGGGGGTTCTGTCCCACGAGCTCGCCATCCTTCGCCACGACCTGGCCGCGCACGATCGTGTAGATCGGCAGGCCCTGGACGTGGAAGCCGTGGAACGGCGTGTTGGGGTTCTTGCTGTGGCCCTTGGTCTGGTCGACGACGCCGTGCTTGCCGAGATCGA
>JAJZQO010000025.1 GCA_021847575.1 Bacillota bacterium | reverse complement strand
GATGAACTCCGCGGCCTCCTGGCGGCTCGACCCCGTGTCGCGCGCCAGCCCGAAGTCCGAGATGCCGTAGACGATGCCGAAGTTGACCGCCTTGGCCTGCCGCCGCTGGTCTGGCGTGACGTCGCCCGGAGCGACGCCGAACACCTCCGCCGCGGTGCGCCGGTGAATGTCGTCGCCGCTGCGGAAGGCGTCCTGCATGGCCGGGTCGCCGCTCAGGTGCGCGAGAATTCTCAGCTCGATCTGCGAATAGTCGGCGGCGAGGAAGCGAAGCGAAGCGGCCGACGGCACGAACGCGCGGCGCAGCCGGCGGCCGAGCTCGAAGCGTACCGGGATGTTCTGCAGGTTCGGCGAGTCGCTCGAGAGACGCCCGGTCGCGGTCAGGGCCTGCTGGAACGTGGTGTGCACGCGTCCGTCTGGGCCGATCAGGGGCAAAAGCCCGTCGACGTAGGTCGAGAGGAGCTTCTGCACCTGGCGATGGTCGAGGATCTTCTGCACGATCGGGTGGCGGCCCGCGAGCTGTTCGAGCACCTCGGCGTCCGTCGAGGGCCCTGTCTTGGTGCGCTTGAGCACCGGCAGCTGCAGCTTGCCGAACAGGAGATCTCGCAACTGCGGCGTCGAGTTCACATTGAAGCTGTAGCCGGCCAGGTCCTCGAGCTCCTGGGCGATCGCGGCGAGCGCCAGGCGCAGTTCTTCGCCGTAGCGCTCGAGCTCCGGCCTGTCCACCTGCACGCCGTGGCGTTCCATCCCGAACAGCACTTGGGCGAGCGGCGCCTCCATCTGCGCGTAGAGTTCCTGCACGCCCTGCTCCGCGAGTGACGCGGGGAGGCGCGCTCCGAGCCGCCATGTCGCCTCCGCCGCCACAGCGGCGGCATCGCCCCCCGCAGGCGCCAGTCCGTAGAGCCCCTGCAGCACCTGGCCCGCCGGCTGGGAGCCGAACAGCGGGTTCACGAGGTACGCCGCGAGCTGCGTGTCGAACCAGTCGACGGGAGCCGGCAGGCCGTGCTGCGCGAGTTCGTGCATCATGCGCTTCGCGCCGTGCACCAGGGCCCGTCCCCCGCTCTCGAGCAAGGCAGGGAGCCGAGGGTCCTGCCAGGCCCAGCTGGCGGCAGCCCCGTCGGCGTCGCTCAGGGCCGCGCCCTCCGCGGCGATGGCGATGGCGAACGCACCACCGCCCGCAAACGACTCTGCGAGCGGACTTGCCTCCTCCTCAGGCTGCGTCGCCTCGACCTGCATATCAGGCGATGTCAGGCGCGCGACCAGGTTGCGCAGGCCGAGGTCGGCAAGGCGGCCGCGCACCGCGACGGGCACCTCCCCCGGCGACCAGCGCAGGTCGGCAAGTTCGTGGCCGAACGGCACGTCGCGCACGATCGTCGCAAGGCTCTTCGAGAAGAGCGCCTGGTCGCGATAGGTCTCGAGCAGGTCGCGGATGCGCGGCGGAGTGACGCGCGACGTGTCAGCCAGGAGTTCCTCGAGCGTCGGCGCGATCTGGAGCAGACGCTGAGCCGTCTTCTCACCGATGCCCGGCACGCCGGGGATGCCGTCCGAGGCGTCGCCCATCAGGCCCTTCCAGTCGGGGACCTGGGCGGGTGTGATGCCGTAGTCCTGCAGCACGGCCTCGGGGTCATAGAGCTTCGTGCCGTCGAGCGCGCGCATCAGCACGATCTCGCAGCGCCCGCCGACCAGCTGCAGCAGGTCCCGGTCGCCCGAGATGACGGTCACCGGGAGCTCCGAGGAGAAGCGCTCGCTGATCGTGCCGAGCACGTCGTCCGCCTCGTAGCCCGGGATGCCGATCACCTTGAGGCCCATCGCGCCCAGCAGTTCCTCGGCGAGCGGGAACTGGCGCAGGAGCGCAGGGTCGGCCTCCTTGCGATGCGCCTTGTAGCGCTCGAACTGCTGGTGGCGGAACGTGCCGCCGGGACGGTCGAAGGCGATCGCGACGTGCGTGGGCTTGTACGCGTCGTACCACTTCATGAAGGTCAGGAAGAAGCCGTGGATCGCGCCCGTCGGCGTGCCGTCCGGGGCGGTCAGCGGCGGAAGGGCGTGAAACGCGCGATTGAGCAGGCTCATGCCGTCGATCGCGAGAAGGCGCTCGCTCAAGGCCGCTCCCCTTTCTGCTCGACCAATGGGGCATTCGCGCATGCAGCTTGGCGCCCCTGCCTCAAGCAGGAGGCGGAGGCCCGCGCCTCCGCCTCTCGAAAACTGGTGCCGAAGGTGGGACTCGAACCCACACGGGGATTGCCCACCGCATTTTGAGTGCGGCGCGTCTGCCATTCCGCCACTTCGGCTCGACGTTCATGATAGCACGGCATGAACCGTCTCTCCATCCCTGCGGCTTGCGCGGCGCATGTCTCGCCGCCAAACCCGCCCAATGCGCCGATGGGCCGATGGGCCGAGCCAAGCCCTGCCTGCGCTGCCGTCGTCGCGGCCAATCCGCCCATGCCGAAGCGCACCCAGCCGCCGCGATCGGACGCGGCGCGGCCCTGGCGGCCCAGGCTCCCGCCCCGTTCCGCGGCGTTTCGCAACAGGGCGCAAACCGCGTCGGGGCGCCCTTCGCGGTTTGCCAGGAGCGTCGCGCTTCGCTATGCTAGCGGCATGCCTTAGGGAGAGGTGCTATCGTCCCTTGTCCATACATGCCCTGACCGTCGCGAGCGCCCGCGGCTCCGCACCCTGGGGCTTTCTTGCGCCGCCCAGCGGCGAAAAGCCCGGCCTTGCGGTCTTCGCGCAGGTCGACATGCGCGTGCGCGTCACGCCGTCCGCCGGCATGCCGGGCGCCTTCGCGGCGCAAGGTTCGCGGGAGGCTGCGGCTGGCGCCGCCTACATGCTCCGCCTGCTCGGCATCGCCGCGCCTGTCCGCGCCATGCTGCGCTGCCCCGAACCGCGACGGCTCTACGCCGCACGCGGCGCCGCACTGCTCGGGGCGCTGGCGGCCGCCCACAGCGCGGGGCTCGAGCCGTCCAGGCGAGACCTCATGCTCTGGGCTGACGCCATGTCCATCGGCTGGTCACCCGCCGAACCTCCGGGACAGCTGGTCGGGGCGTGGCTGACGCAGGCGTCGCCCATGCCTGGAGCGACATGGCCTGCTCCGCAGGATCCGCGCCTGCTGGTCGCGGCCGCCGAGGTGCGCGAGGCGATGCTCGGGGCCGTGGGGGAACTCGCCGGCATATGGCGGGCCGCCGAGCCCATGGGAGCCGAAGGGCTCGCTTTCGATCCGCAGTTCGGCCACGTGGCCGTGCTGTTTTCCGCCGGCAACGCGCCGCCGGTTCCAGGCGACCTTCCCGGTGCCGTGCCCGGCAGGATCGGTCTCGGCTACGCCTGGTCCTAGAGATGCGGCCGCTGTGCCAGCGCAGGGTGCGGCAGGTCCCCAGGACGGCAAGAGCGGCGGGCCCGCACTCCAGAGGGAGCGCGGGCCCGCCGGCGTCTCGCTCAGATCCTGTGGATGACTTCCTGAGCGTCGCTCGCCTCGGCCGCGGGAACCACGACCTCGTAGACGCTCTCGCCCCGCACTTCCGCCAGGAAGCCTTCCTGAACGAGCAGGGACCGGACGCGTTCAGCCTCGGATTTGCGGCCGCTCAGGTAGACAACGATCCACACGGCTCGGGATCCTCCCTCTGGACACACGCTACAGCCTTTCAGCCGACTTGGAGCAGGCTCGCCGCGGCGTGGCACGGAGCCGCGGTCGCCACCAGGAAGAGGCCGCCACGTCGCACCCGGCGCAGAGCGGCCTGCAACCGTCCCGCCGAGACGCTCTCGGCTCCGCTCGACGGGCCGTAGGGCGCAAAGACGATCGAGGGGATGCCCTGCTCCCTGGCCCAGAGCCTGAGGAGCGAGGGCAGGTGCCACGTCCGCTCGAGGCCGATTTTCGGGCAGATCGCAGGCGCCATGCAGTCGACAGGACACATCCACGCGGCCGCCGAGAGAAAGAGCGCGTCGTCCTGACGACGTACGAACGGCAGGCGGAAACTGGCTTGAGGCGCCGCGAGCCGGCCGCCGCTGCCGGCGGCAAGCGTGGCGGCGAAGACATGGCGTCCGATCGGCGCGGGAATGACCCGGCAGTGGATCGGGAGCTCCGCGAGGTGGCGCCGGAGGTAGGATTCGGCGGGCTCCGCCAAGAGCTCGACGCCATCGGCCGCCGGATCGCCGCACAGGGAGGGTGCCCTGTCCCCCACCACCAGGATCGGCTGCTCGGCGATGTGTCCGTCGGCCATGGCCGCGCGGATCTGGCGCAGCTGCAGTCTGCCGAAGCCGCTCTCGCCGAGCAGCAGCAGGATCATCGCATCAGCCCGCGAGGCTCGCGACGGTCTCGCGGTCCAGGCGGCGCACCAGCGCGGACACGAGGCGGACCGCGCCGCGGTAGTCCGACAGGCTGAAGACGGCGGCGGAGCTGTGGATGTAGCGCGTCGGCACGCTGATCACCAGGCTCGGCACGCCGCTGCCGGTCAGGTGGATGGCGCCGCCGTCGGTGCCGCCCGCCCGCACCAGGTCCTGCTGCACCGGAATTCCCTCGCTCTTCGCCACCTCGAGCGCCAGCTTGCGCAGGGGCTGGTTCGGTATCAGCGACCCGTCGTAGATCAGGATGGCCGGACCCTTGCCGAGACGCGCCTCCGCCTCGGAGGACTCGACGCCAGGCGTGTCGCCGGCGATCCCGACGTCCAGGGAGAAGGCGACGTCCGGCATGATCGTCTGCGCCGCCGTGCGGGCGCCGCGCAGACCCACCTCCTCCTGAACCGTGGCGACTCCGTAGACCACGTTGGGGTGTGCGGCACCCCGCAGCCCCCGCAGCACCTCGGTCACCACCGCGCAGCCATAGCGGTTGTCCCAGGCTTTGGCCAGAACGAAATCGGGATTGCCCAGGCGCTCGGTCGGACAGAGCGGAGTCACGGGATCGCCTGGCTGGATGCCGAGTGCCTCGGCCTGCTCGCGGCTGGCGACGCCGACATCGATGAACATCTTGCGCTTGTCGACGATCTTCTTCCGCTCGTCGGCGTCCAGGACGTGCGGCGGCTTGCTGCCGATGACGCCGTGCACCATGCCGCGCTCGGTCCGGATCTCCACCCGCTGGGCAAGCATGACCTGTTCCCACCAGCCGCCGATCGTCTGGAAGTAGACGAAACCGTTGTCGTCGATCCTGGAAACCATGAATCCAACCTCGTCCATGTGCCCCGCCAGCATGACCTTCGGGCCGGACTCGTCCCCGGTTGCGCGCACGATCAATGAGCCCAGGCGATCCTGCGAGATCTCGCCGCATCCTTCGAGCCAGCGCCGCATCACGGCGCGCACCGGCTCTTCGTAACCGGAGGGGCCGTGCGCCTGGCAGAGCTCGGTCACGAGCCTCATCTCTTCGTCCAATGGGTTGGCCTCCTTACGTCAGCTACGCCCGACGTCTCCATGCTACCTATCCCGCCCGTTTGCGGCAAATGCTAGTCGCCGGGACGGAGCACGACGTTGTCCTCGCCGAGAAACGCCAGTCGCTCTCGCAACCCCTCCGGCAACGCGACGCGGAGCCCGGTAGCGCGGGCGTGCGTCGCCCCCGGCGCGAAGCGGAAGACGGGACAGGGACCCGGGTGGCGCTCGAGCTCGCTGCGCGCGCGTTCCCAGAGCTCCTCGCTGGCGATGCGCAGGAAGAGCGCCGGCGCACGCTGCAGTGCCTCCGCCTCCGCCAGCACGAGGCGCGCCCCCGCCTCGTCGGATTCCACGCGGCCGCGCAGAAGCAGAGGTTCCAGGGTCTGCGCGCCGCGCTCGACGGCGCTGAGGAGCTTCGGAAAGACGACCGCCTCGCAGCCGGCCGTGCCGTCCATGATGCGCGCGAAGCCCATGCGGTCGCCGCGTCGCGTCGTGACGACCCTGATCGACTCCGCCACCGCGGCCACCGTGACGTCGCCCCCCCTGGCAATCGCCGCCCGCAGCTCCACGGCGCCGCGCTTTGTCGCCAGTTCGCGATGCTGTTCGAGGGGATGGCCGCTGACATAGCAGCCGAGGGACTCCCGCTCGCGACGCAGCCGCTCGGCCAGTGGCCAATCCGGGATATCGGGCAGGGTCGGCCTGGGCGCGGCGTCCATGCCGAAGAGGTCCAGTTGGTCGGACCGACCGTCTCCGCCCTGGCGCAGGGCGTCCTCGATCGCCGCGAGCAGGGCCGCGCGACTCGGGCCGAAGCTGTCGCAGGCCCCCGCCTGAACCAGGGCCTCGCAGGTGCGCCGGTTGA
The DNA here is from genome assembly GCA_021847575.1 of Bacillota bacterium. Taxonomy (GTDB): domain Bacteria; phylum Bacillota; class Sulfobacillia; order JAJZYS01; family JAJYTV01; genus JAJZQO01. The sequence continues at coordinate 26,816 of JAJZQO010000025.1, read as the reverse complement.
GCTTGCCGTGCAGGCGACGGGCGAAGTCGAAGAAATCCAGATACGGCCCCGCCACGCGCGCCGTGACGATCTCTTCCGCCGTCGCCGTGCCAAGGCCCTTGATGGCGCTCAGCCCGAAGCGGATCGCGTTGCCCTCGGCGGAGAAATCCGCCGAGGCCTTTTGCACGTCAGGCGCGAGCACGGCGATGCCCCGGCGACGGACGTCCTCGAGGTACTCGGCCACCTTGTCCGTGTTGTCGGCGACCGAACTGAGAAGCGCCGCGGCGTAGGCGACGGGATAGTGCGCCTTGAGGTACGCGGTCTCGTAGGCGAGGAGGCCGTAGGCCGCCCCGTGCGCGCGGTTGAAACCGTAGTTCGCGAAGCGGAGGATCAGGTCGAACAGCTGCTCGCCGAGCTGCCGCGTGTAGCCTTTCTTCAGGCAGCCGGCGACGAAGCGGTCCTGCTCCGCCTCCAGCAGTTCGCGCTTCTTCTTGCCGACGGCGCGGCGCAGGAGATCCGCCTCGCCGAGACTGTAGCCGGCCATCTGCGCCGCGACCTGCATCACCTGCTCCTGGTAGACGATGACGCCGTAGGTGTCGCGCAGGATCGGCTCGAGATCGGGGTGCGGGTAATTCGGGCGGCCGCCGTGCTTCGAGGCGACGAACAGCGGGATGTTCTCCATCGGACCGGGCCTGTACAGGCTCACGGCGGCGATGATGTCCTCCACATGGGAGGGCCTGAGCTCGCGCAGCATGTCCTGCATGCCGCTCGACTCCAGCTGGAACACGCCCCAGGTATCGGCCGCCTGCAGCATGCGGAACGTCGCGGGGTCATCGTCCGGCAGTTCGGCGAGCGGCGGCGGCGTCTCGCCCGCAAGCGCTGCGAGGTGCCGCGCCTGCTCGACGACCGTGAGCGTGCGCAGCCCGAGAAAGTCCATCTTGAGCAGACCGAGATGCTCGAGCGTCGTCATCGGGAACTGCGTCACGATGCTGCCGTCGGGCATGCGCTGCAGCGGGACGAGTTCGGAGACGGGCCTTGGCGCGATCACGACGCCGGCAGCGTGCACCGAGGCGTGGCGCGGCAGCCCCTCGAGGCGTCGCGCGAAGTCGAGCAGGCGGCGGGCGCTGTCGTCGCTCGCATAGGCGGCGTGCAACTCGGGCGACTCGATGGCCTTGTCCAGAGTGATGCCGAGCTCCGGGGGCACAAGCTTCGCCAGCCGGTCGACGTCGGCATAGGGCCATTCGAGCACGCGGCCCACGTCTCGGATCGCGGCGCGCGCCGCCATCGTGCCGAACGTGATGATCTGGGCGACGTGGTCCTGGCCGTAGCGGCGCTGCACATACTCGATCACCTCGTGGCGGCGCCGGTAGTCGAAGTCGATGTCCATGTCCGGCATCGTGACGCGCTCGGGATTGAGGAAGCGCTCGAACAGCAGGTGGTAGCGCATGGGGTCCACGTCGGTGATGCCCAGCACGTAGGCGACCAGGGAGCCGGCGGCCGACCCCCTGCCTGGTCCGACCGCGATCGAGGCGCCGCGAGCGAAGTCGACAAAGTCCGACACGATGAGGAAGTAGCTCTGGTAGCCCATGCGCGCGATCACGTCGAGCTCGTAGCTCAGGCGTTCCTCCACTTCCGGCGTCGGGCGGGGGTAGCGCCTCGGCAGGCGCTCGCGGCAGATGCGGCGCAGATATGGGTCGGGGTCCTCCCCGCTCGGCACCGAGAACTGCGGCAGGAGGATCCGGCCCGCCTCGAGCGGCACGTCGCAGGCGTCGCGCACAAAGAGCGTATTGCTGAGCGCCTCGGGCAGCTCCGGAAAGATCGCGGCCATCTCCTGCGGCGACTTCACATAGAACTCGTCGTTCGGATAGCGCAGGCGGCCAGGGTCGTCGAGCGTCTTGCCCGTCTGGATCGCCAGCAGCACGTCGTGCGCCGCGGCATCCTCGCGTCGCAGGTAATGCGCGTCCTGCGTCGCCACGACCCGCAGCGAGAATTCCTTGGCGAGCGCCAACAGCTGGCGGACGACCGGGCGCTGCTCCGGCATGCCGTGGTCCCAGATCTCGACCAGGAAGCGCTCCCTGCCGAAGATGTCCACGTACTGCGCCATGGCCCTGCGGGCCTCCTCGGTGCGCCCGAGGCGCAGGAGGCTCGGCACCTCGCCCTGCAGGCAGCCCGTCGAGCCGATCAGGCCCTCCTGCAGCCGCGCGAGCACCTCCTTGTCGATGCGCGGACGCCGGTAGAAGCCTTCGATCGAGGCGATGCTCATCAGGCGGACGAGGTTGTGCCAGCCGACGTCGTTCATGGCGAGGAGCAGCATGTGGTAGCTGCTGCGCTCGCCCGCCTGCCCGCCCTGCTCAAGGCGGCTGCCCGGCGCCATGTAGGCCTCGACGCCCAGGATCGGGCGGACGCCCTGCCCGCGGCAGGCGGCATCGAAATCGACGGCGCCATAGAGCGCGCCGTGGTCGGTCAAGGCGCATGCATCCATGCCGAGCTCGCGGATGCGGCCAGGGATCTCCGCGATGCGGCTCATGCCGTCGAGCAGGCTCATCTCGGAGTGCAGATGCAGGTGCACAAATTCGCTGCCGGCCATCAGACCTTGGCGCCCGACTCGGTCAGATGGCGACCGATGCGATCGGCAGCGGCCTCGAACAACTGGCGCTCCCCTTCGCCGAAGCGGCCTGTCGCGGGCGCGTCGCAATCCAGGACACCGACGAGTTGTCCACCGACGCGCAGGGGCACGACGATCTCCGACCGCGACGCCGGGTCGCAGGCGATATGGCCGGGAAACAGCGACACGTCCTGCACGATAAGGGTCTGCCCACGGGAGAATGAGGTGCCGCAGACTCCCTTGCCGAGCGCGATGCGCGTACAGGCCGGCTTGCCCTGGAACGGCCCGAGCACGAGCTCCCCGTCGCGCAGGATGTAGAAGCCGAGCCAGTTGATGTCGTCGAGATGCAGGTAGAGAAGCGCGGACGCGTTCGCCAGGCTTGCGATGGCGTCCCGCTCGCCCTGGAGCAGGCCTGAGAGTTCCTGCAGGATGTCTTCGGACGTCAGGACGCCCGTCTTCTCGTGGTACATGGGGGCACCCTCCATCGGGCTCTCGCTTGTTCGGGCTAGCCTTCGCGGGCAGGTGGCCCATCCCCTGCCGCCAGGCGGGCGCGGCGGACGGCAGGCAGATGAATGTCACGGAGGGCCAGGATGACGTTTCAGCAGTTCGTTCGAGACCCTCGGCATTGTGCCCGGCGTCACCCTTAGAGGGGTGCCCCAGCAGTTCCAGACGCTCTTGCGATATCTCAGCCGCGAGGGGGGCACGAGTGCGACGCTCGTCATCGAAGCGGTCCAGGATCTCTCCATCGCCATGGTGCAGGAGCTACACTATCTGCACAACCTCCGCGACCACGACACCCACCCAGACGATCCTCCAGCTCCACCGGGCACCCAGCTGGCGAGTGGTCGCTGCGCCTCGGCCAGGATCGACGGTAGGACTGGCCGCCCCGGCGACCGCAGGCAACAACGGAGTTGCCGCGAGCGCCAGGGCGCCGCCGGCGGACGCGATCACCTGCAGCCGCCGGGGCTGACCCGGATTATGGTCGCAAGTTGCTTCGCAGTGCCCGTGGTTCTGGCCGATCTGCAACGTCGCTGCCCGACATGCGCCACGACGCCGCATCTGTGCCAACCGATCCCCGCCTCAACCACCTCTTCAAACCATTCGCTCTGCCAAGACGCGCCTCGCTGTCGCACAATCGCTCAGAACGCAGAGGAACCTTGCGTCGGCCCTGGGCGGGCGCATTTCGCAACTTGACGCCCGCCGCCAGGGCCTGCATAATGGCGTCAATATCCACGAGAGGAGGCACCGCCGTAGCCGTTTCGACAACTGCATAAGTACCTGTTATCGCGAGAGGTGGAGGGACTGGCCCAATGAAACCCGGCAACCGGGCGCTACGCGCCGTCGGTGCCAATTCCTGCAACCCGGGAGCTCCGGGTTGAGAGATAAGAGGGTCAGCGAACAGCATGCGCCCTCAGGCGCATTTTTTGTTTCGCCAGGACCGAAAGGAGACGGATCCTTGGCACAGAGATTCGCGACGCTGGCGCTGCACGCCGGCCAGAAGCCAGACCCGACGACCGGTTCGCTCGCGGTGCCGATCCACCGCACGACATCCTACGCCTTCCACGACACCGCGCACGCCGGCCGGCTGTTCGCGCTGGAGGAGTTCGGCAACATCTACACCCGGATCATGAACCCGACGACCGCCGTCTTCGAGGAGCGGATCGCAGCCCTCGAAGGTGGTGTCGGCGCGCTGGCCACCTCGTCCGGGCAAGCGGCGATCACGCTCGCATTGCTTAACCTGGCCAGGGCGGGCGACCGCATCGTCGCTGCGCCCAACCTCTACGGCGGCACGCACAACCTGCTGCGCAGCACGTTCGAGCGTCTGGGCATCGAGGTGAAGCTTGCGTCGGACGTGGCGCCCGAGGCACTCGCGCGGGAGATCGACGAGCGCACGCGCGCGGTGTACATCGAGACCATCGGCAATCCGCGCCTCGACGTCGCCGACATCGCCGCGATCGCGGAACTGAGCCACCGCCACGGCGTGCCCCTCGTGGTCGACAACACGTTCGCCACCCCCTACCTCTGCCGTCCGTTCGAACACGGCGCCGACATCATCATCCACTCCGCGACGAAGTACATCGGCGGACACGGCCAGGTGATCGCTGGCGTGATCGTCGACGGTGGGCACTTCGACTGGACGCAGGGGAAGTTCCCGGAGCTGACGGAGCCCGACCCGAGCTACCACGGCGTCCGCTATGTCGACGCATTCGGCAGCCTTGCCTACATCATCAAGGCGAGGGTTCAGCTCTTGCGCGACCTCGGCTCATGCCTGAGCCCCGCCGACGCGCACCTGCTGCTCCTTGGCGTCGAGACCCTGCCTTTGCGCATGCAGCGCATCTCCGAGACGGCCCTGACCATCGCCGAGTGGCTGCAGCAGCAGCCGGATGTGGCCTGGGTCAGCTACCCGGGTCTCGCGGACCATCCTTCGCACGCCGTTGCGCACCGCTACCTGCAGGGCGGCTACTCGGGCATCCTGACGTTCGGCCTCAAGGGCGGCGTCGAGGCGGGTCCACGCTTCATCGACGCGCTGAAGCTCTTTTCCCACGTCGCCAACGTGGGCGACGCGCGCTCGCTTGTGATCCACCCCGCCACGACCACGCACCAACAGCTCACGAGCGAGGAGCGCCGGCTCGCCGGCGTCCCCGACGACCTCGTGCGCCTTTCCTTCGGCCTCGAGGATCCGCAGGACCTCATGGAGGATCTGCAAGGGGCCCTCGCGGCGAGCCGCGCCTGATGCCGCGCGCAGCGATCGGCGACCTGCCGCTTGCGCGCGGCGGGCGCCTCACGGACGCCGGCGTCGCCTACCAGACCTGGGGCCAGAGAGGACCCGAGGCAGTGCTAATCTGCCATGCGCTCACAGGCGACCAGCACCCCGCCGACTGGGGCCCTGCCCAAGGCTGGTGGCGGGAGATCGTCGGCCCCGGCAAGGTCATCGACACGGACCGCAGTTTTGTCGTGGCGATGAACGTCATCGGCAGCTGCTACGGCAGCACGGGCCCTGACCCGAACGGGCTCCTGCCGGACGGGCGCCCCTTCCCCGAGATCACGGTGGACGACATGGTCGAGGCGCAGCGCCGCGTCCTCGTGCAACTCGGCGTCGAGCGCGTGGCGCTCGTCATCGGCGGCTCGCTCGGCGGGCTCCAGGCCCTCGCCTGGTCAGGCCAGGACACGCTTCCCGTCCGCCACGCCATCGCGATCGGCGCCGCCGACCGATTGCCTGCGCTGCAGGTGGCTCTCTGCCACGCGCAGCACGTCGCGCTCGAGCTCGGCCTCGCCCACGGCGACGCGGCAGGCGGCCTCCGGGCGGCGCGCGCCGTCGCGATGGCCACCTACCGCTCCGAACCCCACTTCGAAGCGAGGTTCGGCCGGAACCCGGCTCCGGCCGGTCGCCGCCGCTTCGCGGTGGAGAGCTACCTGGACCATCACGGCGACCGCCTGGCCGAACGGTTCTCCGCCTGGAGCTACCTGCTCCTCAGCCGCGCCATGGCGAACTTCGCCTGGGATCTCTCGGTCGGGCGGGACACGCGGATCGATCTCGTCTCGATCGAGCGCGACTGGCTCTTCCCCGAACAGTCGGTCAACTCCCTGAACTCGGCCTTGCGCATGCTCGGGGTGCCCGGTGGCCTGGCGCGGCTCGAGACGGAGATGGGGCACGACGCGTTCCTCGCGGAGCAGAACGCCCTCGCGGGCATCCTGGGCACGCTCCTCGCACAGGCGCAAGCGGCCCCGCCCGCAGGCGGGGCCGCCGGAATCGCGCCGCGCAACCGCGCCGCCTTCTAGCGCTTGGCCTTGAACGTCTTGCAGCAGGTCTCCTCGCAGCGGCTCGCCGGCGTTTCCCCGACCTCCTCGAGGATCGTCGAGAGCTGCTGCGTGTCGATGTGTTGGGGGTACCTGCCGCCGACCTGGTCGCTCGTGATCAGAATCTCGCGCGCATCGCAGACGTTGCCCTGCCCCCAGTAGTGGCAGTTGTCGATCGTGCACCGCACCGTTAGCTCGTGCATTTGGCGTCCCTCCCGAAGTAGCATGTCCGCCGGGAGGAGAAGGTATAGCGGGCAGGGATGGGCGTTCGCGGCGCGAACGCCTGTCATGTGAAGGCCGGCAGACGTGTGCGCCGGCCGCTTGCTGCAGGGCCTCCCCGCCGCATCCCGCAAGGGAGAATCCATGTAAGGGGGCGAACGCCTGGCCGGGGGAGGACGGACGGCAGCCTATGCCGCGGGCGCTGCGCGGCCGCTGTCGGACGGAGCCGGGTCAAGCCGATGGAGTACGCCATTGACGTGGGCGGCACGAAGATCGCCTACGCGCTTGTCGAAGAGGGCCGCATCGTCGCCGAGGACCGCATGGAGACAGAGCAGGAGCCTCCCGCCGCCCAGTTGGGCGAAGTCGGCCGGCGACTGCAGGCCATGGCGCGACGGGCGAAGGCCAAGCCGAACGCCGTCGGTCTTTCGCTGCCAGGTCCTGTCGCACGCGACACCTTGCTGCAGGCCCCGAACCTGCCCAAGGGCTGGGTCGGCCAGAAGGTGGCGGACTATGCCGCCATGTTGAACCTTGGCCTGCCCCTCTTCGCGCAGCGCGACGCCCTGATGGGCGGCCTCGGGGAATACGCGGCGGGGGCCGGCAAGGGTCTGCAGTCATTCTTCTACATCACGCTCGGCACCGGCATCGGCGGCGGCCTGATCCTGGACGGCAGGCCGGTGTTGGGTGCTGACGGCGCCGCAGGCGAAGTCGGGCACTTCCAGGCGGAGGCGCGGGGACCCGCCTGCGGCTGCGGCAGGCGGGGCTGCGTCGAGGCGATCGCGGCGGGGCCCTCGATCGAACGCGCCTACCGCGGACGGACGGGACTCGAGATCGGCGCCAGGGAGATCGCGGAGCGCGCTCGCGGCGGCGAGGCCGCGGCGCTCGCCGTGTACCGGCACGCGGGACGGGCCCTCGGCGTCGCCTGCGCGATCGTCGCGCAGGTCGCGAATCCCCAGGCGGTGATCGCGGGCGGGTCGTTGGCCCAGAGCCTGGACCTGCTGCAGCCCTCGCTCCTGCAGAGCCTGCGCCAGCGCGCCTGGGCCGCCAACCTGCCGCTTCCCATCCTGCCCGCGCAGCTGGGCGGGCCGGCACCCCTGATCGGCGCCGCCTACTTCGCGCGGCGCGGCATCGAGCACAACTGATTGGGCCGCCCCACGGGCGGCGTCAGCGGCGCCGTCAGGTCTTGACGCGGGGCGCCGCGAGCTTGCCGAGCCATGCGGCCACGGGATTGCGCCCGCGCGCGATGTCGCGCGCGGTCAGAGGCAGGCTGATGGCCGGAGCCAGAGCCGGCGTGACCTGCCCGTTGACGGAAGGCACGAACTCCGTAGACACGATGTACGCCATGCGGCCGTCCGGCGTGCGGTAGGACTGAACGTTGCCCGGCGCCTGGCTCGCCATCCCCGCCGGACTGCCGACGAGTGTCGCGTAGCCTGCTTCGCTGAGCAGTTCGGCGATATCGACCGCGGAGCTCATGCTGCCCCCGTCGATCAGGACGTAGACTTTGCCGCGGTAGATCTGGCGCGGATTGACAGGATCCTGCCGGTTTGTGTAGGCGGGGCGCAGCGGCAGGTACCGGAGCATGGGCTGCGCGACGGCCTCGTCGCCACCCATGTTCTGCTGCAGGTCGATGACCACGTACCCGACGTCGGCTGCCTGCGCCGCACGGAAGAAGGCCGTGATGGCCCTTTCGTAGCCAGGAGTGTCGTCGCAGCTCGCGAGCGTGAAGAGGGCGTAGTCCGGCGTGAGGCCCCAGGCGTAGAAGGGGCCGGCATGCGTCAGGACAGACCTCGGCGGCGCGATGTAGCGCGCCATGAAATTCTGCTCTCCGAGCAGGTAGGCCCGCGCGCTTGCGAGGTCTGTGGGCACGAGATCCTCGGAGATGCTGTAGGTCTGTCCGGACGGCGACGAGAGGCGCAACTCCACCCGACCCTTGCGCACCAGACCGAGCCAGCGCAGGGTGTCGCCGAAGGGCAGGGTGAGGCCCGCGAGCGTCCTGAGCCATGGCCCATTGCCGCTCAGGAACCTGCGCAGGCGCGGGAGCAGCCCAGCTACCGGCAAGCCGCCGATCTGGAGGACGCGGTCGCCCGTCCGGACGGCGCGCGGCGAGCCCGCCACGCGGTAGGCGACGAGCCCACCCCTCGCCCAGTCGAAGCCGAGCGGCAGGATGTCCGGACTCGAGAACGGCGAAAAGTTGTTCTGCAGGTTGGTGTGGGGGTCGTGGACGTAGTTCAGGACGAGGTCCTCGTCCTCGTAGACCCGCCACCAGGGCAGCGGTTCGCGCAGATCGCCCTGGAGAGTGCGCACGAAGGCGAGATAGCTGGCGCTGCCCTGCCCGAGCTCTGTGAAGTCGGGATGGGTCGCGATCACCTGCCGGGCGGTCGCGAGCAGGTCCAGCCGGGCTTCGGGCAATGGCACCGCGAGGTCCTGGGGCGCGAAGCGCGGCACGCAAAGGGCCGACAGGGCGAGCAACGCGAGGCCCGCAAAGAGCAGCTTCAAACGCAAGCCAGGCTCCCTCCGTTCGCCAAAGCTTGGTCGACTGGAGGGATTCTAGGCCAAAAGCCAAGTAATGCCAACGGCTGAATGGCACCCGCAGCATGCGCCTCGGCCTTGCCGCGTCAGCCAGTCGCCGGGCACCGCAAGCCACCAGGCCTAGCGGCCGAGCTGCGCCACCGCTGGGCGGAAGTCCGGCGAGCCCTGCGGTGCGACGACGAGGTAGTAGTTGGCGCCGCTCCTGAAGATCGCGAACTGCCGCAAAACGCCGCGTAGCCTCACTGTGCCGACATGCGCCCGCGCCTGCCCGATCCGCGCGGCGTGGCCCGCGTCGCCGACGGAGAGCGGCTGCTGCGACTCTGAGACGTCGACGAACGCGCTCGGAAACCGTCCGTACAGCAGTTCGACGAAGGCGATGCCGCGGGCCCCCTCGGGATGAACCACCGCACCCCTGTACGGCAGGCCGGCGACGCTTTTCGGCAGGCGCAGCCAATACGCGGTCTGCAAGAGTTCCTGGGTTTGCGATGTCTTCAGGACGTAGCCCACCGAATAGAGGCTCCAGGCCCGCGATATGTTCTGGCGCTGGTTCGAGCGCAGCAGGATCAGGACCACGGCGGCGACGACGATCAGGCCGACGGTTGTCCAGCGACCGCGTTTCAGCGAGTTCCAGTCATGCGATGTCATGGTGGTGGTATTCCCCTCTGCTGCCGTCAACGCCTGCCGCGGACACGCAGGGAGAGCCGCCCTGGGCCGCGAACCGTACACTCGGCCACCGCTGACGCTGCGCCCAGGGGAGTCAACCACCCCACGGCTAAAGCCGGGGGCCGGCTGAGGCAAGTCCGGGGTTGACCAGCCCCAGCCAGGGTCTTCGGACCATCGGGCTACGTTATCCGGGTTACGACACCGGCGGGTGCGCGAGCCAGCCTGCCGCTCTGTCGTCCAGGGTCAAACAGGCGTACGGGGTCGAAGCCAGCGTCCTGGACACGACAAGCCCGGATAACATCGGCGAGGCTCACTTTACCGGCGAAAGCCGAGTTGTCTCCGTAAGGAGGCCGTTTCAATGCGAGTCTTCGTTCTGGACAAGAACCGGCAACCACTAGATCCCTGCCATCCAGCACGGGCCCGCCATCTGCTGAAGGTGGGCCGTGCGGCGGTGTTCTGCCACCAGCCGTTCACGATCGTCCTCAAGGATCGTGAGGTCGCGAACTCCATCGTCCATCCTCACCGTGTCAAACTCGATCCGGGTAGCCGCATGACAGGTGTTGCCATCCTGGACGAAAGCACGGCGACCGTCGTCTGGGGCGCGGAGATCGAACATCGTGGCCAGCAAATCCACCTCCGCATGGTAGCCCGCGCGGCGCTGCGCCGGGGCCGCCGGTTCCGGCACGCCCGGTACCGGGCACCCCGATTCTTGAACAGGCATCCGGCACCCTGCATCGTTTGCGGCGGAAACGCCCGGCACGGGCACAAAACCTGCCGGCTGCACGCGAGTCAGCGCCCGGAGGTGTTGGCGCCGCCTCGCCGCCTGCCACCGTCGCTGGAGAGCAGGGTGGCCAATGTGGAGACCTGGGCGAAACGACTGAGCCGCCTGGCGCCCGTCGCGGCGATCTCGGCGGAGATGGTGCGCTTCGACCTGCAGAAGATCGAGAATTCCGAGATCCATGGCGTCGAGTACCAGCAGGGCGAACGCGCGGGCTACGAGGTGAAGGAGTACCTCCTCCTGAAGTTCGGTCACACTTGTGCCTACTGCGGCGGGCTCTCCCAAGATCCGGTGCTCGAGGTCGAGCACTTGACACCGAAGAGTCGTGGCGGCACCAATCGCTTGCCCAACCTGGCGATCGCCTGCGACACCTGCAACCAGGCGAAGGGCAGGCGCACGCCGGAGGAATGGGCTCAGACGCTCAAAGACTGCCAGAAGGAGATCGATGTCGTCCGCGTCACCAACTGCGGCAGGGTGCGGGCGCAGGCGAAGGCACCGCTCAAGGACGCGGCGGCGGTCAACGCGACGCGCTGGGCGCTCTGGCGGCGGCTCTCTCAGATCGGCCTGCCCGTCGAGGCCGGTAGCGGTGGCCTGACCAAGTTCAACCGAACACGGTTCGGCCTGCCGAAGGAGCATTGGTTGGACGCGGCCTGCGTTGGGGTGTCGACACCGGCGGGACTGAGGGTGGATGCCGGGCCCGCGTTGCAGATCAAGGCGACAGGACACGGCAAGCGCCAGAGGTGCGGCACCGACCGGCACGGCTTTCCGATTCGCCATGCGCCGCGCGCAAAGCGGTTCTTCGGTTTTCGGACTGGGGACCTGGTACGGGCGGAGGTGCCAAAAGGGAAGTACGTGGGACTGCACGTCGGCCGCGTCGGGGTGCGCGCCGCCGGCTCGTTCCGCGTCGGCAGCGCGGACGGCATCTCGTGGCGGCATTGCAACCTCATTCACCTCGCAGATGGTTTCGAGTACGCCCCTGCCTCCCCACGGCTGAAGCCGGGGGCATCCGGGGCTAAGGAACGGTGACTTAGCCATGCAACAGCCAGAGCCGAATCTTCTCCTGATCGAGGACGACCCCGCCGTAGCGCGTCTCGTCACCATCGAGATGCGCCACGCCGGGTTCACGGTCGCGCATCAGCCGACCGGACGCGCGGGCCTCACCGAGGCGGCGCAGGGCCAGTACGACGCAGTCATCCTCGACCTCACCCTGCCCGACATCGACGGGCTCGAGGTCTGCCGGGCCCTGCGCGCCCTGTCTGATATCCCGATCCTCATGCTTACGGCGCGCGGCAGCCTGCCCGAACGTGTGGAGGGCCTCGACGCCGGCGCAGACGACTACCTTGTCAAGCCGTTCGCGCCAGCGGAGCTCGTGGCCCGCCTGCGCGCCCTGCTGCGCCGCAGCGGCCATCAGGGCGAACACGAGCGTGCCCAGGCCGTGCTGGACGTCGGCCAGCTCCACGTCGACACGCTGCGCTGGGAGGTGAGCTTCCAGGGTGAGCTGCTGAGCCTGACACGCCGGGAGTTCGAACTGCTGCGCTGTCTTGCGCTGAACCAGGAGACCGTCCTGACGCGCGATATGCTGCTCGAGCGCGTCTGGGGCTTTCATTACGGCGGACAGAGCAATATCGTCGATGTCTACATCGGCTACCTGCGCCAGAAGCTGACGGCCGTCGGGGCGCCGAAGCTCATCGAGACGGTGCGCGGCGTGGGCTACCGGCTGCGCGCACAGGACGACCACGGTGTGGCGGAGGCCCAGGCCGAGTGAGCACCGCTCCCACGCCCGCCAGCGAGCTGCGCGAACGCCGCCTCGGCAGCCTCAGCCGAAGGCTCGCGACGCAGGCCGGGCTTGCGACGGCGGGAATGGTCATCGGCGCCAGCTTGCTCGTGTCGATCTTCACCGCTATCCATCAGTACACGACGGTCAGCGCGAACGCGCTCAGCACGGCCCAGCTCGTGCTCGACACGCTCAGCCCAGGTGGTCCGACCAGCGCGACCGTCCAGGCCGTGAAACACGACGTTCTCCGGAGCGATCCCCAGGTCTGGATCTACCGCAACGGCCAGGTGGTGCTGCAGTCCACGAACACGGGATCGCGTGTGCCGACGGGAGCGCGCAACGGCATATCGCTCGCGGACGGTTTTCCCTACGTGCGGGTCGACCTCACGCACCAGAACCTTGCCGTGGTGCTCGACTACCCACTCGCCTCCGCCATCTCGCTGGTCGAGGACCTGCTGCTGGGCATCGCGACGATCGGCCTTGCGGCCGCCGTCGGCGGCGGCGCGTTCGGCTACGTGGCGGCGCGCCGCATGCTCAAGCCGGTGGAGGCTCTGACCGAGGCGGCGATGGAGCTCAGGCGCTCGCCCGCCGGCGCCAAACTGCCGGAACTGTCGGACCCGCAGGACGAGATCGGGCGCCTCGGCCGCGTGCTCAACAACCTCATCTCCGATCTGGACCTGCAGCGCCAGCGGGACCGCATGCTGCTCGCGGAGGCGGCGCACCAGCTGCGCACACCGCTCCAGATCATGCAGGGCAACGCCGCCCTTCTGGCCGAGGGGACGCTCGACGCCCAGGAGGCGCAGGAGTCTTTGAGCGCGATGCAGCAGGCCCTGGCCGGCATGACCGGGCTCACGAACGATCTCCTGACCCTCGAGTCGGCGCGCACGCGGCGGCCGGAACCCGAACCGCTCGCACTCGGACCGTGGCTCGAGGGCCTGCGCGAGGACGCGCAGGCCCTGGCACCGCAGCTCAAGGTGACCCTCCTGCCGCCCTCTGCGCAAACGGTTCGGGTGGACGTGCAGATCCTGACGCGGGCCTATTGGGCCTTGCTCGAGAATGCGCTGCACTACACGCCGGCAGGCGGCCGCGTCACGCTTGGCGCGTCCTTGCTGCCCGACGCGGTCGAAATCTACGTCCGCGACACCGGACCGGGGATCGACAAGGACGAGCTGCCGTTCGTGACGGAACGCTTCTTCCGCGGCCGGCACGGCAGGGGCATGAAGGGCACGGGGCTCGGGCTGCCCATCGCGAAGGCCTTGGCGGAGTCGCTTCAGGCGACGCTTGCGCTGCGCTCCGCGCCTGGCAGCGGCACGACCGCCACCATCCGCCTGCCACGCGACGCCTAGAGTGCCCTATACCGCACTCTCGACGCCGAGCAGGGCTCGCAGTGTGGCGGGACTGGCTCCGGCCCGGCGCATCAAGCGCCTCGCCGTGGCCCTGAGGGCCTGCGCCGAGGCGTGACCGTCGACGCGCGCATGCCGCGAAGCGCGCTGGCAGACGTACTGGACGCCCCGCGGCGATAGCCGCCGGCCCTGCCGGTTGCACCAGAGCGGTCCCCCGGGCTGGCTTGCGATATGCCGTGCGAGCAGGATGGCCGTCGCGTGCGAGACCGGGACCGTCCGCTTGCGGCCGCGCCGTCCCCTCACGACGATCTCCCGTCGGGCGACGTCGACATCGCAACTGTCCAGCCGCACGAGCTCGGCCAGGCTCAGACCGTTGCCCAGCATCAGCGTCAGCATCAGGGCGTCGCGCAGCGGCGTGCGGCTCTGGTAGGCGGCGGCCCGCACCAGCGAGCGCGCGGCGTCCAGGTCGAGGGCGGGAACCGAGCGCCTCTTCCCGCCGGGATAGGCGATGGCTTGCGCGGGGTTGTCCTGCAGGCCCGCCTCCCGCCACGTGGCGCCGTAGAGCGCGCGCAGCGAGGCGAGACGGCGGGCCAGCGTGGCGGGGGCGTTGCGCCGGACTTCCTGCAGTTCCCGCAGGTAGCCGTCCACGCCAAGCGCGGCGCACTCCTCGAGCAGCAGTTCGCCGAGCGGCTGGCGCAATTGCCCGGCCGCGTGCCGGCCGTAGAGCATGAGGTCGGCGCGGTAGGCGGCGATCGTCTGCCGCCCGCGGCCCAGCGTCTGCAGCGTTGCGAGGCATCTCTCGACTGCGTCCAGAAACAGCATGGCTACAATCCCTCCGCAAGGAATTGTAGCCTATAACGCCAGTAAATGGAATCTAGCCTTGCGCTTCCTCCGCCTTCTGCCGCGCCTTGTTGATCTTGTGCCGCTCTTCCGCGTCGAGCACCGCCTTGCGCAGGCGCAGATTCTGCGGCGTGACCTCCAAAAGCTCGTCGTCCGCGAGGAACTCGAGGGCGTCCTCGAGGCTTAGGATGCGCGCGGACTGCAGGCGGATGGCCTCTTCCGCGGTGGCGTTGCGCACGTTGGTGACGTGCTTGCGCTTGCAGACGTTGAGGTCCAGGTCCTTCTCGCGCGTGTGCTCCCCCACCACCTGGCCGCGGTAGACCGGCGTCTGCGGACCGATGAAGAAGGTGCCGCGGTCGGCCAGCTGGTCGAGGGCGTAGGAAGTGGCCTCTCCCGTCTCCGAGGCGACGAGGCTGCCCCTGTTGCGCCGCGGCGGCGGAGAGCCGGCGGCAGCGTAGCCCAGCAACACGTGGTGCATCGTGCCGTAGCCCTTCGTGGCGGTGAGGAATTCGCCGCGGTAACCGATCAGGCCGCGCGACGGGATGCGGAACACCAGGCGCCGCCCCTCGCCGGCGGTCGGTGCCATGCTGACAAGCTCGCCGCGGCGGCGTCCGACCCCCTCCATGACAGCCCCGACGTGGGCTTCCGGCACATCGATCACCAGTTCCTCGTAGGGCTCCTCGACGCCGTCGCCGGCGCCCCGCAGGATGACCTCCGGCCGGGAGACGGCGAGCTCGTAGCCTTCGCGGCGCATGGTCTCGAGCAGAATCGAGAGATGCAGTTCGCCCCGCCCCGCGACGACGAACGCGTCTGGCGAGTCGGTCTCCTCGACGCGCAGGGCCACGTTGCGCTCGAGCTCGCGCCATAGGCGATCGCGCAGGTGCCGCGACGTGACGTACCGTCCCTCGCGGCCCGAGAAGGGCGAGTCGTTGACCCTGAAGGTCATCGTCAGGGTGGGCTCGTCCACGACGAGCCCAGGAAGCGGCTCTGGCTCCGCGGGATCGGTGATGGTCTCACCCACGAAGACGTTCGACAGGCCGCTCAGGGCCACGATCTGACCGGCTTCGGCCTCTTCCACGGCGACCCGCTCGAGTCCGCGGAAGACAAACAGTTTCGCGATCTTGCCTTGGGTCTGCGTCTCGTCGCGGTGCAGGGCGAGGACGGACTGGCCCGGCTGCAGGACGCCGCGGTGGATCCTGCCGAGCGCGATGCGGCCCAGGTAGTCGTCGTAGTCCAGCGACGAGACGAGCATCTGCAGCGGCCCGGTGAGTGCTATGGGCCCCGGCACGGCCTCGAGGATCGTCTCGAAGAGCGGGCGCAGGTCAGCTCCGGGCTGGGACGGGTCGGTCGACGCGACACCGGCGCGACCCGAGCCGTAGAGCACGGGGAACTCCAGCTGCTCCTCGCCGGCGCCGAGCGCGATGAAGAGGTCGATCACGCCGTCGAGGGCCGCCGCCGGATCCGCTTCGGGGCGGTCCACCTTGTTGATGAAGACGATCGGACGCAGGCGCTGCTCGAGCGCCTTGCGCAGGACGTAGCGGGTTTGCGGCATCGGGCCCTCGACAGCGTCCACGACCAGCAGGGCGCCGTCGACCATGCTGAGAATGCGCTCCACCTCGCCGCTGAAGTCGGCGTGGCCTGGCGTGTCCACGATGTTGATGGTGTGCTTGTGGTAGACGACGGCTGTGTTCTTCGCCAGGATCGTGATGCCGCGCTCGCGCTCGAGTTCGTTGCGGTCCATCACGCGCTCCGAGACCTGCTGGTTCTCCCGGAAGACGCCGCTCTGGCGCAGCATCGCGTCGACGAGCGTCGTCTTGCCGTGGTCGACGTGCGCTATGATGGCGATGTTGCGCATGTCGGTGCGCCGCGCAGCCGACTCGCCCGATGCAAAAACCTTGAGGTCCAGTGCGAGATCCCCCTATATCCGGAAGAGAAAAGTCAGCGGGCGAACCTTTCGGCCGCCTTGCCTATCGTAGTGTATCATGTGCCGCAAGCCGTGCCACGCACGCTTGGCGCCGTCCCCGCGACAACCTTGGCCACCGGGAGCTGGTCGGGCTGCGTTTGGGCTTGAGAATCCCCTTAGGGTCCCACCGCTGCAGGGTGCCGTTGGTGCGCTCGCTTCACTTCGGGAAACCCAATTTGCGGCCAAGGTCTGCTTCGGCGGGAGATCGCGGCGCGTGTGGGCATGGAAGGATGAGTTACTTCAGACCTCTCTCGTCCTCCTCGGCCCGTGCCTCGCTGAGAGCTTCCCGGCCCTCGCGGACGATGACGTACACGATGCCGAGGGCAGCGATGGAATCGGCCCACCACCATCCGAAGGCAGCGCGCAGAACCAGCCCGGCGAGAAGCACGATCGCCATGTAGGCGCAGACCACGCCTTCGGCGGCGTCACCACGCAACGCAGCACTGCCGATTCTGTCGGCGATATGGCGCTTCACCCCGACAAGGACCGGCATGACGACCACCGCGGCGGCGGCGAGGGCGATTCCAAGTGCTGTCGGCTCGGGCTGGCTACGCTGCCAAAGGCCCCAGGCGGCGCTCGCGACGACATAGATGGCAAGGAGCATCAGACCCCATCCGACCAGCGTTGACGCCCGACGTTCGGCATGATCGACGCGCTCCACATTGCCGCCCTGTTGTTCAATGCCAAGCCGCCACACCATGACACCGGCGGACACGATCTCGATCCCGCTGTCCAGTCCGAAGGCCATCAGGGCGACACTGCCCGAAAGAATGGCGGCTCGGATGCCGACGCCAACTTCAACGACCATCCAGGCGATTGTGAGCCATTCAACCGTGATGCCGAGGTTCGGCAGCCTTGCGCGTTGCGTGGACGACTCAGAGCGGATCACATCACCAGCCCCCGTAAAACAACCCGTTGTCGGCGCCAGCCTGCTTCGACGCGCTCGATTAAGATGGCTGCTTGTCAGGCCTGCACTACGCTGAGTTTGCGGAGCCCGACGGAACCATGCCAAACGGCTGACCGCCGCGGCCGTGTCCAACACCTGGCTGCCGCGTGGTCAGCACCAAGCCGCGCCGTGCGGAACCTTGTGCGTGGTTGTCTGCGACTCTGTAAGCCGCATCAAAACCAGCTGCGCCACCAGTTCTTCTCGAACGCCACCTTTGCGACATGCCAGTGGCGGCCGGTGCGGAACATCTTCACCTCGGGTGCAGGTTCCGCATAAAAGTTCCCGCGCGCGAAGCCGGCAACGCCCGATCCCATCTCGATGAAGCACTCGCCGTTGCCTGAGAACCGCCCTTCCTCACCCTTACCCGACCATCTGGCTGCAATGGTCTTTGCGACGGCCTCCGCCTGCGCGTGCGCGAACACGCCTGCCTTCGGCAGAGGTTTGCCCATGGCGAGCATCACGCCGGTGACGTCCCCGATGGCAAAGACATTCTCGAACCGCGTCTCGCAGGACTCGCGATCGATCTCTACCCAGCCACCCGGTGCTGTGAGCCCGGCTTCCTGCGCGACGGCCGGGGGCACATGCGGCGGGACGACGGCCAACACGTCGAAGGGGACCTCTTCCCCGCTCTCAAAATGGAGGCGCCCCTTTGCGGCGTCCACCTTCGAGATCTGCCGGCTCGGATGGTAGCCAATGGCGTGCTCGGCGACCAGATTCGTTACCCCCTGTGAAACAACCGGTCCCGCGACCCCCATCGGGGCAGGCTCCGCGGCCCAGACTTCCAGCTCCACCCGGTCGCGCACACCGCGCTTCCTAAGGAGGTGATCGATCAGCATGGCGGCCTCGTAGGGAGCCGCCGGGCACTTGAACGGCACGCCGGCGATCAGGACGACAACACGCCCTTCGCGCAGGGCCTGAAGATCCTCGTAGAGGTGCGCCGCCCCTTCCACCGTGTAGAAGTTGTGTCCACCCTCGCTGAGCCCAGGAATCCGATCGGGCGCGAGCTGCGCCCCAAGCGCAACGACAAGCGCGTCGCCCTGCAGCGATTCATCACCCATATATACGGTGCAGGTGCCCGGATCGATCCTCGTTACCTCGCGCTTCAACACGTCGATGCCCGGCTGTTTCAGGGCAGCGATGTCGCGCTGAACATCTTGGACCTTCCGTGTGCCGGTCATGAGCCAGAGGAGGGACGGCCAGAATACGTGGCGTCCCGAGCGCTCGATCACAACGATGCGATCCTCCTGGGGGAGCAATCGCCGCAGGTGGCTTGCCGCAACGACGCCACCCACTCCCCCACCCAGCACGATAGCCGTCTTGTCGGACATTGCACGTCCCTCCTGCTCCCTGGTCCTAGTAGACGATGACCTTGTCCGCCCAGAGCGTCCAATCCGTCAGTTCCTCCATGGAGCTCCGGTGTACGCCCTCGATCATCTCGGATTCCGCGAGCCCTCTCGCGTCGAGGCAGGTGCCGCAAGCGCCGATCTCCACTCCACGCCGGACGGCGGCACCCAGCATGCGTTCCAGGAAATAGTAGCCGTT
Organism: Bacillota bacterium; assembly: GCA_021847575.1. GTDB lineage: Bacteria > Bacillota > Sulfobacillia > JAJZYS01 > JAJYTV01 > JAJZQO01. Next base: position 7,840 of record JAJZQO010000025.1, on the reverse strand, counting down.
GGGCACCTTCTGACCTTTCTTGCCGGAGAGCGTGGCATCCGCCATCAGGAAGACCCGAACCTGCACGTCGTCACGCGAGCTGAGTGCAATCGCATGGCGCATCCCGTTGTAGGTGCGTTCGGTGCCGTAGGGCGGGTCGTTCAGGATGAGCAGCACGTTCATTTGGATGTGGCCCCACCTTTCCTGAGACTGGTATTCTTGTCGATCCCCCGCCGCCGTGCGGCCCCGCTACGAAGGGGCCACGACGAACACTCCATACATCCCTCGCTGCGCATGCCCAGGGACTGGACAAAGGTAGGTGTAGCGGCCCGACGCACTCGCCCGGAAGGTAATCGTCTCGCTCGGCATGCCCCCGCCGTAAGACTCCCCGAGCGGTGGAGCGAAGGAGCCAGGGAACGCAGGTGGCGTACCCATCATGGCCATGTAGCGGAAGGGCGGTAGCGCGGACGACACCAGCCACCCATGGCTCGTGTCGTTGTCGGGGTTGACGAACTCCACGCGTACCTGGGCGCCCTGCGGCACGACGATCGTGGGGTTGGTGAGGCCAGCCACGCGGAAGGTCATGTCCTTGCCCCAAGGAGGGCTCGCGAGGATCGTCAGGCGAACCACGCTCGTCCGAAATACAAGTTGGTTCCTGCCGCGATCGGCACTCGCCCCAAGTGGCACCTCATTGCCAAGCGCCACCGCCTCGGCGCGCGTGATGCGCGGGACCTGCGCCCCCGAAAGGAACGTCCCCATCATCCCGCCCATCGCATCGGATCCGGTCAAATGGCTACCGCGCGGCAAGAACGGGAGTGACCTGGCCGTTGCGAAGGTAAGACCGGCAACTCCAACCACGAGCATGACCATTCCGAGCCACGCGCCTTTGCGCATCCAGATCACCCCCTTCCGAACAGCTGCCTCATCATTCCCTGGGGCTCTCGGATCGCCGGCGCAAGCTGCGAACCCCTCGTAATATGTGACGTGCGGCCTCGTCCACCTCCGCCTCTGTGGTGTAGCGGCCAATGCTGAGCCGGACGGCGCCTAGCGCGACATCCGTGCTGAGTCCCATTTGTGCGAGCACCGGCGATGGCGCGGCGCTGCCCGCGTGGCACGCCGAGCCCGTAGAGAAGGCAATCTCTGGCACCTCATCGAGGAGATCGCTACCGATCACCCCTTGGAAGCTCAGGTTGAGCGTATTGGGAAGGCGCTCCAGGGGATGGCCGCTCAGGAGCACCCCGCCGAGTTGATCGGCCAGGATCTCATGCAAGCGGTCACGAAGCGCGCGCTGGCGCCCCTCCTCCGCCGGCAGGACCTGCGCTGCCACCTTGCAGGCCTCGCCGAGGGCCACCGCGTAAGGGACGTTTTCCGTACCGGCCCGCAGACCGCGCTCCTGACCGCCGCCATAGATGATCGGCTGGAGTTCGACGCCTCCTTTCACGTAGAGGGCACCGATCCCCTTCGGAGCATAGAGCTTGTGGCCGGCGATCGTGAGGAGATCGACGCCCAGGTCTGCGACCCGCGTCGGGATCTTGCCGACCGCCTGGGAGGCGTCGCTATGGAATGCAACGCCCGCCGCGCGCGCGATGCCGGCGATCTCCGCGATGGGCTGGATCGTGCCGGTTTCGTTGTTGGCCTGCATGATGCTGATCAGCACCGTTTCGGGCCGGATGGCGTGGATCACCGCTGCGGGGTCGACGCGGCCATGATGGTCCACGTCGACATAGGTCACATCGAACCCGTGCTGCTCCGCGAGATACCTGCAGGTGTTGATCACCGCCGGATGCTCGACCGTCGATGTCACGATGTGCCGCCCGCGCGCGCGGTTCGCGAAAGCGACCCCCTGGATCGCGAGGTTGTCGCTCTCGCTGCCGCCGCTGGTGAAGATGACTTCCTCCGATGCGCATCCGAGGAGGTCCGCGACCTGACGACGGGCACGCTCCAGCGCGGCCCAAGAGAAGCGGCCGAACGCGTGGGTGCTTGATGGATTGCCGAACTGGTCGCCGAGGAACGGCAGCATCGCCGCCCGCACGCGCGGATCCACAGGAGTCGTGGCGTTGTAGTCGAGGTAGATCGGGACCCCCATGCATTCGCCTCCGCTGCGCTCAAACAGGTATTGGCACGCGACGCATCACTGCGCAAGCACGGTGATGTGGCCCGCACCTCCCGACTCCAGGCACCCGATCTCCGCCCAGGTGAGGCACCCTTCCTCTTGCAAGGCGGCCCTCAGCGCATCCCGCTTCTCCGTCGCGACTGCGATCACAAGCCCGCCGGAGGTCTGGGCATCGGAGAGCAGAACCCGATCTTCGTCTGGCGCCTCTTCGGGCCAGTCCACCCATCGCTGCAAGTGGCGCAGATTGTTCTGCGTTCCCGTCGAGATGGCGCGCGCTGCAAAGCGCCGCGCAGCCGGGAGAATCGGGACGGCAGGCAAGTGTACACGCGCGCTGAGGCCGCTCTTCCAAGCCATCTCATGCAGGTGGCCGAGGAGGCCGAATCCAGTGACGTCCGTACAGGCGCGAGCGCCGACGCGCTCGATCGCCCGGGCGGCCGCCGCGTTGAGCTGGAGCATCACCGGCAACACCAGCCCCTCAAGATCCACGCTGGCGAGGCGCTGGTCGAGCGCTGTCGTGAGCACACCGACCCCCAGCGGCTTCGTGAGGAACAACGCATCCCCCGGCTGTGCGCCGGACTTGCGGATCAGACGCTGCGGGTGCGCGAATCCCGTGACGACCATCCCGTACTTCGGTCCTGGATCGTCGACGGTATGTCCGCCGACGATCTCGACTCCGGCCTCACGGGCTTTGTCCGCTCCACCGCGAAGGATCTCGGAGAGATACCCGAGCGGCAGGCTGCGCACCGGGAAGCCGACGAGGTTCAGGGCGAAGGACGGCTGGGCGCCGACCGCATAGATGTCGCTCAGCGCGTTGGCGGCGGCCACCTGACCGAAGAGATAGGGATCGTTGAGCACCGGCGTGATGTAGTCGATCGTCTGCACGATGGCAAGGTCGTCCGTCAATTTGCGCGCTGCCACATCGTCGCCGATGCTCGCAAGCCACATGGGGTCCTTGGGAGGCGTAAGGTGGCGCAGAACCTGCGCCAGGTCGTGCGGGCCGACCTTGCAGGCTCAGCCCGAACCAGGCGAGTAGGAAGTCAATCGAATCTCTGGCAGGACTCCCACAGGAAGGTCCCCCCTCGGCGGCTGTGGTGAATTGGTGAGAGTGTACCCCAGGTGGTGCTATGATGGCGGTGCAACTATCGCATGTCACTATTGCGCTTGCCGCATGGCACACTGCGACTGCTAAGGGGGGAGCCGTTTGGATCTCCACCAGCTTGAGACATTCGTCGCGGCTGCGGATTGCCGCAACTTTTCGGGGGCCGCACGCAGACTCTCCCTGAGCCAGTCCGCCGTGTCGCGGCAGATCGAGGCTCTGGAGGCGTCCGTCGGAATCGCCCTATTCACACGCGGACGCCGCTCGGCTGAACTGACGGAAGCAGGAGAGCGTCTCCTCGTCTATGCGCAGGATATCCTGCGTCAGGTGGATGAGGCGAAGGACGCTCTCGGGGAACTGCGAGACCTTGAGGCTGGACAGTTGCGTCTGGCTGCCACCACGACGCCGGCCCGGTATCTCCTGGCTCCGGCGATGGTGCAGTTCGCAAACGAGCATCCGCGAGTCACGCTTCACCTAATGATCGGCAGCGTCCAAGAAATCGGAGATGCGGTGTCCCGCGGCGATGTGCAACTCGCGGTGATCAGCGGTCCCGTCGTGCCCCGCAACCTCTTCCTGGAGCCATGTATGGGCGACCGGCTGGTGCTCATCGCCAGGCCGAATCACCCGCTCGCACGACGGCCAAGCGTGGAGCCCCGCGCCCTCCTGGGCGAGCGGCTCATCGTGCCTCCAGCAGGCGGCTGCGAACGCGCCGCAGTCGACGCGTTCAGCGAACTGTGCGGCCTCAAGGACGGCCTCAGCATGTGGGAACTCGACGACACGGAGGCCATCAAGCAGGCAGTGGTGGCCGGCGGTGGGATCGCCTTTGTCTCGGAACTTGCAATCCAGACGGAAGAACGGGCCGGCCTGATCGCGCGGGTCAGAGGTAGGGACATGGTCTTGCCGCGCCAATTCTTCCTGGCATACGGCAAAGGGCACCGCCAGTCGCCCGCGTCGCTTTCGTTCGCGTCTCTCTTGCGCAAGATGCGGGCTTAGTCGCGGTACGCCCTTCGCTCCCGAGGTGTGCTGATCGACGCGAACATATGGTCACCTGTGAGGCGCGGAGCGTTCGCGATTCTCGCACGAACGCTGCGCAGGACCACCGTGAAGCAGCCCCGAATGGCTGTGCGCGCCCCACACCGTCCCATGCCGATGTCGCGAAGGACCCGTGGCGCACCACCGGACCGCCCGGTCATCACCGGCTCCGCCCGATGCGGCGGTTCAACCTGTCGCTTCCGCCGGCAAAACCATGCGACCGTTCTCGCGACAGTGGACAAATCTCTTGCAGGTGCACCGGTCTGTACCGGCTTTTTCGCGCTGACCGACTGCTCGAGCGAGCGGCTCAGGCTTGGCCGGATCTGCCCAGGACAAGCGCGCGGAACGCCTCGCCGCGCTCCTCGAAGTCACGGAACGCGTCGTACGACGCCGCGCCGGGCGATAGCAGGACGGTGTCCCCTGCCCTGGCGTCGGCCATCGCCGCCAAGACCGCCGCGGCGAAATCCGGATAGAACTGCGCCGGCACGCCGTCGATCCTGCAGACCTCGAGCAGGAGCCGCCCGACGGGGCCAAAGAGGTAGGCACGCCGCACCTGGCCAAGGTGGCCGGCGAGCACCTTGTAGTCGAGGTGCTTGTCGTAGCCGCCGCCCAGCCAGAGGAACGGGCCGTCGAGCGCGGCGAAGGCGGCCATTGCGCGGTCAGGCGCGGTCGCGATCGAATCGTTGACGAAGCGCGCGCCGTCGCGCTCGGCGACGAGCTCGAGCCGATGCGGCACGCCCCCGAAACTCTCGAGCTCCTCCCTGATCTCCCGCAAACCTGCCCCGCCAGCGCTCGCCAGAAGGGCAGCCGCCAAGGCGTTTTCCAGGTTGTGACGCCCCGGCAGGCGCACCTCGGCGGCCGACATCAGCCCTTCGCCGTGGAGCACGAGCTGGCCCCCGGCGAGCGTGGCGTCCGCCGGCCGGTCGAGGGAGAACGTCAGGCGTCTGCCCGCGCCCGGCGCCTCGCGGACCAGATCCGGCGGCACGACGAGGATTCCCTCCGGCCCCTGGAAGCGTGCGATGCGCCACTTGCTGCGGACATAGTCCTCGAACGACGGATGGATGTCCAGGTGGTTGGGCCGGATATTGAGGACGGCGGCCGTCTCGGGGCTCTCGTCGAGCAGCTGCAGTTGGAACGATGACAGTTCCGCGACGTAGACCTCGGTCGTCGCCGCATCTTGCAGCGCGTCGGCGAATGGGCGTCCGATGTTGCCGCACGCTGTGGCGGCGACGCCGCCGCGTGCCAGCATGCGCGCGACGAGCGTCGTCGTGGTGGTCTTGCCGGCCGAACCCGTGATCCCGATGACGGGCGACCTGCGGCGGGCGAAGAAGTAGCCCGCCTCCGCCGCCAGCTCGCAGCCGCCGCGCACGAGAGCGGAGATATCGGGAAGGTCCTTGCGCATGCCCGGCGTGAGGAAGGCGTAGGCAGCGCCGGAGCGCGCCGCCTGCGCGAGATAGTCCACCCCGCAGCTCCCGCCGATGCCGAGGTCGGCGAGCCATGCGCTCTTGCCCGCGTCTCGGTCGAAGCCGAGCACCTCCGCGCCCTCCGCCAGCAAGGCCGCGGCAAGGGCGCGATTGGCCCTGCCGAGACCCAGCAGGGCCACACGGCTGCCGGCGAACACGTCGGGCAGCATTACGCCTTGAGGGCCGCCTCGACTCGGCCCAAGGCCTCGCGGATACGCTCCTCGCTGGTAGCGTAGGAGAAGCGCAGGTAATCGGGCATGCCGAAGCCGCTGCCGGGCACCACCGCGACGTTGGCCTCCTCGAGCAGGTATGCGGCGAGTTCGTCCGCGTCCCGCCAGCTGAGGCCCCGTGGCGGATGGTCGAGCAGTTCGCGCACGCGCGGGAAGCAGTAGAAGGCGCCATGCGGCAGGTCGGTCTCGAAGCCCGGCAGCCGCCGCAGCCCCTCCACCATCAGGTTCCGGCGTGCCTCGAAAGCGTCGCGCATCGCCACGATGTCGTCGTCGGCGCCGTCCAGCGCCGCGGTGGCGGCCCACTGCGCGATGGTGTTGGCGTTCGACGTGAGCTGGCTCTGCAGGTTCTGCACGGCCTGGCTCAGCTTGAGATCCGACGTGATGAGGTAGCCGATGCGCCAGCCGGTCATGGCGTAGCTCTTCGAGACCGCGTCGATCACCACGGTGACGTCGCGCGCGGCGCGGCTCGCGGCCGCGGGCGAACGGTGGCTGAGACCGTCGTAGATCAGCTTGCCGTACACCTCGTCCGAGACGACGACGATGTCGTTGGCGGCGGCGAACTCGCCGATCGCCCGCACCTCGTCCTGGGAGAGGACGGTTCCGGACGGGTTCTGCGGCGAGTTCAGCACCACGGCGCGCGTCCGCGGCGTCATCGCCGCCTTGAGGTGCTCGAGGCCGAAGGCAAAGCCTCGCTCGATGCCCACGGGGACGATGACAGGCACCCCGCCGGCCAGGATGATCTGGTCCGGGTAGGTCACCCAGTAGGGGGAGGGTACGATCACCTCGTCACCCGGGTTGAGCAGAACCTGGAACAGCTCGTAGAGCGCCTGCTTGGCCCCTGTCGTGACCACAACGCCGGCCGACGGGTACTCCACGCCCTGTTCGCGCAAAAAGCGTCGGACGATCGCTTCGCGCAGCTCGGGAATCCCCGCGACAGGGGTGTACTTCGTCTTGCCCTGGCGCATCGCCTCGATGGCCGCGTCCTTGATCCATTGCGGCGTGTCGAAATCGGGCTCGCCGACGCCGAACGAGATGACGGGTTTGCCCTGGCGCTGCAGTTCCTTCGCCTTCTGGTCGAGCGACATGGTCGGCGATGGCCTGAGCAGTGAAACGCGTTCAGCGAGCCGCATCCGAGTAACCCCTTTCCTTGAGCCAGTTGCGCAGACGGAATTCGGAGACCTTGCCCGCCTGAACCTCGACGCCGCCGATTTCGACGATCGGCACGCGCTCAGCCTGCGGGCTGCCGTCCGGCACCGTGGCCAGTTCGATGTCGAGCGGGACGTCCCTGGCGATCCGCCGCAAGGCACTCTCCGCCTTGTCGCAGAGACTGCACTCCCGCTTCGTCCACAGCACCGCCTGAACCCTCTGCACCTCCGACCGACCCCTCCCGCATCTTACGCGCCACGATCCCGCCGACCCGGCCGCTCTCGCGCGCGCTGAGATTGCCCCAGCCCGCTTGGCGTACCTTGTCCCACAAACCGAGCTCCTGCGCGACCGCCTCCTTGAGCAGGCGGAGCGCGGTTTGCTCCGGCGTTTCCTCCTTCGCGGCCCGCCGCCGCTCTCCCTGCGTTCCCGGCACCACGATCACCTCTTCCCTGCGCAGGATGCCCAAGGATTTTCGGGCAGAGTTCCCTGCAGGGGCAGCCTGCGCACAGCGGCTCCACGCGGCAGTGGCGCCGGGCCAGCTCGACGATGGTCGCGTGGAGGAGGCGCGCGACGGCCGCATCACCGTCGATCGCGCCCGCCATGCAGGCTCTCGCCTCGCTGCGCCGCTCGGCCGAGCTGATTGCGCCGATGCGCCGCAGGACGCGCAGGGCGTAGGCGTCCACGACCGGTGCCGCCTCGCCCAGGGCGTAGACCATGATGGCGGCGGCCGTCTCGGGGCCCACGCCTGGCAGCTCCAAGAGAACCCGCTCCTGGTCTGGGA
>JAJZQO010000105.1 GCA_021847575.1 Bacillota bacterium | reverse complement strand
CCCAAGGCGATCTGGAACAGGGGCAGCTATGCGGCTGACCTCACGCTGCTGTCGCAGATCTACAACAAGCCGACCTCGCCGGAGTACAAGGTGATCTCGGGGCCGTACAAGTTCCAGTCCGCGGTCAACGACGAGGCCTACACGCTGGTGCCGAACCCGGCCTACGGCGGTCACAAGGCGACCGCCAAGTGGGTTCTGCAGTACGAGGCGTCGGACTCGGCCGAGTTCGCCGCGCTCAAGAAGAACCAGATCAACGCCGGCTACCTGACGGCGAGCATGTACGGCTCGGCGGGCCAGCTCAAGGGCCAGTACAAGCAGTCCCTGAGCCAGGGATTCTGCTGGTACGGCATCGAGCTCAACTCCGCGCCGAACTCCCTCGATGTCGGTGCCGCCTTCCAGGACCAGAAGGTGCGCCAGGCGCTCGAGTTCGGCATCGACCAGAACGCCATCGGCAAGGTGCTCGACGGCACCCTGGGCGGCAAGAACATGTGGGTGCCGAACTACTCGGCCATCCCCCAAGGCTTCTCCTCGCTGACCAAGGCCGTGTTCGGCGTCAGCTCGATTCCGAACGCCTACCCGTACAACCCTGCGCAGGGCAAGGCCCTGCTCGAGAAGGACGGCTGGAAGCCGAACGCCCAGGGCGTCATGCAGAAGGGCGCCGTCCAGCTCAAGTTCCCGGTGTTCTACGACTCGGGCTCGTCCGAGACGGCGAACGCCGCGGTCATCCTGCAGCAGGACTGGGCCAGGATGGGCGTCAAGATCACGCCGCAGCCAGTCGCGTTCGACACGCTCGTCGGCATGTCCGACACGCAGGGCGCCGCAAACAAGTGGGCCGTCAACTGGACCGGCGGCTGGTGTTACGAGCCGAACTTCTACCCGACCGGCGGCGGCATGTGGGGCTACTACGACAGCCAGGACGAGTACAACTACGCGCCGTTCAACAAGGCCGTCGCCAACTCGTACCTCCCCGGCACGCCGCAGCAGGCGCAGCAGCGCATGTACCAGTACGCCGAGGCCACCGCGAAGGACCTGCCGTTCCTCTGGCAGCCGGGCGGCTACGCCGTCAACGAGATCGCGCCGTACGTGCACGGGATGGGCAAGTACTACAACCCGGTGCAGGCGTTCACGATGATGAACTGGGTGACGGTCTCGCACTGAGCCGAACGGCCTTGACGGCATAAGCCAGTCGGCACCGGCGGAGGAGGGAAGGCAGGGCCGCAAGGCTTTGCCCACCCTCCTCCGTTCTTGCGCAAGAGCCATGTGACCAGTCGCAATGGGCCTAAGGACGCTTGCCTTTTCGCGTATCGCAGGCATAAACTCCTCGGGGTGTGACGAAATGTGCGGGCTTCTTAGGACCTGCCGGCATGCCGGCAGTGGGGGGGAATACGTTGTCCGCTCTGCCCAAGGATGAGACCGACCAGAAGGCGACCCTGGCAAACGCTGACACGGGCATGTCGCGCGAGTGGAAGGCGTTCTGGCGCAATCCTCTTGCCGTCGCGGGTGTAGTCATCCTCGGCTTCCTGATCCTCTTTTCCTGGCTCGGGCCCGTCGTCTACCACGCCAGCGCGCTCAACACGAGCCTGTCGAACATTGTCCAGGCGCCGTCGAGCAGCCATCTTCTCGGCACGGACGCGCTTGGCCGCGACAACCTCGCGCGGCTGATGCTGGGCGGGCAGATCTCGCTCATCGTCGGCTTCGCGGCCGCCATCGCCGGCGTCTTCATCGGCGTGGTCTACGGCCTTATCTCGGCGCAGTTCGGCAGCTGGACCGACACGGTGCTGATGCGCATCGTGGACATCACGCTGGCGATCCCGGCGATCTACATTCTGCTTTTGCTGGACGCGGTGCTGAAGCCGAACGTCTACGTGATGATCTTCATCATCGCGATCACATCCTGGCAGCCGATCGCGCGTATCGTGCGCAGCGAGGTGCTGAGCCTCAAGACGCGCGAGTTCGTGGAGGCGGCGCGCGCCGCAGGCGCGGGCTGGCTGCGCATCATGTTCCGCCACTTCCTGCCGAACGCCATGGGCTCGATCATCGTCTACACGACGTTCTCGGTGGGTGGCGGCATTCTGACCCTCGCCGGCCTGTCCTTTTTGGGCCTCGGGCTGCCGCCGCCGGCGCCGAACTGGGGCCAGGCGATCTCGGACGGCATCCAGTACGAGTTCCAGAACGCCTGGTGGCTGATCTATCCGCCCGGCCTGCTGATCGTGGCGGCCGAGCTCGCCGTGAACTTCCTCGGCGACGCCTTCAACCAGGCGTTCGACCCGAGACTGCAGGGGAGGGGCGGCGCCTGATGCTCACTTACGTCATCCGCCGACTGATCGAGGCCATCCCGACACTGCTCGGCATCACGATCATCACGTTCGTGCTGGCGCACATCGTGCCGGGCAACCCCGCCCTCGTCATGCTCGGCCCGCACGCGACGCCGCGCTCGATCGCCATCCTGACCCACCAGCTGGGACTCGACAAGCCTCTGCCTGTGCAGTACCTGGACTGGCTCTGGATGGTGCTGCATGGCAACCTCGGCGTCTCGTACTACCAGAACGTGCCCGTGCTGCAGCTGATCGAGCAGGCGACGCCGCGCACGCTGGCGATCGTCGGCATCGGCACCCTGATCGCCGACATCGTCTCGATCGTCCAGGGCATCTACCAGGCGCACGTCAAGGGCAGCATCACCGACAACGTGATCACCGTCGTCGCCTACTTCCTGTACTCGATGCCGATCTTCTGGCTCGCGGTGCTGATGGTGATCTGGTTCTCGATCGACATTCCGCTCTTCCCGCCGGGCGGCATCCAGGACCCGGGCCAGACGGTGGTCACCTTCGGCAGCTGGGCCGCGCACATCGCCCTGCCCGTCATCACGATCGTGATCGCCACGGTGGCCTTCTGGGGACGGTTCATGCGCTCCTCGGTCGTCGAGACGCTGATCCAGGACTACATCCGCACGGCGCGCGCCAAGGGCGTCACGGAGTACATGGTGCTGATGCGCCACGCGTTCCGCAATTCGCTCCTGCCGCTGATCACCCTGATCGGCTTCTCGATCCCGAGCCTGTTCGGCGGCGCGCTCCTCGTGGAGGAAGTGTTCAACTACCCGGGCCTCGGGCTGCTGTTCTGGCAGGCGGCACTGCAGCGGGACTATCCGATCGCCTTCGGCATCACGCTGATCATCGGCATCCTGACCATCCTCGGCAACCTGATGGCGGACCTGCTCTACGCCGTCGCCGACCCGCGCATCCGCTACAACTGATCGGCAAGGGCTTCCGCGCGGAAAGCGCCGGCCGGGAGATCTGAAGAAGTCTTAGAACCTCTAAGAAAGCATGAGAGGCCGCTAAGAACTGGAGATTAGAGCGATGTCCGGCGAGAGCGACATCTCGGATGCGGCCTAAGGCGGGCTTTTCGCAGTACGGATGAGACAACAGGCGGTGTCCAAACGGACCAATTCCGGAGGCCTGCGCGGAGGAGTTAAGCGAAAGCTCAGAGAATTGTGCCATTCGTGCCCATTGGCGTCCCTCAGGCATGCAGAGCCGTCCCGGGTTGCGCCGCGACGACCCCATGTCGGCGCCGTCTCGCGCTCATCGTCGTCCTCTGCAACGTTTCGAGGACCACCAGCAAGGGAGGGTTGCAGCCGAAGGCACCCGAGTCTGGACGACGCGACCTGTGGGAGTGCGCGCTGCTCGAAGGGCACCAGGGCACCCCGGGGTTGACCCCGGGGCCGGAGAATCAGGCAAGGAGGTTTTCCGATGAAGATGCGCCGATGGGCCGCGCTTAGCGGTCTCATTGGGTCCGCGGCCATCCTGGCCGCGAGCGTCGGCGGCGTGGCCGCCAACGCAGCCGGGCAGGCACCTCTACAGAAGGCGAACACCATCGTGACGGCGCTGCCGCTGCAGGTGGGCATCACGGACTACGCGCCGATCGCGAACGCGTCCGCGTACACGGTGTACAACAGCGCGATCGAGTACATGATGTGGGCGCCTGTCGTGATGGTATCGGGCTCCGACACGATCGACTGGGCCGACTCGCTCGCTTCCAAGATCACGGCGAACGCGAACGACACGCAGTTCACCGTGACCCTGAAGAACTGGAAGTGGTCCAACGGCAAGATGATCACCGGCGACGACGTCGCCTGGACCACGAACGTCCTGCTCGCGGGCTGCACCATGTCGAACCCCCCGTACATGTACGGCGGCTGCGGTTTCGGTGGCCTGCCGCCCAGTTCGGCGCACGGCGTCCTGAAGTCCGCTAGGGCCCTTGGCCCGCACCAGGTCCTCTTCACGCTGAGCAAGTCGGTCAACCCCGTCTACTTCGAGCTGAACGGCCTCGGCCAGATCCAGCCGATGCCGAAGGCGCTCTGGAACAGGGGCAGCTACAAGGCGACGCTCGCCCTTTTGGCCAAGATCTACAACAAGCCGACCGCGTCTCAGTACAAGGTGGTCTCGGGCCCCTTCAAGTTCAAGTCGGCCATCAACGACGAGTCCTACACCTTCGTGCCGAACACGGCGTACAGCGGGCACCAGGCCCACTACACGTGGGTCGAGCAGTACGAGGCGTCCGACTCGGCCGAGTTCGCCGCTCTGCGCAAGAACCAGATCAACGCCGGCTACCTGACGACGAGCATGTACGGCTCGGCGGGCCAGCTCAAGGGCCAGTTCAAGCAGTCCCTGAGCCAGGGCTTCTGCTGGTACGGCATCGAGCTCAACTCGGCGAAGAACTCGCTCGCCGTCGGCGCCTCGTTCCAGGACCAGAAGGTCCGGGCGGCGCTCGAGTTCGGCATCGACCAGAACGCCATCGGCAAGGTGCTTGACGGCACCCTGAACGGCAAGAACCTCTGGGTGCCGAACTACTCGGCCATCCCCGAGGGCTTCGCCTCGCTGACCAAGGCCGTGTTCGGCGTCAGCTCGATCCCGAACGCCTACCCGTACAACCCTGCGCGGGGCAAGGCCCTGCTCGAGAAGGACGGCTGGGCGCTCGACGCCCAGGGCGTGATGGAGAAGAACGGCGTCTCCCTCAAGTTCCCGGTGTTCTACGACTCCGGCTCGATCGAGACGGCCAACGCCGCGGTCATCCTCCAGCAGGACTGGGCCAAGATGGGCGTCAAGATCACCCCGCAGCCAGTCGCGTTCGACACGCTCGTCGGCATGTCCGACGCCCAGGGCGCCGCCAACAAGTGGGCGGTCAACTGGACCGGCGGCTGGTGCTACGAGCCGAACTTCTACCCGACCGGCGGCGGCATGTGGGGCTACTACGACAGCCAGGACGACTACAACTACGCGCCGTTCAACCAGACCGTCACCAACTCGTACCTCCCCGGCACGCCGGCTCAGGCGCAGCAGCGGATGTACCAGTACGCCGAGGCCACCGCGAAGGACCTGCCGTTCCTCTGGCAGCCGGGCGGCTATGGCGTCAACGAGATCGCGCCGTACATCCACGGGATGAACAAGTACTACAACCCGGTACAGGCGTTCACGATGATGAACTGGATCTCGATCTCCCACTAAGGAGAAACGGATCGGGGCAGTTTTCGCTGCACGGGCAGGACCTTTCGGTCCTGCCCGTTTCGTGATGCGCCCAACCGGCGGAGAACTGCCTGGACCGGGAGCGGACGTGCGCCGTAGCGAACATCAGGTAATAAGATCTGCCTGCAATTCCAGCGCGCCATGACATACGAAGAGACGGAGTTTCAAGTTTGCATGGCCGATCAAAGTTGTGCTCCGGTCGGGAAAGTGCGATGCAGCAGCATTCCTGAGCCTGGGAAATAGTTAGTGTCACATGGACATTCGCAAGATTAGATCATATGTGGACCATAGACTTGACGGAATGATCTGGATGGCCGGGAAGAATTGAACGGAAGGAACTCAAATAATATTGCGAAATAACGTCGAGCGCTCCTTGCTTATCTGCGCATTGTGGCGCGATGATTATTGCGTCGTCCGCATGCGCAACCGCTTTCGCCCGATGGTCGGCGGGCTCTGCTGCGGAGGATTCCGGCACGGGGAGGCAAGGAACGACCAGAGCCGTCGCAGGAGCGGCGGTGTGACTTCAGGGCAGTTTCGCAAGGTTTGCGCGTCAAGGAGGCACCAGTAGATGAAGATGAACCGATGGGCCGTATTGAGCGGCCTGATCGGGTCCGCGGCCGTGCTGCTCGCAGCGTGCGGCGGGACGAGTACGACGGCGACCCAGGCGCCGCTGCAGAAGGCGAGCACCGTGGTGACGGCCCTGCCGCTGCAGGTCGGCATCACGGACTACGCGCCGATCGCGAACGCCTCGGCGTACACGATCTACAACAGCGGCGTCGAGT
>JAJZQO010000104.1 GCA_021847575.1 Bacillota bacterium | reverse complement strand
GGGGCTTCTGGTCGCGCGACGGGCGCGGCACCAGTTCTCGATCAGGCCGGTGCTGGTAGCTCCGCTGATCGCCTGTCTTTGGATCCTGGGGCTCCTCTCCTATGCCAATCAACTGCTCACGGTGGCTTACAGCGCGCAGCAGGTCGGGAGTCCCAGACTACGGGCGCTGGCGACGGATCGCGCGATCGTCGGTCATCAGAGCCTCCTGACGACCGCCGCGGACTACGTTTACGTGGGCAATGCCCGTACCACGGTCATTCCCTCGTTTGTGCAGGGAAGTCTCATGCCCTCGTTCGTGCGCGAACTGGGCACGCGCTACATCGAGCTGTCGCAGCCCCCCTATGCCAATGCGGCCACCGGGAGCCTGGCGCCCTATCTCAAGCTCGCCCGTTCGGCAGGCTATCGGCTGGTGCGACGTGCCGCCGGCACGACGCTGCTCGAGAGGACAGGGATCTACAGGCGACCTCACGTCGTCGAGGGGATGCCGCTGCCTGTAGGCGTTCATGCGGAGCACAAGGCTGAGCGTTCCGGCTGGAGCGTCTACGAAGTGCGCCTGCCACGCCTCGCCGAGGGATGGTGGCAGGCCGACCTCCGCCTGCGGGGGAGGGGCGAGTTCTACCTCTGCTCGCTCGACGGCTCCGACGAAACCTGCGGACAGGTCGAATACCTGACCGGGACCGCCACGCGGCCAGTTGGCATCTATGCGCAACCGGGAAAGCGGAATGCCGTCTTCCTGCACGAGATGGACACGGCCCTATCGCATGCCGTCATCGTTCACGTCGTGCTCGAACACCTGCGGGTCAACTGACTTCATTCTCCGGTCTTCCCACCAGCCGCCAGCCGCAAAGCCGCCCAGCGCCCTGCCGTTGGGCGGGCCCGGGTGGGCGTCGCAGCTACGTCGGGTCCTTGGGAGGCTCGCCCTGCTGTGCGCCTCCCTGCAGGCGCCAGGAACTGCGCAGGAGGCGCAGCATTTCGCGCACGACAACCTGCTGGTCCGAATTCGCGTCGCGCATAACCAGCCAGACATCGTCGCGCAACGATTCGGCCGTCGCGCCATCGCTGCGGAAAAGAACGGCCACGTCCGTCTCGAGCGCATCGGCCAGACGGAAGAGAAGCGGCACGCTCGGCCAGCGCTCGCCCCGCTCGACGCGGGCCAGGTGCGCCTGGTCCGTTTCCGCCAGCTCGGCTAGCCTGGACTGTGTGAAATGGCGTTCCAGCCGGAGCTGCCGGATGCGGCCCCCCAGCTGTCGGCGCCTCTCTTGCACGTCTCGTCCTCCCTGCCACCATCATTTCTGACTGGTAGGCCTGCAGGAAGGACGCGCAGGTCATGGAACAGATGTCTGCATGACATGGAGAGGGCGCATACAAGACATGAGATATCGACTGCCGCAAGGTCGGATCGCCGAGGGACCTTCCGCCGCCGAGGCGCGCAGCCAGCTGTGCGGCATGGCGGCGATGCTCACGGTCACGAGCGCATTCTTGCCGGACGAGGTCCTGCGGGATCTCGTGCGACGCATGGGCGGTCCGGGAGCCTACGTGCGGGGCGTGCTCTCGCTTGGCTTCGCGGGGAGCCGTCTTGACCTGCGGGACAGCCTCGTCGACGGCGCCAGGGAGGTACTGCAGCGCCTTGCGCGGTCCGGGCCGCCCGCAAGCTGATCAGCAGGCCGAGACTTCGTTGCGCATGCGCTTGGACTGGTAAAGCCCTTGATCGACCCGTTTCAGCAGTTCGTGCGTGCGCATGCCCTGGTGCGACTCGATCACGCCGATCGAGACGGTAACCGCGACCTGCTCCTGGGAATCCGGCACGCGCATCGGCTGCTCCGCCACGAGGGATCTCAGGCGCTCGGCGATCTGCAACGCCTCGTCGATCCCGACACCTTCAAAGACCACCAGCAGCTCGTCGCCGCCGTAGCGGCCGAGCAGGTCGCCCGCCCTCAGCCCGGACTGGACCCTGTGCACATACTGCTGGAGCACGGCGTCTCCCGCCAGGTGTCCCACCTTGTCGTTGACCGCCTTGAAGTGGTCGAGGTCGATGAGGCCAACCGAGAACATCTTGCCCTGCTCCAGCATGCGCTCGAGGTGGAAGAGAGCGTAGGCACGCGTGAAGGCGCCAGTCAGGGGATCGCGCAGATGCTCGACGCGGTCGTCGTGGATGTGGGCGCCCCAAGCGGTCAGGCTTATGCCCAGCAGCAGGAGCGACGCGGCGAAAAAGGGCTCGCCGGACGCCATGAGACCTGCGCCCAAGGCGTAGAGGACGGTAAAGATGGCAGCGGACAGCGTCTCGAGGCGGAGGCTTGCGCTCGCCACTCCGAGGAAGAGGATCGGCAGGATAGGGCTTCTGCCGCCGCCCGTCTCCCAGGTGAGCGCAAAGGCGAAGAGGTAGTCGAGGAGGACCGAGCCCAGGGGGAATTGGGCGACGAGCCTGGGCCTCAGGTGCAGGATGACGAAATCGAGCAGAGCGTAGACGACGAGCAGAGAGAGAAGCCATGGGACCACAGGCTGTGGCCCTTGCGGCACCCGGTGCGCCACCAGGGCCCAAAGCGCAACGAACGCCAGGATCGAGGCCAAGCGCAGCGGTGACGCCAGCCGCTCCGCCTGGAGCTGGAGGTGCCAGCGCCACTCGTTGCGGCCCGGGAAGCGCGTTTTCCGCGCCCGCCACGCAAAATTCCTCATAGCGATGCCTCCCGCGGCCAGCTGAGGCTGACGCGCGCCGGCGTCCAGACGCCTGCAGGGGCCGGTCGGCCCAGGTGCGGCCCCTCGACGAGGTCGCAGCCGAGGAGCCTTAGCTCCGCCACTTGGCCTGGGCGGTCGACGCCGTCCCCAAGGACGAGAGCACCGAGCTTGCGAGCGGCGGAGAGGAGGGCAGTCGCTTCCGGTCCCTCCCGGAGCGGCGCCTGCAGCCGCAAAACCTCGGGCCGCAACGTTTCCGCCGCGTCGCAGAGGGCGGCCGTGTCCTCCCCTGCCAGTGCGAGCGCGAAGCCTTGCTCGCGCAGGTGCGTGGCGGTGTGACGCAGGGCTCCAGCCGAGACTTCGGCAGTGATCGCAAGCTCCGCCAGTACGTCCGTCGTCTTGCGCAACGCGGTGGCCTGGGGTACCCGGCACAGGAAGTCCTCCGTCGGCCAAACGTCCACGATCAGGCCGCCGGACAAGCTCCAGCTCACGCGCATGGCGGACAGCAGCGAGAGTTCGCCGAGCGCCGCCAAGTCGCCCGCCTCCCGGGCCGCCGCGGCCGCGGCGCTGGGCCCCGTGCCGTCCGGAAACCGCATGATGGCGCGAAAGCCGAAGAGGGCTCCGCTGGCCGTACGCCAGACCGGTGCGAAGACATGTCCCAGCCGGCGGCTCTGGACGGCTGCACGCACCTGCACGCGCGAAGAGGACGACGTCAGGAAGATCACCCCAAGCCAACACTTTACTCTATTGAAGTAGGGGATTGCCCAGTAATGTTCTCCTAGGTGGCCTGAGCCGCCACCTGCGGCCAGGCGGCGAGCCAGGCCGGAAGCTGCGCCGCAGGCATCGGGTGGCTGACAAGGTTTCCCTGCGCGAGGCGGCAGCCCATCTCCACGAGCAGATCCGCCTGCTCGGGTGTCTCGACGCCTTCCGCCAGAACCTCGCTGCCCGTGGCGCCCACGATGGCCACCATGCCGCGGACGAGGCTGACAGATGCCCGGTCGCCGGGCAGGGAGGCGATGAAGCTGCGGTCGATCTTGACCAGGGCCGCCTCGAGCCCGACCAGGCGGCTGAACGAGCTGTAGCCCTTGCCGAAGTCGTCGATGGCGATGCGCAGGCCGAGTTCCCGGCAGTCGCGCAGCCGCTGCGCCCAGAGCCGCTCATCCGTCAGGCCCGATGCTTCCGTGATCTCGAGCTCGATGTACGAGCGCTCGAGGTCCAAGTGGCGTGCCAAGGCCTGTTCGACGTCCGGCGAGAACGTGGACAGCTGCAGGTGGCTCGGGTGGACGTTCAGCGCCACCCGCAGGAAGATGCCTCTGCGCTGCCACTCTTCCGCCTGGCGCAATGCCTCCTCGAGTACCCAGCGCCCGAGCTCCGGCAGGAGCGAAGACTCGTCCACCGCCGGCAGGAACTCGTCCGGAAGCAGCACGTGGCCGCTCGGCAACTCCCAGCGCAGGAGCGCCTCCACCCCCCGAACCTCGCGTCCGACGAGGTCGACCTGCGGCTGGTAATACAGGTGCAGCTGTCCCTCGCGCAGGGCGCGTGCGAGGTCCCGCCGGAGTTCGCCGCGCACCGCCTGCGCCTCCTCGCGCGCGGCGTCGAAGTAGCGGCAGCGACCGCCGCCTGACGTCTTGGCATCGTACAGGGCGCTGTCGGCCCGGCGCAGGAGCGTCTCGGCGTCGCGTCCGTCCTCCGGGTAGACGGCGACGCCCAGGCTGAGCTCGAGCGGGTACTCCCTGCCATGCAGGGTGAAAGGGGTCTTCGTCGCGGCCTGCAGGCGACCGAGCACCTGCTCGAGGTCTTGCGGCGTGCGGCAGCGGCCGATGACCGCCGCGAACTCGTCGCCGCCGAAGCGCGCCAAGGTGTCGCCGCGCCGCAAAGCGGAGCGCAGGCGCGACGAGAGGTGCTTCAGCACGAGGTCGCCGTCGGCGTGGCCGTACGTGTCGTTCACCAGCTTGAAGTTGTCGAGGTCCAGCATGACCACGGCGAAAGGCTCGCGGTCCCTCTGCGCGCGGGCGAGCGCGAGCTGCAGGCGGTCCTGGAGCAGCATGCGGTTCGGCAGGCCCGTCAGTGAATCGTGCAGGGCGAGGAAGCGCATCGCCTCCGCCTGGCGCCTCTGCTCGCTGATGTCCCGCTGCGTGATCACGACGTGCGTCGGGTGGCCGTCCCGTCCCACCAGGGGCTGCATCGACCAGGCCGCCGTGTAGCGGCTTCCGTCCTTGCGCAGGAGTTCCGCCTCGCCGCCTTGCCCCTGGGCCTTGAGCGAAGAGCGCAGGCGCTCGATCGCCGCGGGCGACGAAGGCGCGGCGCCGCCGATGCCCGATCTGAGGTCGTCGAGGGTGAAGCCCGTGAGCTCCTCGAACGCGCGGTTCACGAAGACCACTTCGCCGTCTCCGCCCTGGCCGGGCAGCAGGCCGATCATCACGGCGTCGTTCGCCTGCTGCACAGCGAGCTGCAGCAGGCGCGTCAAGTCCCGCGCAACCTGACCCGTCTGGCGCGCCAGCAGCCGATCCAGGGCGAGGTCGAGGCTGCGGGCGACCTCTTCCACGAGCGCCAGTTCCCCCTCCTGGAAGAAGTGCGCCTCGGCGGCGTAGATGCAAAGGCCGCCGATGACCCGCCCGTCCTCGTGCAGGGGGCAGAATACGGCCGAGCGGTAGTCGCGCACAGCGGCCGCGCGCTGCCAGGGCACCGTCCAGGGATCGTGCAGGAAGTCCGCGACGTGCGTCTGCCGGTCCTCGCGCAGCGACACGTCCATTGGGCCGCGGCCGCCCGTCTCGTCGAGGCTGAGGGGGACCTCCCGGAGATAGCCCAGCTCCGCGCCGGCGAACGCAGCCGGCACGATGCGGTCGCTCCCTGTCTCCACGAGGCCGACCCAGGCGAAGCGGAAACCGCCCGCCGAGACCGCGGCGTCGCACGTGCCCTGCAGGAGAGCCTCCCGCGTCTGCGCGGCGATCACCGCCCCGAGACAGGCCGAGAGTGTCGCGTACAGCCGCCCCAGCCGTTCGAGCCGTGCGTGGGGACCTTCTGTGGAGCCTGCGGGTGAGGGTGTGCCGGCGCTGGGCATGTCGTGGGATGGGCCTTCGTGCGACATTGCTCTCTTCCCTTTGGCACAAGGCATTGCGTTGGGGGTTCGCGAAAGGCTGACAGGACACCTTGCGGGAGAGGGGACAGTGGATAGCTTTGGCACAGGACATTCTCCATGCCATGCGGGAGCACCTAGACGACTACTGCGATGAACTCGGCGAATTCGTCGCGATCGATACCCCAAGCGACAATCCCCAGGCGGTCGGTCGCCTCCTCGATGTCGTCGAGCCACGGTTGCGGGCCCTCGGCGCCAGGACGCAGCGGATCGCGCCGGATATCCTGCAGGGGGTCGTCGGCGGTGGGAAGGGACAGCCCGTCCTGCTGCTCTGCCATGCCGACACCGTGTTCGGTCCGGGCGAAGCGGCGAGGCGCCCGTTCAGGCGCGAGGGCGACAGGGCCTACGGGCCGGGCGTCGCCGACATGAAGGGCGGCATCGCACTGCTCCTCTGGGTGCTGCGGCTGATGGGGGAGCGCGGTGGGCCTGGGTGCGAGGTGCGCGTGATGATCACCGGCGACGAGGAGACAGGTGCCCTGCGCTCGCGGGACGAGATTGAGGTTGCGGCGCGCGGCGCGCAGGCCGCGCTCGTGCTGGAGCCTGGACGCGAGAGCGGTGCCATCGTCTCCGAGCGC
>JAJZQO010000024.1 GCA_021847575.1 Bacillota bacterium | reverse complement strand
TCGGCGGCTGGAAGCGCTACGGCTGGGGTTTCATGCTGTTCGCGACAGCGCTCGGGGCCGTCGGCAACTACATCTACTCGTACTTCTACTACGGCGTGAACGCGTACTCGGCAGCGCTGCAGGCCGGCTATCTCATCGCCTCGCTGGTTTCGGGCGCGGTCCTCTCCGGCGTGCTCTCCAAGCTGATCGGCGATGCCCTGAGGCGCACGGGGGTCCTGCGCAACTTCGCAATCGCGCGCGAGGCCAGCCACGCGTCCTGAAGGGCTTGCCCGGCAGAAGCAGGCCGAGGCGGGCGAACTGCTTCTGCGCCTCGATGGCGTGTCGGTCGCCTACGGAGAGGGCCTGCCTGTCCTGGCAGACCTGACCTTCGAGCTGCACCGCGGCGACGCCCTCCTGCTGATCGGCCCGAGCGGCTGCGGCAAGTCGACGCTCGCGATGCTGGCGGCGGGAATCATCCCGGGCGCCGTGGAGGCGGAGGTGCGGGGCGAGATCTGGCGCGCCCCGGCGCTGGCGCGGCCAGGGGGAGCCGGCTACGTCTTCCAGGACCCCGAGGCCCAGCTCTGCCAGCTCACGGTCGGCCGGGAGGTCGCGTTCGGGCTGGAGAACGTCGCCGTGCCGACCGCCGAGATGCCCGACCGCATCCGGCGGGCCCTGGCCCGCGCGGACCTCGCCGTGGATCCCGAGGAGTTCGACACCGTGCTCTCAGGGGGCATGAAGCAGAAGCTCGCGATCGCCTGCGCCCTGGCCTACGGGCCCGACCTCCTGGTGCTCGACGAGCCGACGGCCAACCTCGACCCGCAGGCGACGGCTGAGGTCTTCCGCCAGATCGCCGGCCTCAGGGCCGAGGGACGGACCCTGCTCGTGATCGAGCACAAGTTCTCGGGGCTGCTCGACTCCCTGGACCGCGTCGTCGCGCTGGGACCCGGCGGCAGCCAGGTCTTCGCGGGTCCGCTGCCCGAGACGATCGCAGAGCGCTGGGGCGAGCTGCAGGAACTCGGCGTCGTGCCGTCCTGGCGGCCGTCGCCCTTTGCCAGGGTTGCGCCGCGGGCCGCCCGCCTGCCCGCCGCTGCGGCCGCTCCGCCCGTCTTCGCGGCGCGGGAGCTGTCGTACACCTACGCGTCCGCGTCCCTGCGCCGGCGCCTCATGCGGCGCCACGCGGAGCCGCGCTACGCCTTCCGCGATCTCGGGTTCGCGATCCCCGCCGGCGGCTTCACCGCCATCGTCGGTCCGAACGGCTCCGGCAAGTCGACGCTGCTCGCCGTCCTCGCGGGATTCGAAAAGCCGACCCGGGGATCGCTCCGGCGGCCCGAGGGCAGGCAGGCCGTCGCGTTCGCCTTCCAGAACCCCGAGCACCAGTTCGTCTACGAGACGGTGGCCGACGAGCTGATGAGCCGCTACCTCGGCGCGGCAGAGCTGCCGGAGGACGTCGCGCGGCTACTCGGGGAGTTCGGCCTCGCGGGTCACGCAGGGCAGAGTCCGTTCGCGCTCAGCCAGGGGCAGAAGCGCAGGCTCTCGGTGGCCGCCATGCTTCTCCAGGAACACGAGGCGTATCTCCTGGACGAGCCGACCTTCGGCCAGGACGCGCGCACGCAGGAGATGATCCTGCACAGGCTGCTCGATCTGCAGCGGGCAGGCCGGACGATTGTCGTGACGACGCACGATATGGACCTCGTGCGCCGGTATGCGACGCAGGTCCTGGTGCTGTCGGACGGCCGGCTCACCTTCGCTGGGCCGCCGGAGGAACTCTTCGCGCGGCCGGACATCCTGCGCGAGGCGCACCTCTTGCCGGAAGAGGGGCAGGTCCCCTACGCAGAGCCGGCGGGCCTCGGCGACACGGGCCCGGCCCAGTTCGTGCGCATCGCGCCGAGGCAGGCGCTTTCGCCGATCGGCCGCCTGCACCCGGCGATGAAACTCCTGGCTACGCTGCTCGCCATGGCTGTCCTCGTGTTCACGGTCAATGTGCGCCAGGGCCTGTACCTGACGCTCCTGCCGCTCGCGCTGCTCTTCTGCGGGGCTCGCCTGGGCCTGCGCCAGGTGGCGGCGCGGATCGGGCCCTTCGTGCTGTTCTTCGCCCTCTACACCTGGACCCTGACCGCCTACGCGCAGGTGCCGCCGGGATCCCCGACCGTGCGCTTCCTCCTCTTCCGGCTGAGCCTCTTCGGCCTTATGGCGGGCCTCTCGCTCGGCATGCGCATGCTCGCGACCGTGACGTTCGCCGTCCTCTTCGTCGCCACGACCGACCTCACCGATCTCCTTGTCAGCCTGCCGCAGAACTTCCGCGTGCGGCCCAAGTTCGCCTACGGCACCTTGGCCGGCTTGCGCTTCTTTCCGCTGTTCGCGGAGGAGTGGCGCAAGCTGCGGCGCGCTCGGGCCCAGCGCCCCACGCGGGGCAGTTGGGCGGGACAGGCGGTCGCCTACGCCCTGCCCTTGCTCGCGCAGGCCATCCGACTGGGCGAGCGGGTCTCGATCGCCATGCAGGCGCGCGGCTTCCACGGTCCGGCGATGGAGCGCGCGACGGCACGCACCTACTACCGCAAGCTCGCACTGCGCCCAGCCGACCTGCTCTACCCCGTCCTGCTGACGGCAGCCAGCGTCCTCCTGCTTATGCTGGGCCGCTGAAGGGCGCGTGTCAGGCAGGTGGGCGGCGCCATAGGCTGGCAGCGACTGCGTCCGAACGCAGGACAAGGGTGGGGGTAGGCCCTATGCACCTGGCGAGATTCCCGCGGCGGCGGTATACGTCCGGCGAAACTCCCATGGAGCGCCTGCCGCGCTTTTCCCAGGCGGTCGGCGGGCCGGACATCTACATCAAGCGCGACGATCTCCTCGGCCTCACGGGCGGCGGCAACAAGACGCGCAAGCTCGAATTCCTGGTCGCGGACGCCTTGGCGAAGGGCGCCGACACGCTGATCACCTGCGGCGGCATCCAGTCCAACCACTGCCGCCTGACGCTGTCGGCGGCCGTGAAGGAAGGCATGCACTGCTGGCTTGTGCTCACGGAAGCGGAGCCCGGCGCCTATCGCCCTGACGCGAACGGCAACATCTTTCTCTTCCAGCTGCTCGGAGCGGAGCGCATCAAGCTGGTGGGGGACGGCGTGGACACGTGGGCCGAGCTCTCGGCCGCGGCCGCCGAGGCCACCGCGGCCGGCAGGCGACCGTACATCATCCCGATGGGTGGGTCGAACGCCGTCGGGGCCCTCGGCTATGTCGCGTGCGCCGAGGAGCTCATGGGCCAGTGTTTCGAGACGGGACTGCGCCTGGACCACGTCGTGCTGGCGGGCGGCAGCGCAGGCACGCTCGCGGGCTTGTGGCTCGGCTTCGGCGGCAACCGCCTCGACGTGCCCCTGACCGCGATCAGCGTGCTGAACCCGAAGGAGAAGCTCCGCGACGAGGCGCGCGAGATCGCCCGCGCGGCGGCGGAGCTGCTGGGCGCCGCCGCGGCGGTCGACGAGGAGCTCCTCACGTGTGGCGACGAGTACATCGGTCCGGGCTACGCGCAGCCCACGCCTGAGATGATCGAGGCGGTGAGGCTACTTGCACGCACGGAGGGGGTCCTGCTTGACCCGATCTACACCGGCAAGGCCATGGCAGGGCTGATCGACCTCGCGCATCAGGGCGTCTTCAGGCCGGGCGAGAAAGTCCTCTTCCTGCACACAGGCGGTGTGCCGGGTCTCTACGCCCTGACAGGGCTCTTCACCGGCAGCTGAGGCAAGGGCGGCGGCACGCGGCAGGGGCCCGCGCCGCCCCATGTGCGGTCGGGGGCCCAAGGCTGGGGCGGATCCTCTCCGTTTCGGGGGGATCTCGTCCGGCGTGTGCCGGTCCGGTGCCGTGCCGGCTGGGCGATCGGTCAAGCATCCCTGCCTGTCCGGGAACGCAGGGGCGGCGGGCGGGCACCGCGAAGCTACCGAGGGGAGCCGCCGTTCGGGGGAGGAAGGATCGACTGGCAACTTTCGTACTCTGCCACGATGCCTGGGAGGGCGGCTGGGTCTGGCAGGAGACTGCCCTGGCGCTCGCCGCGCTCGGGCACGACGCGTACCGCCCGACGTACACCGGACTCGGCGAGCGGCGCCATCTCGCCCACGCCGGCGTGGATCTCACGACGCACCGCGAGGACGTCGGGCAACTCCTGACCTACGAGGAACTGCACGGCGTCGTGCTGGTCGGGCACGGCTACGGCGCCGCCGTGGCCACAGGTGTGGCCGACGACCTGCCGGAGCGCGTGCGCCTTCTGGTGCTGCTCGACCCCTACCTGCCGGCACGGGGACAGTCTTTCCTCGACCTCTTCGGTGGCACGCCGATCCGCGAGCAGCTCGTCGGCCAGGCACAGGCCTACGGCGACGGCTGGCGGATCACGCCGCCGTTCGCGCCGGCCGACGTGCGCGTGACGGCGCAGCCGCTCGCCACGTTCAGCGAGCCGCTCGCGCTGCGCCACCCGCCGCGCGTGCCGAGGCAGGCGATCGCATGCGCGGGCCGGGCGGCGACACCGCTCTTTCAGCCCGTGGCGGCTTCGCTCGCCGCACTTGCCGCGGCGGGCGTGACTGTCCACGAGATCGCCTGCGGCCACAGGGCCCCGACCGAACTGCCGCTGGAACTTGCGGCCCTGCTGGACAGGATCGTCCTGCGGCAGGCTGGCAGCGCGGACGTCGAAGAGACCCGGAGGGAGGACGAACTATGAAAGCCATCGTCGCGCAGGCGTTCGGCGGTCCCGAAGTGCTCGAGCTGAGGGAGGTGCCCGTGCCCGTTCCGGGTCCAGGGCAGGTCCTCGTCCGCCTGCATGCCGCGGGGGTCAACCCCGTCGAGACCTACATCCGCTCCGGCCGGTACGACCCCTTGCCGGAACTGCCCTACACGCCGGGCGGCGACGGGGCAGGCGTCGTCGAGGCGGTCGGAGCCGGGCTGCAGGGTTTCGCCGTGGGCGAGCGGGTCTACGTCTCCGGCTGCCCCAGCTACGCGGAATACGCGCTCTGCCCCGGGGGCGGCGTGCATCCCCTGCCAGACGGCGTCAGCTTCGCGCAGGGCGCGGCCATGGGCGTCCCCTACGCCACAGCCCTGCGCGCCCTCGACATCGGGGGAGCTCAGGCGGGAGACCTCGTGCTCGTGCACGGCGGCAGCGGTGGCGTCGGCACCGCGGCTGTGCAGATCTGCCGCGGCCTCGGCATGGACGTGGCCGCGACCGCGTCGAGCGAGGAGGGCAGGCGGCTGCTCGCGGGCCTGGGCGCGGTGGCGGTGGCGCACGGCGCCTACGCCGAAGCGCGCGAGGCGTTCGGCGGCAGGGCCTTCAACGTCATCCTCGAAATGGCGGCGGACCGCAACCTTGGCCAGGACCTCGCCGAGCTGGCACAGGGCGGGTCTATCGTGGTGGTCGGCTCGCGCGGCCCTGTGCAGGTGAACCCCAGGGACCTGATGCGCAGCGGCGGCGCCGTGCGGGGCGTCCTGCTCTTCCAGACGCCGCCCCAGACCCTGCGCCGCATCCACCTGCGCCTCGTGGCCGCTCTGGCGGCCGGCTGGCTGAAGCCCGTGATCGGCAGGAGCTTCCCGCTTGCGCAGGCGGCGCAGGCCCACGAGGCGGTGCTGGCCCCCGGGGCCCTCGGCAAGATCGTGCTGGAGATCTAGCGCCGCAGCTCGCGCCAGGCGACGCGCGCGTTGCGGCGGTGGTAGTGCAGGATGTAGTCCGGCACGCCGTCGCGCCAGGCGCCCAGGGTGGCGTCGGCAAGCTCGCGCGGTCCCGAGGCCGTGGCAACGCCCGCGAGCAGCAGGTCCAGGTAGCGCCGGGCCTCGTCGATGCGCCCCTCGATCGCTGGCCGGCCTTCCGCTGGCCGGCCGTGCTGCGAGACGAGCAGCCTCGGGGCGAGTTGCCGGTTGAGTTCCGCGAGCTTTTCGAGCGTCTCGCGATAGGCCAAGGCGCTCACGTAGATGAACGGGAACTCGCAGTCCGAGAGGTAGTCGCCGACGATGAGCGCCCCGCTGGGCGGATGGAAGATGGCGAGACCGTCCCAGGTGTGGCCCCTGAGCAGGAAGAAGCGGCAGCCGGCGAGTTCCTCGCCGTCCGCGGCGATCGGCCGGTCCGGGCGCACAGGCGCGTCGAGCGGGCGGTCGCGGGCGATGTAGTGGAGACCGTCGAAATTCCTGAGCGCCCGCCGCGCGCGCGCCTCGTTGCGCGTGTCCCAGCGGGCTGAGGCAACCACGGGCGCCGTGGGGAAGTGCGGGACGCCGACGATGTGGTCGAAGTCGCTGTGCGTCAGGACGAGCAAGGGGTCGCGTCCCGGCTTGTCGAGGTCCGCCGCCAGCCTCTGCGCCCGTTCGATCTCCTCCGGGAAGTAGCCGGGATCGACGACCAGGACGGCGCCATCGCCCGCCAGCACGGCGCACTGCGTCTGCCAAAGAAGCGACGGCTGAAGCCAGAGTCCGCCTTCATACGCCTGGAACATGCCCTGCCCCCCAAACTTTGCGCCGCGAATCCCGGGTCAGAATCGTTCGACACGATCCGTTTCGACACCGCCCGCCGAATACCGGATTCTATCTTTGTCCTAGTACGGCAATTCCTCTGCTGGCGACGGCAATCCTTGTAGAGATGTGGCGAGCGCGGAGGGGGCATGGCGATGCGCAGCACCGCACTGGTTACCAGGAGAGGCAAGTCCGTGGGCCGAGGCGCCCGCTTGTCGGCGGCCGCCGGGCAGGGCTGGCTC
Organism: Bacillota bacterium; assembly: GCA_021847575.1. Taxonomy (GTDB): domain Bacteria; phylum Bacillota; class Sulfobacillia; order JAJZYS01; family JAJYTV01; genus JAJZQO01. The sequence continues at coordinate 28,079 of JAJZQO010000024.1, read as the reverse complement.
TGGGGCGAGCCCCCGGCCGCGTCGTCCGCGGCGCAGGGCGTCAGGAAGGAGCGCGGCGGTTCCGCCGCCCTGCTCCGCTACGCCTTCGATCAGGACGAGGATGCCTGCGTCATCGTGGACCGGCGCGGGCGGCTCGTGCAAGTGAATCGGCGGGCAGCCGGCCTCGGGCTGCGCAAGGGTGGCAACCTGGCCGTTGTCGGGCCCGCGGCGGGGGCCGACATCGTGGCCGCCGTCCGGCGGGGAGCGGACGCCGCGCTGCGGGAGGGTCGCGCCTCGGACCTGGGGTGCGGGATTCCCGCGGGGCAGAGCCGGGTGAGCTGCTTCCCGCTGGTGGACGAGGACGGTCAGGTGGTGGGGGCCCGCTGCAGCGTGAAGTTCCAAGAGCAGGGCGAGGCGTCCCTTGTCCTCGCGGGGATCAAGGCGGCAGGCGGGCGCCTCGTTCACGATTACAACAACCTGCTCACGGTCCTGCTCGGCAATCTAAGCCTGGCTGCGGCGGACGCGCAGGGACAGCAGGGCGAACTGCTCCAGGCGGCGCAGGAGGCGGCTATCGCGGTGAGGGAGCTGACGCAGTCGCTGCCGCACCGCCTGGCGGCGGCGTGCACCGCCCCGCCGCAGGGCCTGTCCGCGGCGGCCGCCTGCGGCCAGCCGCGCATCCTGCTCATGGACGACGAGAAGCCCGTGCGGGCGGTGGCCGCACGCATCCTCGCAGCGGCCGGCTACGAGGTCAGCGAGGCGCCCGATGGCCGGACCGCGTTGCAGATGTTTCGCGACGCGCGCAGGGACATGCGTCCCTTCCAGCTTGCCGTGCTCGACCTGACGGTCCCGGGGGGCATGGGCGGCGAGGAGGCGGGACGGGAGCTGCAGGCGCTCGATCCCGCCCTGCCGATTCTGATCTCGACGGGCCGGCAGAACGGGCTGCCCCTGCAGGAATGCCAGCGCCTCGGCTTCTTGGGCGTCGTGCCCAAGCCCTACACCGCGGACGAACTGCGCTCCGGCGTGCGCGACGCGCTCAGGCCGGACGGCAGTTCGAGCTAGCGAGAGCGGTCCCGCGCCCGGCGTTGCGCGCTACAGGTCCGCGGCGTGCTACATTGGAGCAGTACAGCCTTGTGGCCTTGGGGGGACGCGCATGGGTCCGCGCGAGTTTCTGGCCCTGTCGGCGCGGTTGGCCGAGGCACCTGTGGTGCTCTGCGTCGGGCCCTCCGCCACGCTGGCCGGCATGGCGCTGAGCCAGCTTGTCAAAGGTCGCGAGGCGGACGTGGAGCGGGTCGGCGCGGGCGACGGTCAGCTGCGCGAGGCGTGCGAACTGGCGGCGACGCCGTCGTTCTTCGGCGACGCGGGCCTCGTCGTCGCCTGGCGAACGCAGGCGCTCACCGGCCAGAAGGGCAGGGGCGAGCAGGAGAGGGCCCTCGAGCTGCGGGCCCTGGCCGACCATATGGAGCGGCCGCCACGCGGCGCGACGCTGTTCGTCTGGGCTCCCGAAGCGGACGGCAGGCTGGCACCGGTGCGCAGGGCCGTTGAGCGGGGCTGGCTCCTGCCTGCCGACGCGGGCAAGGAGCTCGGCGCCTGGCTCGGTGAACTTGCGCGGCAGGCGGGGGTGAAGTTGCCGCCCCAGGCGACGCAGGCCTTTCTTGCGAGCGGGCTCGACCTCGACAGCCTCGCCACGGCACTCGGGACCGCCGAACTGGCCATGGACGAGGGCTCGCCGATCACCGCGGACGTGGCCGCGTGGGCAGCCCCGCCTGCGGTGGAGCTCAGGGTGTTCGCCCTGACCGATGCGATCCTGCAGCGGCGGCCGACAGGTGTCGCGACAGTGCTCGGTCAGCTGCTGGGCCAGGGGGAGGCGCCGCTTGGTCTGCTCGCCCTCGTCGCGCGTCAACTGCGCCAACTCGCCGCCGCCAGGGCGGAACTCGCCGCGGGCCGGTCGGCCCAGGAACTCGCCAAGATCATCGGCGCCCACCCCTTCGTCGCGCAAAAGCTGTGCCAGGCGGCGCCGCTCTGGAGCCAGGCCGGGATCGTCGCCGCTTTCCGCGAACTCCTGCGCTGCGATCTTGCGCTCAAATCGGGCGGCAGCCAGCCGCTCGCCCTCGAGCTCGGGTTGATGCGCGTCGCGGGCGCACAGTTTTGACCGCTGCCAAGCAGCGGCTTCAGATGTGCAAATTTCTGGGCGGCAGGACAGTAGCGCGGCGCCCCGGCCATCTGCCGGGGCGCCGCGCTGCTCGGGTTCAGGAAGGGATCGCAAGCTTCTTGGCGAGGCGCGACTTCTTGCGGGCCGCAGCGTTGCGATGCAGCACGCCGCGCGTCACCGCCCGATCGAGTTGACGGCAGGCTTCACGGTACTCCTGCTGGGAAGCCGCCGCATCGGTGGCCACAGCCCGCTCGAAGCGCCGGACCGCCGTGTGCACCGTGGACCGTACGGCATGGTTCCTGAGCCGCCGCACTTCCGTCAGTGCCGCCCGCTTCTTTGCGGACTTGATGTTGGCCAAGCGTCTCCACCTCCGACATAGCATTTTAGCATTGGCGACGAGACTTTGGAAGTGGCCATGCAGCGGCGTGCTGCATGTCAACAGAGCTGTCCAGCGCAACCGGTCGGAGATTATGGTCAACTGCGGGACAATGGGGACCGTTCGAGGGAGCGGCTCCACAGTGCGCCCGCTGCGCGGGCAACCTGCTGAACCCCAACTCCAGGCCACAGGGCATGCCGGATGCGGCGAGCGTGAGACCGGTGGGCTGCGCCTGATAGAGAAGGAGCGGCGCTGGGCGGACCAGCCCCAGGCGCTGGTGACGCGGTTGTAGCGCCGACGGACGAAGGTGCGGGCAGAGCGTGGCGTACCCCAGGGTCAAACTGCAGCCAAAGCAGCCTATCAGGCGCAGGACCGGGTAGGCGACACGGATATGGACGATGCGGGCTCGACCATATCGCGTACCTGATTGCCGGCCTCGGGCGATTGCAAGCGGGGAGGCAGGAGGACGCGAAGGGGCACGGACGGTGTCTGCACCCAGAGGTGACGACGCAGGTTCTCCGAGCAGGGGATCCCTGTGGATGAGCTCGGCGGCTCGGCGTCGGTCCGCCCTACAGAGACAGGAGCAGCGTGGAGGAAGGCGATGATATCGACTGGCAGGTGCGGCTCTGTCGCGGGCTGCGTCGGCGGCACCGTTAGTTGGGGACGTGCAAGTGCCTACCTTGGCTGGCGATCTTCACAGTGTCGCCGCGGCCGCGGCTGATTCCCAAGGGCATGCGCTCGGTGGGCTTCGCCACGCCTCTCCTGGTCGAGCGGTTCATCCCGGGGGCGGCCGCTGCACAGGATCGTGATTCAGCTGAGAGCGGCCTCTTTGAGGGAGGCTCGCGGCAACTGCTCGACAAGGAGATGCGGACCCCCGAGGCGAACAGCGGGTGCGAGGAACCGCCGAAGGCAACTGGCGGGCCATCACGGGCGGAGGAGACATCGAAGATGGGGAACGTTCCCTGGGGGTCCAAGATGCATCCGATCATCGTGAGAGTTGCCTCGGAAGAGCGAGCCGAGCAGGTGGTAGGGATCTGCGAGCAATTTGGCTGGCACTTCATCTTGGGCTTTGACTCTTTCGAAGACGTATCGGATCTCAGAAGGGCACTCTTAGTCCAGTTCGCCCAATCTGACCCCTACGCTCCTTGCCGTTGCGGGAGTGGTAAGAAGTATAAGTTCTGTTGCGCGAGATCGATGAAGGAACTCGACATTGATGGCTTGCTCAGGGTCGCCCAGACCGTGCCGCTGACGAGTCAACCACCCCACGGCTGATATGAACGAGGCCGTCAAGCCCCTCGTGAGAAAGGATCCTGGTTCGGTGCCGGGAGGTCTTTAGCGACGGTGTACAGCCGGATATTCGCGGGTTGAGTACCGCATTTCATGTAACCGTCTGGGGAGCTGCTTCGGACTAAAGTCGTGCGTGGAGCCTGGGCCCTGCACATAGCCGTGGTCGAAGAATCTCCCTGTCCGTTGGTCCCCTCAGCAACCGAACCAAGCTTCAAGATCTGCTGGGCGGATCCGGCCCACCTGGAAAGCAAGTGCCGGGGTGGGAGCGGGTGAAGGCAAGGCCGGTAGCCGCGAAGCGGGGCCGTCAGATCGCCTTGCCGTCAGTCGCTCCCACCGTATCGTGCATCATGTGGGCTGGCCCGGGCGTCGAAGTAGCGCGTGCGGTCTCAGGTAGCCGGTGTACGCAGATTGCGCTGCTCCCGCTCGACGGCGCAGGCGATGGCCCACACGAAGCCGAGCAGCTCTCGGGCAACTGCTGCAGCCGTCACACCACCCCCTTTGCCGCGCATGATGAGACGCACGTACGTCTTGTGCAGCCGGTTCTGTGCCCGCCATGAGATCTCGCACACCTGGGCGGTCTGCCCCTCCTGACGTTTGTGGAGATCTCCCTTTGGGCTGTTGGCACAACTTCGCGCGTCCGCGCACCTTGCAGGGAGTCGAGCGCGATGCTGTGGGGTGATACATGCGGTAGCGGATCGCCTGTCGCTCTGCCGCCCTTCGCTCTCAAATGCCCTGCCCGATCCACGGCCTGTCTGTCGCGCATACCGCGTCTGCCCACACGCCGCAGCATCGGCGTGGAATTCGCCGCTGTGTTCACATACTGCCCGCATGTTATCAGTCCAGACGGCTCGTCGACCTGACTGGGGCAGGGCGGCACGAGACTGACGAGATCGAGGAAGTCGAAGCCGTGGCTGAGTTCCAGAAGTTACTCGTTCACTCGTCCTCCTGCGAAACGAAGCCGGTACACGATGTCCGACGCGTCTGAGATCGCTTCCTCGCCCCAGAACGCGGCCATTGCGCCCGTGGAAGCGCAGGAATAGGTGTACGGCGGCCTGTGGTGGCTTGTCGGGCCTCGGTAGGGCCGTTGCGACGAAACCTGGCGCATCGCCTCCCGCAAGAAAGCGTAGAGGGATCGGACCTGATCCGAATTGATGTCCGGTCGCTCGACGCCACCGCCGTAGGCCATCGACCACACGGGAAGTCCGGCGTGATACACGGTCTCCTGCCCTACGAAGCGCCTCATGCCGAAGTAAACATCCCTGTAGACGTACTCGCCTCTTTGGTACTCGAGCTGCTGCGACCCAGGCAACGCCGGCTCCACTGAAGCGTCATCCCCCTGAGCTGCATACGTCCTGCGCTTGGCTTCCAGGATGAACTCCACCAACGTCGAGATCATCGCCCGATCCCCCATCACGCCATTTGTGACGCACATGATCTTGGCCTGGATGCTACAGCAGACCCGAAACCTATGGCAATCCCGCCTCCCGGGCCTAGTGGACGCGGCGTAAAGGGCTCCGCGAGAGTGGGCCTTCGGGTTCCATGGTTCACGCCAGGGCTGGACGTTCGATTTCCTGCCCGACCTTGGCTCGGGCAGGAACTGCCAGAAGGCGGGAATGACGCTACAGATCTGTTCAACCTGTGGCGTCACCCAGAAGAAGTTGCCGTTTAAGCCCCTCGGAGTGCGCACCTGTAGATGGGCCTGGCTGGGAGTGGCATGCCCAGGGCGCTGCGTGGAACCGGCAGGACGACACATCGTCCGGCAGTTCTGTTTCAGTAGCCGGCAGGCGGCTGCCGGCGCATGTTGCGATCTGCACCGCGAGTCCAGGTCACACCGTCACCCACCTGGCGGAAACGTGGCGTGGCTGCGGCTCGCCCACGCTGTTGCCTGAGCCCCGGACGCCGGAACCTGGCGGGATCCGCCGCGGCAGAAGCGGGAGCGGCGGCGCGGCTTCTGCGGCAGGGCCGTTGGGCATAGAGCCGTAGGGAGGTGGCTCGTTTGCTGATTCGCGACGTGGGCGGCCTGGTGCGGGCGCTCCTGCGGCGCGCCGCGGTGCCTCTCGTGCTGCTCGTGCTGCTCGTCCTGTACGCGCGCGGCGGTCCGGCCGTGCCGACGCTCGGCGCGGGCACGCTGGGCGGCGCCGGCGCGAACCGCAGCCTGCCCTTGCCCTCGGCGAGCCTGCACTACCTCCTGGGCGAGGGACTGCCCACGCTGGGCGGCATGCGGCCGGCGCAGGGCCCGTTCGGCATCGCCGGGGAACAGATTGCGGCCATCGGCGCCTACGCCTTTCTCGGTCTCCTGCCGCATGATCCCCTGAGTCTTTTCGAGAGCGCCTTCGTCGGCTTCGGCCTGAGTCCCAACGCCGCCGCACCCGCTTCCTCGTCCCTTGCGCAGTGGCTGGTCGAGCTGCCGCAGCCCGCCGCCGCGGCCGCGCCGCCGCGGCACCTCGACCAGGGCCTGCAGGTCTACGGCGGCGGGACGCCGCTGGTGGGCCTCTACGCGACGGAGGGTCTTGCCGCCTATATCGGGCACAAGGCGTCGGCCAGCCAGCCGCCGCCGACCAGCCAGGACCCCGGCGACAACGTGCTGGGCGTCGTGCGGGCCCTTGGCAGGGAGCTCGCGCGGGATGGCGTGCCGACCGTCGCTTCGCTGCAGAAGAACGACAGCGAGGGCGAACTCGGCGTCTACCTGAAATCGTACGCGGTCGCGCGCAGCATACTTAGGGCTGAGCCGCAGCTTGCGATCCTGCTCGACGTTGAGCGTCCCACCTTCCCCGAGGTGCCCGCCACCGTCAAGACCGGCGCGGGCCCTGTGGCCAGCGTTTCGCTGGCGGTGGGCACCGGTGCCAACCTGCCGGAGCCGAACGCTGGCCAGAACCTCCAGCTGGCGCGCAGCCTGGGCAGCTACCTGCAGGCCAGGCTCCCTGGCGTCTTCCGCGGCATCGTCCGCTCGCCCGACCGGCTGAACCAGCAACTCTCCCCGACGATGCTCACGATCGACATCGGCGGTCCCCAGGCGACCCCGGAGCAGGTCCAGGCGGTACTGCCGGGCGTGGCCGGGGCGATCGCCGACTTCCTGGGCGGTGCGCCGGTGCCTTGACCGGTGCCGCCTGGCGGCGTAGCATGTCAATACGAATCACCTACCCCTGGGGGTAAGGCATCCGTCGGGAGGGAATGGTTTGAGCGGTGCTGTAGCTAACGTGACGGAGGACAGCTTCGCCACGGAGGTACTGGGCGCGGATCGCCCTGTTCTGGTGGACTTCTGGGCCGAGTGGTGCGGCCCTTGCCGCATGGTGTCGCCCATCGTCGAGGAACTGGCGGGAGAGTTCGGCGCCCGTCTCAAGGTGCTTAAGCTCAACGTCGACGAGAACCCGCAGATCGCCTCGACCTATGGCATCATGAGCATCCCCACCCTGGCCGTGTTCCAGGAGGGACGCCTCAAGGACCGCATCATCGGCTACCGGCCGAAGAACCAGCTCAGGCAGGAGCTCGAGCGCAACCTGGGCTGAAGCTCGGACATGGCGGCGGGGGCTCCCGTTCGGGAGCCCCCGCCGCAATTTCTCAGGCCGCGAGCTGCCAGAAGCGCCAGAGCGCGACCATGCCCTTCGCGAAGTTCTCGAGCGAGAAGTGTTCGTCGGGCGCGTGCAGGTTCTCGTCCGGCAGGCCGAAGCCCATGAGCAGCGTCGGCAGGCCGAGGATCTCCTGGAACGCGGTGACGACCGGAATCGAGCCGCCCATGCGGATCACGTCCGGATCGTGGCCGTAGGCCTCGCGCAGGGCCTGCTCGGCGGCGCGCAGGGCAGGGTGGCCCTGCGGGGCGAGGAAGGCGGGCGCGCCGCCGGGGTCCATGATCTCGAGCTGCGTCGTGTCGGGGCAGTGCCTGCGCAGGTGGCGGGCAAGGGCCGCGAGCACCTTGTCGGGGTCCTGGTTCGGCACGAGGCGGCAGGTGATCTTGGCCCCCGCCTCGCAGGGGATGACCGTCTTGCGGCCCTCGCCGGTGAAGCCGGACCAGATGCCGTTGAGCTCGAGCGTCGGACGCGTCCAGACGCGCTCGAGCGTCGTGCGGCCGCTCTCGCCGTAGAGGCGGTAGGCGCCGGACTGGTCCAGGAACTCGGCGTCGGTCAGAGGCAGGGAGGCGAAGGCGCGGCGTTCGGACGGCGTCAGATCCTTGACGTCGTCGTAGAAGCCCTCGACGCTCACCCGGCCCTCGCTGTCGTGCAGGCTGGCGAGCAGGTCGACGAGGACGTGCGCCGCGTTCGGCACCGCGCCGCCGAAGGTGCCGGAGTGCAGGTCGTGCTGGGCGGTCCTGAGCCTCAGCTCGAGTCCGGCGAGCCCGCGCAGGCCGACGCAGAGCGCCGGCACGCCGGGGCGCAGCATGGTCGAGTCCGAGATCACGACATAGTCGGCGGCCAGGAGGTCCTTGTGCTGGGCGATGAAGTCGCCGAGATGGACCGAGCCGATCTCCTCCTCGCCCTCGATCAGGAACTTGAGGTTGAGCGGCAAGGCGCCGAGGCCGATCAGGGCGCCGGCGACCAGGATGTGCATCGTGACCTGGCCCTTGTCGTCGGTCGACCCGCGTGCGAAGATCCTGCCATCGCGCACTTCCGGTTCGAAGGGCGGCGAGTGCCAGAGTTCGAGCGGCTCGGGCGGCTGGACGTCGTAGTGGCCGTAGACCAGCACCGTGGGGTGTCCGGGGCTGTGCAGGTGCTCGCCGTAGACGACCGGATGGCCGCCGGTCTCGAGGACCGCCACGCGTTCGAGTCCGGAGCGGCGCATCAGGTCGGCGAAGGCACCGGCCGCGGAAAGGATATCCCCGCGGTGCCTGGCGACCGCCGAGACCGAGGGGATGCGCAGGAGCTTGAAGAGTTCCTCGAGTTGCGCGGGGCGGTGTTCGGCCAGATAGCTCCGGGGATCGGTCATCGGGCCACCTCCAGGCAAGACTCTTGAGGGCTCAGATGTAGTAGAGCGTCGCGATGATGACGCCGAGCACGGCTCCGGCGACGATCTCCTGCGGCGTGTGGCCGAGCTGTTCCTTGAACTCCGGGCTCTCGCCGTCGCGCCGGCCCAGGAGGGAATTCAGGAAGCGCGCCTGCTGGCCCACGGCGTAGCGGATGTTCACGGCGTCGTAGAGCACGATGACCGAGAAGACCGCAACGATCGCGAAAAGGTCGGAATGCCAGCCGTGGGTGGAGCCGACCGCCGTCGCGAGCGAGGTGACCATCGCCGAGTGGGCGCTCGGCATGCCCCCGGACGAGACCAGCCGCTCGCTCAGCACGGTGCGGTTGCGCAGCGAGGATACGATGAACTTCAGAGCCTGCGCGACGATGACCGCCGTGCCTGCGGTAACCAGCATACGGTTCTCATCGGCGAACTCATGCAGGAGAAAGGCGATGGCCTGAAACATGGCGTGCAACGGACTCCTCCCAGATCTTCGGCGTCCTTCACTTCCATCCCGAGCGGGGGAATCCTGCTGTGCGGGAGACGAGCAGGATGCATCGGCCCCGTCGGCGAAGGCCCGAAGGTCGAACGGCCACCCGCCGCAGGCGTCCTGAAGACCCGAGCTGAAAGGCGGACCGAAAGTGATGGGCGACCGTACGGACCTGCGCAACTTTTGTATCATCGCGCATATCGACCACGGCAAATCCACGCTCGCGGACCGGCTGCTGGAGGCCACAGGCACCCTGCAGGCGCGCGAGATGCAAAGCCAGGTGCTCGACTCGATGGATCTCGAGCGCGAGCGGGGCATCACGATCAAGGCCCAGGCGGTGCGGCTCGAGTACCGGAGCCAGGACGGCCTGCACGTGCTCAACCTGATCGACACGCCAGGGCATGTCGACTTCTCCTACGAGGTCTCCCGCTCGCTCGCCGCCTGCGAAGGGGCCTTGCTGGTCATCGACGCGGCGCAGGGCGTGGAGGCGCAGACGCTTGCCAACCTTTATCTCGCGCTCGAGCACGACCTCGAGATCATCCCCGTGATCAACAAGATCGACCTGCCGCAGGCCGACCCCCAGCGCGTCAGGGCGGAGCTGGAACAGATCGGCCTCGATCCCGCCCTCGCGATCGAGGCGTCGGCCAAGGAGGGCACCGGCATCGGCGCCATCCTGGACGCCGTCGTCGAGCGGGTGCCGCCGCCGCGGGGCGACAGCGAACGGCCGCTCAAGGCCCTGATCTTCGATTCGCACTTCGACGCCTACCGCGGCGTCGTCTGCCACATCCGGGTGGTGGACGGGCGCATCAGGGCGGGACAGCGCATCCGCCTGATGGCCACCGGCGCCGCCTACGAGGTCAGCGACCTCGGCGTCTTCCGGCCGCAGCCGACCGCCGTCGCGGAGCTCGCCGCGGGCGAAGTGGGCTACTTCGCCGCAGGCATCAAGGTGGTGCGCGACGCGCGCGTCGGCGACACCGTCACGACGGTCGAGGGCGGCGCGCAGGAGCCCCTTGCGGGCTACCGCCCCGCGGTGCCGATGGTCTTCGCCGGCCTCTACCCGAGCGAGCCCAGCCACTACGGCCTGCTGCGCGAGGCGCTCGAGCGGCTGCAGCTGAACGACGGTGCCCTGTCCTTCGAGCCCGAGACGTCGGGGGCGCTGGGCTTCGGCTTCCGCTGCGGCTTCCTCGGGCTGTTGCACCTCGAGATCGTGCAGGAACGCCTGGAGCGCGAGTATGACATCGACCTCGTCGTCACGGCGCCGAGCGTCGTCTACACGATCCACTACCACGACGGAGGCGTCGAGCGGATCGAGAACCCGGCCGCCCTCGACGCCGGCAGGGGGATCGAGCGGGTCGAGGAACCGTACGTCGCGGCGACGCTGATCGCGCCGACGAGCTTCGTCGGTCCCGTGATGGAGCTTTGCCAGGAGCGCCGCGGCGTCTTCCGCACGATCGAGTACCCCTCGCCCGAGCGGGCGATGCTGGCCTACGAGCTGCCGCTCGGCGAGATCATGTACGACTTCTTCGACCAGCTGAAGTCGCGCACGCACGGCTACGCCTCGCTCGACTACCAGCTCGCGGGCGAGCGGGACGGCGACCTGGTCCGCGTCGACCTGCTGCTGAACGGCGAGATGGTCGACGCGCTCTCCTTCATCGTCCACCAGAGCCGCGCGCAGAGCCAGGGGCGCGCCGTCTGCGAGAAGCTGCGCGAGGTGATCCCGCGCCAGCTCTTCGACGTGCCGATCCAGGCCGCCGTCGGCGGCAAGGTGCTTGCGCGCGAGACGATCCGCGCCTTGCGCAAGGACGTCCTGGCGAAGTGCTACGGCGGCGACATCACGCGCAAGCGCAAGCTCCTCGAGAAGCAGAAGGAAGGCAAGAAGCGCATGCGCCGGCTGGGCCAGGTGGAGGTGCCGCAGGAGGCTTTCATGGCCGTCCTGAGACGCGGTGAGTGACGGGGTCGGCGTCTACCTGCACATGCCGTACTGCCCCTACAAGTGCCACTACTGCGACTTCAACGCCTACCGCCTGCCGCCGCGGCCGGGGACGCTCGAGGCGATGGCCGCGGGCATCGTCGAGGAGATCGCGCGGGCCCCTGGCGACGATCGGGGCCGCCAGGCGAGGTCGATCTACTTCGGCGGCGGGACGCCGAGCCTGTTCCCGCCGCGGGCGATCGCGGCCATCCTCGAGGCCCTGCGGCGGCGCTACCGGGTCGTGCCGCGCGCCGAGGTGACGCTCGAGTGCAACCCGGGTACGGTCGACGTCGCCCTGCTGCAAGAGCTCTCGCGGGCCGGCGTGACGCGCCTCTCGATCGGTGCCCAGAGCTTCGATGCGGCGATGCTGCGGCGGCTCGGCCGCGGCCATGCGCCGGAGGACACGCGCCTTGCGGTGCGGGCCGCCCGTCAGGCGGGCTTCGACAACCTGAACATCGACGTCATCTACGGACTGCCCGGCACGACGGCCGCCGAGGCCGAAAGGGACGCCCGCGAGGCGCTGGCGCTCGGTCCCGAGCACCTCTCCGCCTATGCGCTCGAAGTGGAGGATGGCACCTACTTCGGTGCGCTGCGGGCGCGCGGCACGTTGCCGCTGCCCTCCGACGACGAGGTGGTCGAGGCCGGCGAGGCCGTCGCCAGGGCTTGCCTCCAGCATGGCCTCGAGCGCTACGAGATCTCGAACTTCGCGCGGCCCGGCCGCCGCTCGCGCCACAACCTGCTCTACTGGCACCAGGGCGACTACCGCGGCTTCGGTCCAGGCGCGCATTCGCACATGTCCGGCCGGCGCTCGTGGAACGTGGCGGGCCCCGGGCCGTACCTGAAGGCCGTCGGGGCGCAGGGCGAGGCCTGCGCCGGCGAGGAGACGCTGTCGCCGGACGGCAGGCGCGGCGAGTGGATCTACCTGCGCCTGCGCCTGACGGAGGGTTTCTCGCTCAGGGCGTTCAGCCTGCGCTTCGGCGTCCCGCTCGACGCCGCCTATCCGGGCGTGCGCCGCCAGCTCGTGCGGCAGGGCCTGCTCGAAGCCCTGCCGGGGCGTGTGCGGCCGACGGCGGCCGGACGCTGGCTTTTGCACCGCGTGGCGGAGCCGTTCCTGCCTTGACACGTTTTTTTGTCGCATGGTACGTTCAACGTAGCACTCTCATATGTTGAGTGCTAAACGAGAAGGGGGCGTCGATGTGGAACTCGACCGGCGCAAGCGGCAGGTCCTGCGCGCCATTGTCGAGGACTACGTGGCATCGGCCGAGCCGATCGGGTCGCGCACGCTGGCGCGCACGCTCGGCCTTGGCGTGAGTTCCGCCACGATCCGCAACGAGATGGCGGACCTCGAGGCGCTCGGCCTGCTCGACAAGCCCCACACGTCGGCCGGACGCGTTCCCTCCGACCGCGGCTACCGCCTTTACGTCGATGAACTGATGGAGCCGCGGCCGATGGAGCAGGAGGCGTTCCGGCGCATCCGCTCGCTCTACCTGCGGCAGGTTCGGGAGATCGACTACCTTGTGAGCCAGACGCTCGGGCTGCTCTCCACCGCCGGCGAATTTCTCGCCGTCGGTCTCGGACCGGGTCCCCGCAACGCCCACCTGAGGCGGCTCGACGCACTGGAGGCCGGCGAGGGCCAGATCGCGCTCGTGCTTGTCACGGACCACTTCGTGCAGCACAGACTGCTCGAGATGCCCGACGGCATGCAGTTGCAGAGCCTGCAGCAGGCGCTCTGGGCGCTATCGCAGGAACTGCATGGCATGAGCCTCTTGCGCCTGACGCGCACGATGGTGGAGGCCGTCGCGCGCGAGATCAAGGGGCGCATGCAGGAGGAACTCCTCGCGTTCCTGGAGGACTGCCTGGCTACCGGCGAAGAGAGGGTGCGCATCGCCGGCACGTCGCACTTCCTGGCGCAGCCCGAGTTCCGCGAGCCCGAACGCATCCGCGGCGCCGTCCAGCTGATCGAGCAGTCGGGCGTCCTGCAGGAGCTCCTGCTCGCGGCCAGCGGCCGCGGCGGCGTCAGCGTGCGCATCGGCGAGGAGAACCGTTCGCCCGAGACGCGCGAGCTCTCGATCGTGGCGTTCGGCATCGAGCGCCAGGGCGAGATCGTGGCCCGCTTCGGGCTGATCGGCCCCAAGCGCATGGACTACGCCAAGGCCCTCGCGCTGGCCGAGGAGGTCTTCAAGGGCCTTGAGCAGGCGATCAACTGACGTTGGAGGGACGGCTACGCGCAGCGACGACGACGAAACCCGCGCAGGCGGGGAGGAGACTTTGAGCGGTGCGGACTCCGGGCCGGAGGCGGAATCCGCCAGGACGGCGCTCGCGGAGCGCGTCGCGGAGCTCGAGCAGCAGAATCTCAGGCTGCTCGCCGATTTCGAGAACCTGAGGCGGCGCCAGAGGCGCGACGAGGATGAGCAGAGGCTCCGCCTGCAGCAGGAGACCGCAGCGCTCCTGCTGCCGATCCAGGACGATCTGGAGCTGGCGCTCGGCGCCGCTCCGGCGGACGACCCGCTGCGCGCGGGCGTCGCGCTCGTCCACGGCAAGATTCTGAACGTCCTCGCCCGCCTCGGGCTCGAGCCGATCGCCGCGGACGGGCAGCCGTTCGACCCGGCGCTGCACGAGGCGATCGGCGAGCAGGAGTCGGATCTGGCGCCAGGCACCGTGGCCCAGGAGGTCCGCACGGGATACCGCATCCAGGACCGCGTCGTCCGTCCCGCCCTGGTGCGCGTGGCGAAGGCGCGAGAGTGAGGGGCTGAAGGTTGGCGAAGGACTACTACGAGGTGCTGGGTGTGCCGCGCGGCGCCTCCGAAGAGGAGATCAAAAAGGCCTTCCGCCGACTGGCCCGCCAGTACCACCCGGACATGAATCCGGGCGACAAGGGCGCCGAGGAGAAGTTCAAGGAGATCGGCGAGGCCTACTCCGTGCTCTCGGACGCCGAGAAGCGGAGCCGCTACGACCAGTTCGGCTCGGCCGACGGCCCGGGAGCCGGCTTCGGTGGCCAGGGCCCGTTCGGGGGCGGTCAGAATCCGTTCGGCGACATCGGCGACATCTTCGACGCTTTCTTCGGAGGTGGCGGCGGCGGCGGCGGGGCGGCCAGGCGCACGGGTCCCGCGCGCGGCGAGGATCTGCGCGTCGACGTCGAGTTGACGCTCGAGGACTGCTTCCACGGCGTCGAGCGCGAGCTCAGGGTCCAGCGCCAGGAGGCCTGCGAGGCCTGCCACGGCACGGGCGGCAAGGACGGCCAGCAGCCGACCCGCTGCACGCGCTGCGGCGGCAGCGGCCAGGTGCAGCAGGCGCGCGACACCGCCTTCGGGCGTTTCGTCACGGCGCGGCCCTGCCCCACCTGCCACGGCGCCGGCCAGACCGTTGCGGAGGCCTGCCCGGTCTGCCGCGGCAGCGGGCGCCAGCGGCGCAGCCGCACCCTCAAGGTGCGCATACCGCCGGGCGTCGGCGACGGCGCGCGCGTGCGCATCTCGGGCGAGGGCGAGCCCGGCCAGCGCGGCGGCCCGCCCGGCGACCTGTACGTCTTCGTGCGCGAGCGGCCGCACGACCGCTTCTCGCGCCAGGACACGGAACTGCACGTCGACTTGGCGATCGGCTTCCCCGAGGCCGCGCTCGGCGACGAGTACGACCTCAAGGGCATCGACGGGCCGATCAAGGTCAAGGTGGGCGAGGGCACGCAGCCAGGCCAGGAGATCCGGCTGCGCGGCAGGGGCATGCCGCATCTCAGGGGCGGCGGCCGGGGCGACCTCGTCGTCCACGTCGTGGTGCAGGTGCCCAAGCGCCTTTCGTCCGAGGAGAGGGAACTTCTGCAGCGTCTGCGGGATGCGCACAAGGGTGGCGAGGACGATCGCGGCTTCTTCGGACGGGTCCGGGACGCCTTCCGCTGAGCTCTGGCGCCTTGCGGTGCTCGCGAGCCCCGAGGCGGTCGACGCGGTGGCGGAGCTCTTGCAGGAGACCGGCGCCTACGGCGTCGAGATTCTGGGCCCCGCCGCGCTGCCGGCGGGCGACGACATCTCGGCGCCGCCCGCGGCGGCTTCGCTCGAGAGCGGCGCTGCGATCTGGCTGCCGGCCAGGCAGGCGCGACAGCTCGCGCAGACGCTGCACGGACTCGTGCGCAGCCGCATCGAGCCGTACTTCGGCCCCGCACGGGTGGAGGCGGGGCCTGCGCCGGCGGTAGACTGGGTCCGGGAATACCGCAAGAGTGTCGGGCCGATCCGCGTGGCGCCCGGGCTCTGGGTTGAGCCGCCCTGGCGGTCGGCGAGCCCCATGGCGGGCGAGCGCGTGCTGCGCGTGATGCCAGGCGCGGCCTTCGGCTACGGCGACCACCCGACGACCGTCACCTGCCTGCGCCTGCTGCTCGAGCGGGTGCGGCCCGGGCAGGACGTGATCGACATGGGCTCCGGCAGCGGCATCCTTGGCGCTGCGGCCCTGGTTTTCGGCGCGGGGCGCCTCAGGGCGTACGATCTCGACCCGCTCGCGGTGGCGGCCACGCGCGACACTTTGCGTCGAAATGGCCTGCAGGGCTACGTGCGCCAGGGCAGCCTGCCGGGCGGCGGCAGGCCGGCGGACATCATCCTTGCGAACATCTCCGGACGTGGCGTGCGGCCGTATCTGCCGCTGTTGCGGCGCAGGCTCGCCGCCGGCGGCTGCGCGATCCTCGGCGGCATCCTGCGCGACGACAGCACGTTCGACGGCGATGTCCGCGCCGCCGGGCTGCGGCTCGCCGCTCAGGCGAGCGAGGGCGACTGGCGGGCGGTGGCGGCAGAGCGGGCATGAACCCGCGGGCATCGGCATAGCATGGGCGGGGGTGGCGGCGTTGTCGAGGCGGATCCGGGTTGGCGTGATTTTCGGCGGGCAGTCGGCGGAACACGACGTGTCGCTGCAGTCGGCGCGCTTTGTGCTCGACAGCCTGGACCCGGAGCGCTTCGATGTGGTTGAGATCGGCATCTCGCGCGCCGGGCGGTTCGCGATCGGCAGCGATGCTTTGCGGGCACTCTCGGCCCAGGCGGGCGAGCGGGGCGCAGCCGGGGAGGAGATCGCGCCCGTGGCGCCCCGGCTGCCTTTGACCGAGGCGGCGCGCGGCATGAACGACATCGACGTCGTCTTTCCGGTGCTGCACGGGCCGCACGGCGAGGACGGCACCCTGCAGGGCCTGCTCGAACTGGCGGGTCTGCCGTATGTCGGCGCCGGGGTGCTCGGGTCGGCCGTCTCGATGGACAAGGCCGTGATGAAGATGGTCTTCCGGCAGGCGGGTCTGCCGGTAGGGCCGTACAGGCTGCTGTTGCGCTCGGAGCTCGCCGACGACGAACTGGTCGCGGACCGGCTGAAGGACCTCGCCTATCCGCTCTTCGTCAAGCCGTGCAACCTCGGCTCCTCGATCGGCATCTCGCGCGTCGCCGACCCAGGCGAACTGCCGGCGGCCCTGCTTGCCGCGTCGCGCCACGACCGGCGCATCATCGTCGAGCAGGGTGTGCGGGCGCGCGAACTCGAGTGCGGCGTGATCGGCAATGACCGGCCCGAGGCATCGGTCGTGGGCGAGGTGGTCTCGTCCGGCGTCTTCTACGACTTCACCGCGAAGTACGACGGCTCGTCAGGGCTCCAGATCCCCGCCCAGCTGCCGCAGGACGTCTCGCAGCGCGTGCGCGACTATGCCGTCAGGGCGTTCCAGGCGGTGGACGCCGCCGGCCTCGCGCGCGTCGATTTCTTCTACGACGAAGGGACGGATCAGGTCTACATCAACGAGATCAACACCATTCCGGGCATGACCGCCTTCTCGATGTTCCCGCTGCTCTGGCAGGCGACGGGCGTTCCCGCGCGCGAGCTGTGCAACCGGCTGATCGACCTTGCGCTGCAGCGCCACGCCGAAAGGAATCCGGGCGGCGGCCGCGAAACCGGGTCGTAGGAGTGGATGCCGTGGATTGCATCTTCTGTGCGATCGCCCGGGGCGAGATGGGGACGCAGCTGCTCTACGAGGACCAGGACGTGGTCGCGTTCGAGGATCTGCACCCGCAGGCGCCGACCCACATTCTTGTCATTCCGCGCAGGCACTACGGCTCGCTGCAGGACGTGCCGCCAGAGGATGTCGGCATTGTCGCAGGCTTGGCGCGCGCGGCGCAGGAGCTCGCGGTGCAGCGGCGAATATGGCCTTCAGGATACCGGCTCGTGGTCAACTCCGGTCCCGAGGGCGGGCAGACCGTATCGCATCTGCACCTGCACCTACTGGGCGGCCGACAGATGGTGTGGCCGCCGGGCTAATGAAGTTGACTGCGCCGGGATTCTTGTCTAGGATGAAATAATTAGCGTTGTCGGAGGGGAGGGTGACGTAATGTCCGAAGTCAAGGTCGGCAAGGGCGAGACCTTGGACCAAGCTCTCCGCCGCTTCAAGCGCCAATGCCAACGCGCGGGCGTGCTTTCCGAAGTGCGCAAGCGGGAACACTACGAGAAGCCAAGCGTACGACGCAAGAAGAAGTCCGAGGCTGCGCGCAAGCGCAAGCACGGCTGAGATCGTGGAGGGAGCTTCGTGCTCAGGGAACGGCTGAACGATGACATGCGCACGGCGCTCAAGGCCAGGGAGGCGGGCAAGGCCCGCCTCTCCGTGCTTCGCTTGGCGCTCGCGGCGGTCAAGAACCGGGAGATCGAACTCAGGCGCGAGCTGACGGACGACGAGGTCGTGGACGTGCTCGCGCGCGAGGTGCGCTCGCGCCAGGATGTCCTGCCGGACTACGAGCGGGGCGGACGGGCCGACCTCGTCGAAAAGATGCGCGAGGAGATCCGCTGGCTGCAGGAGTACCTGCCGCGGCAGGCGACCCCCGAGGAGATCGAGGCGGCCGTCAGGGCGCAGATCGAGGCGTCGGGCGCGCAGGGCATGCGCGACATCGGCAAGGTGATGGGGCCCGTGATGCAGGCCATGCGCGGCAAGGCGGACGGCCGCCTGGTGCAGGAGACCGCGAAGCGGCTGCTCGGCGGCTGAGGCGGCGCAGGAAGGGGACCCGGACGCCGGATGGCGGCCGGGTCCCGATGTTGCCGGGGGTCTGCGCAAGAACGCGAACAATGCCCGGTGGAACTGCCATGCGGCCGGCGTACGATCATGGCGAAGACCCGTCAGAGGTGGTGGCCGCCTTGCGGCGCGGAACCCTCGTGCCGGCTCTGCTGATCGCCCTGCTTTCGTCCGCTGCCATCGGCGTCGCGGCGGGGGCGTCTGCGGCGCCCACCGCGATCAGGGTGCAGCTGCCCGTCGTGAACGGCACTGCCCCCGACAACAGCACCCGCATGCGCCAGTACTGGCAGGCCGAGCTCGGCCTGCGCAAGACCTACGACCGCCGGCTGATCTGGCGGCTCGCGAGTCCCAGCGTCCGGCCCGGCCGCATCAAGTTCGGCAGCCCGCGATCCGTCGTGGTCGGTGGTGGCAGCGCGTGGGGGCCGGGCGTCGACATCTGGTGGCACCCGGTGACGGTCACGGCACGCGACGGCAGGAAGGCGCAGTGGGTACTCGTCACCGTGCAGGAGTGGCCGGGCGAGAGCGAGCGGATGGCGGACCTCCTGCCCCTCGCCCGTCTGCCGTCCCTGCACAGCCAGGTGCACGAGACCGCGAGGCCGGCGGCCGC
This sequence comes from Bacillota bacterium, assembly GCA_021847575.1. GTDB lineage: Bacteria > Bacillota > Sulfobacillia > JAJZYS01 > JAJYTV01 > JAJZQO01. Next base: position 9,290 of record JAJZQO010000024.1, on the reverse strand, counting down.
CAAGGTGGTCGAGCGGTACTTCGAGGACCTGGTCGCAGGGCGCGTCGCGGCCGCGAAATCGCTGATGGCGCCCCAGTCCGGCGGCAGCCCGGACCTCGCTCTGCGCACCGCGACGCAAGTGCGCTTCGAGGGCGGCACCGTCGACAGGGTGGGGCGCGCATCGTTCTACGACCTCTGCTTCGGCGCCGACGTGAGGTATCCCGAGGGGGCACCGCGCCGCTCGGGTGGCAACACCTACTTCTTCGCTGTCTCGAACCTGAACGGCCCATGGCAGATCCTCTCGGAGGGAAGCGGCCCCTGAGGCAGAGGAGGACGATCCTTGGCGGACCGTGATCCGCGGCGCCGGCGGGAGGCCTTCGACACGGTCGCTGCGCTTTGCGAGCGCTACCGGCCGGGCTACCCGGACGAGGTGGTGCGGGGCGTCGCAAACGCGGGTGGGCTCACGGCCGAAAGCCGGGCGCTCGAGATCGGCTGGGCACGGGCCAGCTGAGCGTGCCGCTCGCCCGCCTCGGCCTGACGCTTCAGGCGGTGGAGATCTGCCGCGGGCGATCGCGAGGACTTTCTCGAAGAGATCTGGGGACTGATCGACTCCCGCGACGGCGGCAAGGCGACCTGGCACTTCGTGCAGGAGATCGTCTCGGCGATCAGGTCTTGAGGCGGATCGCGGAACGCCTCGCGGTTAGTCCAGGATGGCTCCCAGGGAGCGGGCGACCGCCAGGGCGCCTTCGGCGTCCAGCCTGACGCCCGTGAGGTCCAGGTGGCCGAGGTCGGTGCCGCCGAGCTCGGCCCCGCGCAGGTCGGCGCCGCGCAGATGCGCGCCGGCGAGCATGGCCTGGCGCAGATCCGCGCCGTGCAGGTCTGCCCGCTCGAGGTTGCAAGCGGAGAGATCCGCCTCCCGCAGGCGCAGGCCGGCGAGCCGCCGCCCGCGCAGGTCCAGGCCGCGCAGGTTGACGAGCGACCAGTCGCCGCCCAGGATGCGCAGTCCGGGAATCCTCGCCTCGGTGAAGCTGCTGCCGGTCATGCGGCAATCGTCGAGCAGGCCGCCGAGCATCGCGATCGCACCGCGGAAGTCGCAGGTGAGGAACGAGCAGGCGTGGGCGGCGAGACCGCCCAGGTCGGCGCCGGCGAAGCGGCAGTCGCTGAAGGTGCACCGCTCAAGCACAACGTCGCGAAAGCGCACATCGGTGAAGTCGCAGCGCTCGAAGCGGCAGTCCTTCAGTTCCAGCTCCGCGAGATCGCTTTCGCCGAACGCCCTGTCACGGAACGCCTCGCCCTGCCTCGACGTCATGCGGCCCGCACCGCGCCTTTCACGCGCCGGTCAGGTAGCGGTGGAACTCGTCCCAGTCGTCGAGCTGGTTCAGCACCGCGCCGTGGCGGATGGCCGTGTCGGCAGGGTAGCCGCAGCGCTCCAGGATGGCGGCCGAGCGATCCTCGGGGAACTCGCGGCCGAGGATGTAGTCGTTCACCTTGTCGATCTTCTCCTGCGGCACCTGGCCGCCGCACTTCGCGACGACCCACGCCTCGAACTGGGCGTAGGTGGGCATCTCGCCGGTGAGGTAGGCCAGCACCTCCTCGCGATCGAGGCCGAGGCCCTCCAGCACCACGCGGTCGAAGCCCTGGCCGCAGGGGTAGTAACCCTCCGGCAGGAGGCCCTTCTGATCGAGCAGCACCTTGCTCCAAAGGCGCGGCAACTGGACGATTCCGAGCGGGCCCTTTGCGGCGACGGAGGCGATCGGCGGGATCTTGCGCATGTCTTCTTCCCCCTCGATGCGTCATGGCTTGGCCACTGCTGCCTATTCTAGGGCTTCGCCCCGGCTTCCCGCCAGGACATGGCGGGAGCGGACCCGGCATAGCCTGCATGCGAGACGGTGGCAAGGGGGGCCTCTGCGGTGGCCGACCTGCGTCTCGGCCTGGGACGCTGGCTTGACTTGCCCGAGACGGCCAGTCTCGATCTGCCGCAGCTGCGCTGCATCGGCAACCTGCAGGTGCTGGTCGAGAATCATCTCGGGGTGCGCTCCTTCAAGGACGGCGTCGCCGTCGTGGCGACCCGCATCGGACCGCTTGAGATTTGGGGCAAGGAACTGACCGTCGGGGCGGTCGATCGTGACGCCATCCTCGTCACGGGGCGCATCGAGGGCATGCGCTACCAAAGTGGCTGAGGGCATCTGGCTGCGGCTCGCCTACCGCGGCGAAGGCGGGCGGCTCTGGCGGGCCATCGCCGAGAGCGGTGCGCGTGTTCGCCGCATCGTGCAGCGGCATGGCCAGATCGAGCTCGATGTGCCGATCGGCGATCTCATGGCGCTGCGGCGGGCGCTCGCCGGCCAAGGGCGGCTCGCCGTGCTGGGACACGGCGGCTGGCCGCTCATGCTGCGCGCCCTGCGCCGGCGGCCATGGCGCCTCGTCTGGCCCGCCCTGGCCCTCCTGCTCTACGCCTTCGCAGCGGGCCACATCTGGCAGGTCGCGGTTGTCGGCCCGAACGGCATCCCGAAGGCGCGGATCCTCGCCGCCGCGCATCGGCTCGGCTTGCGCCAAGGGGCCCTGCGCGCGGCGCTCGACCCCTACCGCATCGGCCAGCAGATCCCACTCCAGGTGCCAGGCCTGATCTTCGCGGCGGTGCGCGTCGACGGCGTGCGCGCGGTGATCTACGCCGCTCCCGACTGGCGGCCGGCCAAGCCTGAGCCGCCGGCAGCGCGAGGCGCGCTGTTCGCCGCAGAGCGCGGCTACGTGACGCGCGTCGTCGTGCTGCAGGGCCTGCCTCTCGTCAAGTCCGGCGACACGGTGGTGCGGGGCGAGCCGCTCGTCGCGCCGCGCGGGGGGTCCAGCCGCGGCGAGGTGTTCGCCAGGGTGTGGCGCAGCTACCACTACACCTTCCCCGTGCGCTCGCGCCGCAGCTATGCGACGGGCCGGCGGGCGACGCGCTGGTATATCTCGCTGCCCATGGGGCGACAATGGACGCCACAAGGCTCCACCAAACCGTTTGGCCAGGCCCGCCGCACGGCCACCATCTGGAGGATTCCCCTCGGCTCCGTCGAAGTGGGCCGCTATACATATGTCGAACTGCGTACGCTCAAGGTCGTGCGAAGCGCTACATATGTCGAACTGCGTGCGACCTCCCTGGCTCTAGCAACGGTGAAGCGCAGCATGCCGGGAGCAAAGCTCCTGGCGCTCCGTACGCAGGTGCGACGGGTCGGCGGCAACCTCCAGGCGGTGGTGTCCGTCGAGGCCGAGACCGACATCGCGCACGCCAAGGCAGGGGGCAGAACCCAAGATTGAGTGACGAGCGCTTCCAGAGCCGCTTCGAAGTGGCGGACAACCGCACGGCGGAGCAGATCTTCGGACACCTGGACGAGAATCTACGCGCGATCCAGGAGGCGTTCCCGGTCGAGATCGCGAGCCGCGGCAACGCGGTGCTGATCGGCGGTGCCGCCGCCGACAGGGAGGCGGTGCTGCGCGTCTTCGCCGAGCTGATGGAACAGGCCGGCAGCGGCGCGCCGATTGGCGTCGGCGACGTGCGGCAGGCGATCCGCAGCGCGAGGCGCGACGGCGGCAACGAGCCGCAAGGCGCCATCGTCGTGACCACCCGGGGACGCGGCATCCGGCCGAAGACGCCGGGACAGGGCGTGTACGTCGAGGCCATCCGCACGCATGACATCGCCTTCGGCATCGGCCCCGCGGGCACAGGCAAGACCTACCTCGCCATGGCCATGGCCGTCGCCGCTCTCAAGCAGCGGCAGGTCGAGCGCATCATCCTGACCAGGCCGGCCGTCGAGGCCGGCGAGAAGCTCGGCTTCCTGCCCGGCGATCTGCAGGACAAGGTCGACCCGTACCTGAGGCCGCTTTACGACGCCCTCTTCGACATCCTCGGCATGGAGCAGGTCGATCGCCTGCGCGAGCGGGCCGTGCTCGAGATCGCGCCGCTCGCCTACATGCGCGGACGTACCCTCGACGACTCCTTCATCATCCTCGACGAGGCGCAGAACACCACGCCCGAGCAGATGAAGATGTTTCTCACCCGCATGGGCTTCGGCTCCAAGGCGGTCATCACCGGCGACGTGACGCAGGTCGACCTGCCGCGCGGCCAGTTCTCGGGGCTCGAGGAGGCGGCGAAGCTCCTGTCGGACATCGAGGGCATCGCCTTCGTCTACCTCGACGACCACGACGTCGTCCGCCACGAGCTCGTGCAGAAGATCATCAAGGCGTACGAGCTGAGGTCCCACGCCCCCTAAGGCAGGAGATGAACGCATGGTCCGCCGTCTGACCCTCTGGTACCACGCGGTGGGACACCGCAGGCTCGGATGGGTCCTGGGCGGCTTCGTCGCCATCACGCTCCTCCTCCTCAGCGGACTCTTCACCGGCCAGGTTTCGCTGCGCGCGGGGGAGGTCGCTCCGCGCGACGTCTACGCGCCGCGCCGCGAGCTGAACCAGCCGCTCTACCAGCAGCTCAAGGACCAGGCCTTGCGCTCGGTGCAGCCGGTCTACGTCACCGACCAGAAGGCCCTGCCGAACATGGAGAACCACATCTCCAGCGTATTCGGCACCGTGACCGCCCTCGAGGGGAGCCTGGCCAAGAACACGGCGCCTGCCGCCGCGCAGGCCGCCTGGACGGATCAGGTGGGAATTGCCCTGCCGCAGGCCGACATCGTGCACATCCTCGCCCTGAGCCCGGCAGAACTCGGCAACCTGCAGCACCTGGCCGGGGCTGTCGCGTCGCGCGTCCTGCAGCAGGCGAACTATCAGCCATCGCAGATCGGGGCGGAGCGCGACGCGCTGTCGCTCGCCGTCGAGTCACTCGGCCTCACGCAGGCCTCAGAGACCTACTTCCTGACGGCGGTCGAGCGCGAGGCCGCCACGCCGAACATGCGTGTGAGCGCCTCCGAGACGGAGCTCGCGCGCAGCCGCGCCGTCGCCGCGGTGCCGCAGCCCGTCATCGAGCAGGGCCAGCTCATCGTGCAGCGCGGCGCGCGCGTCACCAGGGAGGACATCGTCGTCCTGCGCCAGTACGGCCTGCTCAACGGCCAGCAGAACTGGCCCGCCGTGGCCGGCGCCGTACTCCTGGCGGCGGCGTCGCTTCTCGTGCTGCTCGGCTACCTGCAGCGCTTCTTCCCCGGCCTGATGCGGGACGAGGCGAACCTCGGACTCATCATCGTCCTGATCGTGGGAGAGCTCGGTCTGGCGCGGCTCGCCCTCGTGGTCTCACCCTACCTCGTGCCGCTCGCCGCCGTGGCGGTGCTCGGCGCGATGCTCTTCGACGCGCGCGTCGGACTCGGCATCGGCCTCGTCACGGGGCTCGTGCTGCAGGCCGCCTTCGGCGTGGATCCCCGCGTCACGGTCGTGCTGGCGCTCGAGACCTTCGTCGGCGCCCTCGTCGTCCAGCGCCTCGCGGACCGCAACCAGCTCCTGCGCGCCGGCGGTGTCGTCGCCTTGAGCGGCGTGCTGGCGCTCGGCACGCTGGAACTGCTGGGCGCTCCCTTCGCGCCCGACCCCACATTCTGGCCCGCGATCGGCTGGCTTCTCGTGGGGAGCCTCATCTCGATCGGGGCGCCGCTCGCCACGGCGCCGCTGCTCGAGAACGCCTTCGGTGTCCTGACGAGCCTCAGGCTGCTCGAGCTCTCCTCGCCGAGCCAGCCGCTCCTGCGCCGGTTGCTGCTCGAGGCCCCCGGCACGTACTACCACTCGCTGATCGTCTCGAACCTGGCGGGGGCCGGCTGCGACGCGATCGGCGCGCAGAGCCTGCTCGGCCGCGTCGGCGCCTTCTACCACGACATCGGCAAGATGCGCCGGCCCTACTTCTTCATCGACAACCAGACGGACATGGAGAACCCGCACGACAAGCTGTCGCCAATGCTCTCCACCCTGGTGATCACGTCGCATGTCAAGGAAGGGCTCGAACTGGCGCAGGAGTACCGGCTGCCGCGGGACCTCTGGCGCTTCATCGCCGAACACCACGGCACGACGCTGGTCCAGTACTTCTATCGCAAGGCGAAGGACCTGCATCCCGAAAACCCGCCGCGCGAGGAGGACTTCCGCTATCCGGGGCCGAAGCCGCAAAGCCGTGAAACCGGCGTGCTGATGCTCGCGGACACCTGCGAGGCGGCGGTGCGCGCCATGCGCGGCCGCACGACGAGCGGGATCGAGGCGACCGTCAGGCGGCTCATCCAGGAGCGCCTGCACGAGGGGCAGCTGGACGAGACCGACTTGACCCTCAGGGACCTCGAGATGATCGGCAAGGCGTTCGTGCGGGTGCTGAGCGCCGTGCACCACACGCGTGTCGAGTATCAGACGGAGGGACTCGAAGAGCTCCTGCGCCGGCGCGGCTAGGATTGGAGGGAGCGCCCCCCGGGGCGCGCGACCGCTTGGTGGAGATCGAGGTGCGTCAGGACGAGGTGGCTCTCGACAGTTCCGTCATGCGCGCGATGGAGTTGTCCATCGAGACATGTCTCGAGCGCCAGGGACTTGCGGGATCCGAGGTGTCCCTCAGCATTGTCGACGACCGCGAGATGCACGAGCTCAACCTGCGCTACCGCAACGTCGACCGCACGACCGACGTTCTCAGCTTTCCGCTCGAGGAGGAGCGGCCCAAGGAGCCCTGCCTGCTCGGCGATATCGTCGTCTCGGCGCCCAGGGCCAGGCAGCAGGCCGGGGAGTACGGGCACAGCCTGCTGCGCGAGATGAGCTTTCTCGTGGTCCACGGCACGCTCCACCTCCTGGGCTACGACCATATGACGCCTGAAGAGGACCAGGAGATGCAGCGCCTGCAGGAGGACGTGCTCGCCGCGCTGGGCATCGCGCGCTGATGCGACCGGACGCCTTTCGCTACGCTGTGCGCGGCATCGCGCTCACCTTCGCCGCGGAGGCGAACCTGCGCGTCCATCTGGCGGTGGCGGAGGCCGTGCTCTACGTAGCCGCGGTGGAGGGCCTGCCGCGGATCGAGTGGGCCGCCCTCATCCTCGCGATCGCACTCGTCCTCGCCATCGAGCTCGTCAACACCGCCATCGAGCGCGCCGTCGACCTGACGGTAGGGCAGCGGATGCATCCCCTGGCGGCCGCGGCCAAGGACGCCGCGGCCGGGGCCGTGCTGCTCGCGGCGGCTGGCGCGGCGGCGGTCGGCTTCGTCGTTCTCTGGCCGCGCCTGGGTCGCCTCCAGCACATTTTCGCGAGCGCGCCGCTCGCGCTCGGGCTGGTGGTGCTGGCTCTCGCCGTGTTCCTCACCTTCCGGCCCCCGGTGCGGCGGGCCGTGGACCGCTCATGACGGGCTATCGCGAGACGCAGGCGATCGTTTTGCGCTCGCAGGACCTGCGCGAGACCGATCGCCGCGTCAGCCTGCTCACGCCTGAGGGACGCGCGCTCGCGCGCGTGCCTGGCGCCCGCAAGGCGAAAAGTCGCCTCGCGGGCATGCTGCAGCCCGCGTCGCTTGCGCAGGTGACGCTCTATGAGCGGCCTGGCCTCCAGCCTGTGGTGACTGGCGCGTCGCAGATCGCGGCCTTCCGCACGCTGCACGACGATCTCGCCAGGATGGCCGCCGCGCAGGTGCTGCTCGAGATCTGCGACATCCAGAGCGGCGAGGAGGAGGCCTTGCGTCCCTTTGCGATGCTGGCGCAGGCCCTGCGGCTGCTCGACGAGGCCGAAGAGCCCGCGGCGGCCTGGCTGCAGGGGGAACTGGGCCTGCTTCTGGCCTATGGCTGGGGTCTCGAGCTCTCTTGCTGCGTCGGATGCGGGGGGGAACTCGCGGCCCCTGTGAAGTATCAGGTGGAGCTCGGCGGCTTCACCTGCGGCCGCTGCGGCCACATGGGGGGCGTAGCGGCGAGCCGGGCGGCGCTCGAAGCGATGCGGGCCGCGGCGGCCGGCCAGGATCCGGGCCCGGGTGGCGCCGAGGCGCGCAGGCTGCTGCACCTGACGTGGCAGGGCCACCTCGAAGGGCCACTCAAAGCGGTCGCGTTCGCCGAGAGCGTCATGGGCCTTTGACGCTCCCCACGGCCTCGGCCGACTGAAACCGACAGCCTCGGGCGGGCCTGCGCCCAGCGTGCGACAGAGCGGTTCGACACCTTCGGCAACTTGACTTCCCCCTGCCTCTACGGCACCTTAAACTGTGGATGGCGATGCGCGGGAGAGTGAAGCCCCGCAAGGCGCGAAGCGAGCCCGGGATGGTGGAAGCCGGGCCGCCGTGAGGCTTTTCGGGCGCCCGCAAGCCAGGGGAGGAACGCGGCCACCGGCCGCCAGTAAAGCCCCAACGAAGAGTGGCCCCCGCATGGGGGAAGCAGGGTGGAACCGCGGGAGGCGCCTCCCGTCCCTGAGGGACGGGAGGCGCCTATCTTCTTGGCGGGAGGCGAGCGAACTGACCCTGCAGGAACTGATGCTCGCGCTTGCGCGCTTCTGGGCCGAAGCGGGCTGCTACATCGGGCAGCCGTACGATGTCGAGAAGGGCGCGGGAACCATGAATCCCCTGACGTTTTTCCGCTCCCTGGGTCCCGAGCCATGGCGCGTGGCCTATGTCGAGCCGTCCAGGCGGCCGGCCGACGCGCGCTTCGGCGAGAACCCGAACCGTCTCTACCGTCACCACCAATACCAGGTGCTGCTCAAGCCGTGCCCGGCCGACGTCCAGGAGCTCTACCTCGGGTCGCTCGCCGCGATCGGTCTCGACGCCAGGGCGCACGACGTGCGCTTCGTCGAGGACAACTGGGAGGCGCCCACGCTCGGCGCCTGGGGTATCGGCTGGGAGGTCTGGGTGGACGGCATGGAGATCACCCAGTTCACCTACTTCCAGCAGATGGGCGGCATCGAACTGGACGTGCTGCCCGTAGAGATCACCTATGGACTCGAGCGCATCACCGCGTACGTCCAGGGGGTCCAGAGTGTCTTCGACGTCGAGGTGGTACCCGGCTTGACCTACGGCGACATCGTGCGGCGCGAGGAGTACGAGCACTCGGCCTACAGCTTCCTGCACGCCGATGTGGAGTATCTGCGCGAGAGATTCCGCGGGGCCGAGAACGAGGCCAGGCGCGCCGCGGCGGAGGGCCTCTACTTCGCCTCCTACGACCACGTGCTGCACTGCTCGCACCTCTTCAACCTGCTCGAGGCCAGGGGCGCGGTCGCGCCGGCGCAGCGCACGGAGTACATCGCGCGCATCCGCGAGGGCGCGCGGCGCGTAGCCGAGCTCTACCTCAAGGATCGCGAGGCGCAGGGCTATCCCCTGATGGGGAGGGTTGCGCGGTGGAGCTGATCGTCGAACTCGGCTTCCCGGAGCTGCCGTCCGGCACGATCGCGCCGGCGGCGCAGGAGCTCCTCGACGGGCT